>JANJXB010000058.1 GCA_024709245.1 Acholeplasmataceae bacterium | reverse complement strand
GTGAACTACGATCCAACTGCAGTGAATGATGATATTAAACGTACAGAAATGCAAGGTGTTGTCGATGGAATGGAAGTTTTAGGTATTGCAAGCGTACTTGATCTAGGTGGTATTACAATTGGAGCTATCCTGAGCATGTCTGATGCAGATGCTGATTTACTCTTTGATAACTCGAACACAATCATTTACTACATTGTTGATGAACTCGTTCAAGCACAACCATTGCTCATGGCACAACTAGCACCATCTGATTTCGAAGCATTTGCTCCATTTAGAATCAAGAGAGCTTCACTCATTTCTCTCATCAAGAATAACAACTAGTCATAATGAATCAACAAAGGCTGATGTGAAAATCATCAGCCTTTTTGCTTTATAACAATCAAAAAAATCCTTGGTTTCCCAAGGACTTAATGACTATAAATATTCGATTAGATTCAGGTAGAAATTCACACCATTGACAATATTCTCAATACTGATATCTTCATCAACACCATGAATTTTCTTCAAGTCGAGTTTGGATACATCCATCGGTGAAAACTTATACACATGATCGCTTATTTCATGATAATGTCTTGAATCAGTGGTTGCTACCATCAGATAGGGTGCTACAAGTACATCAGGCCATGTCTGATGAATTGCCTTTTCGATCAAATCAAATGATTCATCAATCAAAGAAGATTTGGTTGCTTCAGATTTACTCAATACTTCAATTTCAATCAAATCATTATTAATTACTTTTCGAATATTCTTGATGACTTGATCTGATGTCTCATCAGGTCTAAGACGGTAATTAATCCCAATCGTTGCTACTGCAGGTAAGACATTGATGGCTTCTGATCCACTGGCAAGTGTGAACGCTTGAGTGGTTTTAAACATCGATAAGAATTCACCACCCGAAAGTTTTGCAATCAACTTCACAACAGGTAAGAACAGCCATAAATTTGCAAATAAAACTTTGATTGGAAGTGATGTGGAATGAGGTGCAAGTGCTTTAAAAAGTTCACGGACTGGGGTTGTCATTTTGAGTTTAAAAATCTTGCTTTGATTGAGTTTGACAACGGCTTTAGATAACAAGGTTACTGGAGTATCTTTCGGTGGTGTTGATGCATGACCACCACTGGATTTAGCGATTAATCGTATGTTTAAAAATCCTTTTTCTGCAATGCCAACAACTGCTGCCTTTGATTGAACACCGGGAAACATTTTTGAGACAATTGCGCCACCTTCATCTAAAACAAGAGCAGGCTTAACACCCATTTTTCTCAATTCATTCATGATGGCAGGTGCACCATGTCCTAAAGTCTCTTCATCGCCTGAGAAAGCCAAATAAAGGTCATTCTTGAATACTTTTCCATGGTGTAATGCATGTTCAATTGCTTCCATGATGGCATTCAAACTGCTCTTGGTATCGAGTGCTCCTCTACCATATACCGTTGTTGTGGAGATACGCCCTGAAAATGGATCTTCATTCCATGTTCCAGATGCTGGAACGACATCAAAATGTGCCATGAATACTGTAGGTTCTAAATCACTTTTCCCAGTGATTTTAAAGAGGATTCCCGTGCTGATTTCTTGAACTGATGAGTGTTTGGACACCTGTGGAAAACGACTGACCAAATAGTCTTTAAATTTTCTAAATTCAACAGGATCTATCAAGTCCGGATTGTCACTGGATACAGTTTTCAGTTGAATCATTTCAGACAATGAAAGGATGGCATGTTTCTCATCAATTTCATGTTTTTTTCTCATCGTGGGATGGTTGATAGGTTGAAATCGTATGGTTTTATAAATGATAACGATGAGAATGAACAATGGGATCCATAAGAGATGGAGCCAGGGATTCATCGAATCATCTCCTTCTTATAAAGTATTCTTGCAATAGTCAACGAAATCACAACACCTACAGGAACCATGATGCCTACCAGACCTGAACTGCCTGGAACAAATAAGAAGAAGAGCGCCATGAAAATGAGTGGAACAAGCGCTATTTTCCAACGCTTACTGATATAGACAAATCCAAGTGCTCCGAAGAGTGCAGGAATCACATTGTCAAATGCAGGTTTCACAGCTTCTAATTCCAAAATGGGTGTGAGTGGTATGATCAATAGAGCACCGGTGAGAATGATGAGGGTTGTGATGATGTTTGAAGATGCCACAGCGATTGTCGAAATCACATCGCCTTCTTCCGACCCTTTTTCAACACCGAGTGCATCTTGAGCATTCAAAGCTGCAGGTACTTTCAAAGAAGTGAGATTACCTGTGACAAAAGCCATATAACTTGATCCCACACCAAGCATTGGAGTGAATGTGAAGACTTCAATGGTTGTGACAGGCCAGAAGACTGTGATGGTTGCTATAAATCCGGGTAAGAACTCTTGGAATGTTGGCCATACACCAGTGACTAAACTTAAAATGAATGGAACTGAGATGAAGAGTGCAAGTGCACCGAGCATCCAGTATCTTCCTTCAAAATGAATCTGATCTTGATAGGTTCTCATGTTATCTAACCCCCAATCCAGCATAAACAATGGCGAGTGCCATTGCAATGACCATCGATAAAGGGAGTGCATAATTTCTTAACCATTCCCATTTGAATTTTTTAAGAAGTAGTCCAAAAATCACAATCAGTGCCATGGATGAAAGTAACACTAAAATGGCAAGTAACGAAATATAGGTTTCTCCAGAAACTGTTCTTGGAGCAAGCACAAATCCCACAAATGCTGAAATCATACCAATGAATAGTGCATCCATTAAAATAGAATTCCAACGACTATCCTTTTCCTTGACAGCCTTCATTTTTCCACTCATTTTTTTATAGAAAAAAGGAATGATGAGCAGTGGAGGAATACAACCAAATGTGAGCACCCAAATGATGGTGACAACAACATTTGTATTCAATAGATCACCTGAATTTAAACCAAAACTTTCAAGTACCAATAATGAGGTTGGCAATTCATAAGTTACAGCACCTAAAGTGCCAAGTCTCATAGCAGCAAGTGCTGGTCCGATGATTTTACTCAATGTTACTAGGCCAATTAATATGGCTGCTGAAGGAGCAATCGAAAATACCATCGACGATGTGATGGTCTTTCGAATCTGTTCATTGGTAAATTTGAGTTCTCTCGCTCTTTGGATTGCTTTCATCAAAAAAATCGATGACTGTAATAAAATATAGACAAAAATGATGCCAACGACTGCATAAAGCCACCATGCATTCAAAAACGCCATGTAAAGCACCTCACTTGTGATGTTTTCTTTCATTATACTTGATAATTCAAAAGGTTGGATGAAAAAAAGAGACGCATCGTTTTGCGTCTCTTGAAATGACTATTTCTTAGGTACTCTAATCTTCTTTAATTTCGCGAATCTGGGTAGACCATCTTCAAGCTTAGCCTTCGAATCACCTTGAATGAGAGGTAGAGCATAATCAATAAATGCTTGTGTCAATCCCTTACCTTCAGGAAGAATCCATTCTAGGGGAACTTTTTGTTCGGTATTTGCTGCGAGTTTCAGTGGAAGAAGCACGTATTTAATCTTATAAGGATTTGAACTGATGCGCTTAAACCCGACCATCTTATCCGTTGTTCCACGAACCGCTGCTTGAACAGCCTTTTTACCAGCGTTGAATGCTTCTTCAACATCCACTTTGGATGCAAGATGAGCTGCAGATCTTTGGATGAGTGAGAATTCAATGGCTCTGACTTTGACATCAATACGATTTGCAACCTGCTCAGCTAGAACTTGAGCAGTACCCCCGAGTTGAGCATGACCGAATGCATCACGTTTCAATTCTTGATACATTTCTGGAATGTATTTGCCTTCTTTGGTTTTAATGCCTTCAGAAACAGCAACAATGACTTTTCCTTTTTCTTTAATCAAACGTTCAACAGCAGAGAAGAATTGTTCGATATCAAATGGAACTTCAGGAAGATATATCAAATCTGGACCTTGACCCTTATATTGTGCGAGTGCAGCAGCAGCTGTTAACCAACCTGCATTTCTCCCCATCACTTCAACAATCGTGACTTGCTTGGTATCATAGACGGTTGCGTCATGATAAAGTTCCATCATTGTCGTTGCGACATATTTTGCAGCACTTGCATATCCTGGAGAATGGTCAGTTGCATTCAAATCGTTATCAATTGTCTTTGGAACACCCATGACATTGCAATCATATCCAGACTTCTTGAAAAACTTAGAAATCTTATTGCAAGTATCCATAGAGTCATTACCTCCGTTATAGAAGAAATAACGGATGTTATATTTCTTAAAAACATCTAGTAAGCGTTGATACTCACTTGAATCTTTTTTAGGATCCTTTAATTTGTAACGTACACTACCAATCGATGAAGAAGGTGTATTCTTAAGCAAATACAATTCTTCTAAATCTTCCTTTGCAATATCATAAAAATCTTCATTCAATATCCCTTTGACACCATGGATAGCACCATAGACTTCAGTAATGTTTTCCTGTTTCAAAGCTTCGATGAAGACACCAGCCGCACTGGCATTGATGACACTGGTTGGTCCTCCGGATTGTCCAAGGAGAGCCGCACCGACTAAGTTTTTCATAGATTCACCATTCCGTTTTTATTTTTTTATTTTCCAAAAACCATTTTACCATAATTTCAGTTCTTACCAATGAAATCAGTTATAAAATCGTTTTCACTGATCAACATTTTCGCAGTTCCTCAATGAAATTGAAAGTGGGTTGTGTTATAATTAGAAAGGAATATGTCATACGAAGCAAGGACGGTTATAAAAAGATGAAAATCGCTGTTTTGACATCAGGTGGAGATGCACCAGGAATGAATGCTGCCATTCGTGCAGTTGTTCGTGCTGGCATTCTCTATGGACATGAAGTTTATGGCATTAAAGACGGTTATCAAGGCATGATCAACGATGATTTGATTCTTCTAAATCACGACAGTGTATCAGGCATGCTATCGAAAGGTGGCACGTTTCTTGGAACGTCAAGATCTCAAGATTTTTTAAAAGAAGAAGTCAGACAAAAAGCAGTCAATAATTTACTCGCTCGAGGTATTGAAGCACTGATTGTCATCGGTGGTGACGGTACGTATCGTGGAGCAATGGACCTTGCCAAGATGGGATTAAAAACCATTGGACTTCCTGGAACGATTGATAATGACATCGCAGGAACCGATTTTACCATCGGATTTCAAACTGCAGTGGAAACGATTGTTGATGCTATTGATAAATTAAGAGATACATCAGCATCACATCAAAGATGTTCTATTGTCGAAGTGATGGGTAGACATTGTGGAGATTTAGCACTTTTCGCTGGAATTTGTGGAGGTGCTGAGTTCATCATCACACCTGAAAATCCCATCAATAAAGAGAAAATCATTGAACGCTTGAAAAAACATAAGGCTGATGGTAGAAGACATGCCATCATTGTCATCACTGAGAATCAAGTGAATGTTCATGATTTCGCATCAGAAATTACCGAGAAGTCAGGGTTTAGTTCTAGAGCTACGGTATTAGGCTATATTCAAAGAGGTGGATCACCCTGTCCAGAAGACCGTATACTCGGATCTAGAATGGGAACCTATGCTGTAGAACTCTTAAACGATGACATCTATGGTGTTTGTGTTGGAGTTCGAGATTCACGCATGGTTCATTTACCATTCTCGAATGTAGTCGGACAAAAGCGTCCCAAGAATGAGCTTTATAATCTGGTTAAAAAAGTTTCATAAAGAAACGAAATCATATATAATAGAGATGATTCTATAAAAGAAAGGAAATCACAATGACTAAATACGTGTATTTATTCAAAGAAGGTAATGCTTCAATGAAGAACCTTCTCGGTGGTAAAGGTGCGAACCTGGCGGATATGACTTCGCTTGGAATGCCCGTGCCCCAAGGATTTACCGTGACGACGGAAGCCTGCAATGATTACTATGCTAAAAAGAAAGTAATCGCTCCCGAAATCATCAAACAGATTTATCAAGCATTAGAAGTGACAGAAAAAGAAGCAGGCAAGAAGTTTGGAGATCCTAAAGATCCATTCTTAGTCTCCGTACGTTCCGGTGCAAGAGCCTCAATGCCTGGTATGATGGATACCATCTTAAACTTAGGCTTGAACAACGTTTCAGTTGAAGGTCTAGCTCAATTGACCAACAACCCACGTTTTGCTTACGACTCTTATCGTCGTTTCATTCAAATGTTTGCTGACGTTGTTATGGAAATTGACAAGAGCAATTTCGAACATCTGCTTGAAGAAATGAAGCACCAAAAGCATGTTGAACTCGACACTGAACTCGATGCAAACGACTTGAAGAAACTTGTTTCACAGTTCTTGGTTAAGTATCATGAACTCAAAGGCGAAGAATTCCCTCAAGATCCAAAAGTTCAGCTGATTGAAGCCATCACAGCAGTTTTCAGATCCTGGGACAATCCACGTGCCAATACCTACAGAAGACTTAACCACATTCCTTATGAATGGGGTACTGCAGTCAACGTACAAGGCATGGTGTTTGGTAACATGGGTGAAGACTCCGGTACAGGTGTCGCATTCTCTAGAAACCCATCGGATGGAACCAATGAACTTTATGGTGAATACCTCTTTAACGCACAAGGTGAAGATGTTGTTGCCGGTATTCGTACACCCAAACCGATTGCTGAATTAAAGAAAGACAATCCAGCGCTTTACGAACAATTCTTCAATATTTCGAAGAAACTTGAAGCGCATTATCGTGATATGCAAGATATGGAGTTCACCATCGAAAGAGGTAAACTCTACATGCTTCAAACAAGAAATGGTAAGAGAACTGCACAAGCTGCATTAAAGATTGCCATCGATCTTGTTAAAGAAGGCGTATTGACAGAAAAAGAAGCAGTTCTCAAAGTTGAACCTTCTCAACTTGATGCACTTCTTCACCCACAGTTCAATCCTAAAGCTTTAAAGGCAGCAAGAGTGATTGCTACTGGCTTGAATGCATCTCCAGGTGCAGCAACAGGTCGTGTATGCTTCACAGCGGAAAGAGCAAAAGAATTAAAAGCAAAAGATGGTCTTCCTGTTGTCTTAGTACGTCAGGAAACTTCACCTGAAGATATTGAAGGTATGATCGTTTCTTCTGGTATTCTTACATCCAGAGGCGGTATGACTTCACACGCAGCGGTTGTTGCACGTGGTATGGGTACATGCTGTGTTGCAGGCGCTGGTTCAGTCCATGTATACGAATCGAAGAAGTATTTCGAAGTTAACGGCGAAATCTTCAAAGAAGGCGACTGGATTTCACTCGATGGTTCAACAGGTAAGGTTTATGGTCAAAAAGTTGAAACTCAAGATGCAACTGTTTCGGGTGATTTCGGTATTCTCATGGGATGGGCTGACAAGTTCAGAGCACTCCAAGTGAGAGCAAATGCTGACAATCCAAGAGATGCACGTGTTGCATACAATTATGGTGCGCAAGGCATTGGTCTTTGCCGTACTGAACATATGTTCTTTGAAGCAGACAGAATTCCAGCAGTCCGTGAAATGATTGTTGCGAAGAATGTTGCTGAAAGAGAAAAAGCACTGGCTAAACTTCTTCCAATGCAAAGAGAAGATTTCATCGGACTCTATAAGGAAATGAAGGGTTATGCCGTGACCATCCGTTATTTGGATCCACCGCTACACGAATTCGTTCCAACTGCTGAATCTGATATTAGAGCTCTCGCAAAAGAAATGAATTTATCGTATGAAGAACTTTCCAAGACCATCAATGACCTTCATGAAACCAACCCAATGTTAGGTCATCGTGGTGTACGTCTATCTGTCACTTATCCTGAAATTGCTGTGATGCAGACACGTGCTGTCATTGAAGCAGCCATTCAGGTGAATAAAGAAGGCATGAAGGTTGTTCCTGAAATTATGATCCCACTTGTGGGTGAATTAAAAGAACTCCAATATGTCAAAGACATCGTTGTTGAAACTGCCAACAAGATCATCAAGGATGCTGGCGTTGAACTTGAATATTCAGTCGGTACGATGATTGAAATTCCAAGAGCTGCCATCATGGCCGATGACATTGCTAAAGAAGCAGAATTCTTCAGCTTTGGTACCAATGACTTGACTCAGATGACCTTTGGATTCTCCAGAGACGATGCTGGCAAGTTCCTTGGCGACTATTATGAAAAGAAGATTTTCGCAAGCGATCCATTTGCTCACATCGACACTAAAGGTGTTGGTAAATTGATGGATATGGCATGCAAACTTGGTAAGCAAACCAGACCAGACTTGAAGCTTGGTATCTGTGGCGAACATGGTGGAGATCCACTCTCTGTTGAATTCTGTCATTCAATCGGATTGACTTATGTCTCTTGTTCACCTTTCAGAGTTCCAATTGCTAGACTTGCTGCTGCACACGCAAACATCAAGAACCCACGTTAATCAAAATCAATGAAGACCCGCGATTTGCGGGTCTTTTTGTTGGCATGGAGCTCCTTGATAAATCAAGCGATATCGAGTATAATTTGAATCAACGAATGGAGTGAATCAAATGATTGAAATCAAAAAATTGAACCCTGATCGGATACAAGACTATGTTGCATTTCACGAACGTCTTGATTTTCATCATGCGCCAGAGTGGAGAGGTTGCTATTGTCATTTTTATCACAGTCAAGATAACATCTTTCCATGGACAAAAGAGATCATCCATCAACATAAACTCGATGTTATTAGAAACATTGAGGATCGCATCATGACGGGATTTTTAGCTTATGAACAGAATCAAGTGATTGGTTGGATGAATGCCAATGATCTTGACACCTATCATCGAATCAAAAAAGAACTACAACCGTATGTCGAAGGACAAAAAGTCGCACTTTCAATCTGCTTCATTGTTGATCCTTTGTATCGTAAACAAGGAGTCGCGAGACGGTTGCTTGATCATGCCATTCAGTATTATCAAGACTTGGGATATGACGGTATGCTTGCACTGCCTTCAACAGATCAAGAATCTAAGGAAAAGCATTATCATGGATCTCTTCATATGTATGTTGAAAAGGGATATGTTGAAATCGATCGGAAACATGATGTTGCTATTATGTTTCGTACATTGAAATAAAAAATCGAACCCTTAGGCTCGATTAAATCATATAAGCTGATAAGATATGTTTCGCATGCTCGGACAGAGGATGCGATTTTTTTGTTAAGCTACTGACTTGTACAATCACACTTTCTGCATATCCAACTAAGACATGATGTTGATACAAGCCTTGAACAAGCGCAATGGAACTGTTACCTATTTTGGTAATACCTGTTCCGATTTCAATGATCCCAGGCCAATTGATTTCCTGTACAAAATCCATCTTGATGCTTGCAATGACAAACGAACAGTCTGGACATGCAATTTGTTGATCTGGATTGACCATAAATTCAACACGACCTGTTTCAAAAAATGTTGAGAAAACAGAGTTATTGACATGTTCTTGACGATCAGTATCCCTGTAACGAATTTTGTCATAGGTGCGATGAGGATAATCTTTATATTGAAGACTCTTATATGAATTGGTTTGCATAATGTACCTCTTTCAATAGAATACATCTTTATTATAATCGATACTTCATGATGAGTCACCACAAAAAGTTTACACATAAAACGTTTTCACTTTACAGAGTTCTATCATTGACTTTGTATTATGTTATAATACATGCGGAAGAATGTGCGATCATCTTCCAGGAGAGCACAAAAATCAACATGCGTAAAACTAAAATTGTCGGTACGATTGGACCCGTATCGGAAGATAAAGCGATCTTTAGACAACTCATTCAAAGCGGCGTTAATGTCGTTCGCAATAACTTTTCTCATGGTGACCACCAAGAGCATCTTCATCGTTTTCATTTGGTTCGTGAACTCAATCAGGAACTAGGAACTTATGTAGGTACCTTATTGGATACAAAAGGACCAGAAATTAGAACACATGATTTTGTCGATGGAAAAGTCTACATCAAGCAGGGTCAAACGGTTTATATTTCTATGAAACCAGTACTCGGTACTGAAGAACGATTTTCAATCACATACCCAAAACTTTTTGATGATATCGAAATTGGAAGAACCATCTTAATTGATGATGGCTATCTTGCACTTCTTGTCATCGAAAAAGATAAAATAAATCGTGAAATCATCACGGTTGCTAAGAATAGTCACATGATCAAAAATAGACGTGGTGTCAATGTCCCCAATACCGTATTAAAGATGCCTTTTCTATCGGACAAAGACATCGAAGACATCAATCTTGCGTGTGATTACGATTATGACTACATCGCAGCATCCTTCACGCGTCGAGCAGAAGATGTGCTAGCGATCAAGGCGATTTTGCAATCCAGAAGAAAAGAATATATACAAGTCATCGCCAAAATCGAGAATCAAGAAGGCTATGACAATTTAGATGAAATCATTGGAGTTGCCGATGGCATTATGGTGGCCAGAGGCGATTTAGGTGTCGAGGTCTTTGCTGAAGATTTGCCCCATATTCAAAAATCGATTGTTCATAAATGTCAGCAACGTGGTAAACTGGTCATTGTTGCCACACAGATGCTTGAATCCATGCAAAACAATCCGAGACCCACACGTGCAGAAGTCTCAGATGTCGCGAATGCAGTTTATGAAGGCACAGATGCTACCATGCTTTCTGGGGAAATGGCAGCCGGTCGTTATCCAGTAGAAAGCGTTCAGTACATGGCAAAAATCAATGAACGTTCTGAAGGGTTTGTCAATCATCGTCAATTTGCTCAATATGCACTCTTTGAGGGAGATAACCTCCTAGATGCCATCTCTTTTTCTGCCGTTCAGGCAGCCATGAATTACAATGTCAAAGCCATCATTGCCTACGGCTATAAGGCTTCGGATAATCTATCCAAATATCGGTCTGTCGCACCCATTATCGGTGTGGTTGATACATATCACAAAGCAACATCATTATCTTTATACTACGGTGTTTTTCCTGTCATCGGACAAGAAGAACTTGAGCGTAAATTGAAAGAATTCGGTGTCGTTAAGGGTGATACCATTCTCGTGGTTCGAAAATATCAAATCGAATTCATCAACTACTAATGATTATGAATGCAGACCTTAGGGTCAAGCATCATTCAATGATGCTTTTTTCATGGAAAAAACTAAGAATCAAATCGAGTATAATCGATTAAAATATAAGTGATGATGTCATCTGGAGGTTCATATGAACATAGGTCTGACGTTCGCATACGGACAAAGTGTAATGTATGTGTTTGGAGGTCTTGCCTTATTTCTTTTCGGAATCAATCTCATGAGCGACTCGCTCAAGTTAGCTGCAGGAAATAAACTGAAGCTCATCATTGAGAAAACGACCAACACCCCGCTCAAAGGGATATTGGTAGGTCTTTTCTTAACCATTTTGGTGCAATCATCTTCAGGAACCACTGCGTTAATGATTGGTTTACTGAGAGCTGGATTAATGACCCTACCTCAATCTGTAGGTGTCATCATGGGTGCAAACATCGGAACAACCGTGACTGCATTCATCATTGGGTTACCGATTGCAAAGTTTGGTTACGTGTTTCTAGGTTTTGGCGTCATCATGACCTTCATAGGTAAACGCAGAATTCATCATTTTGGTGGTGTGCTTGCAGGTTTGGGGATGCTCTTTGTCGGACTTGAAACGATGTCTGCAGGGTTAAAGCCACTTGCAGCAACTCCTGAAGCTGAAATGATGTTTCAGACATTCTCGAATAACTGGTTTTTAGGTACAGTCTTTGGAACCTTTTTCACAGCACTCGTCCAGTCCAGTTCCGCAGCCATTGGGGTCTTAGAAAAACTGTATGCCTTGAATGCTGAAGGTATTGAAACCATTACACTCTATGGAGCGATTCCAATTCTACTCGGCGCAAACATCGGGACAACCATTACAGCGTATCTTGCATCATTAGGGGGTAATGTTGAATCAAGAAGAGCAGCCATCATTCACGTATTATTCAACGTGATTTCTGCCATTGTATTATTGATATTCTTAATTCCTTATCGTTCATTTATCGCATGGGTCGAACTGAGATTCCTTGAACCGTTCTCGATGCTATCGATTGCGTTTGCACATGCATTCCAGAATATTTTGATGACGATCATTTTATACTTCTTCATTAAACAATTAATCTTTTTAGCCAAGGTCATTGTCAAAGATAAGAGTACCAAACAGATCCCAGATGAAATGTTTGATGAGAAGATCATCGAAGAATCACCATCTCTTGCACTCGAATTTGCTAAAAAAGCAATTCTTTACATGGGATCTATCGTCAAAGATTATTTTGATATTGCACGCTCTTATAGTTTCAAAGAAGATCCCAAACTTGTTGAAGAAGCGTATATGCACGAAATGATGATTGATAAATACGATGAAAAATTACACGACTATCTCATTAAAATATCCGCTAAGGGTCTTGATGATGATGACTCCAAGAAATTGTCAAGAGACCTAGATACCATTAAAGACTTTGAACGTATTGGAGATCATTTGACGAATATCGTTGATTTCTTTGTTGAACGTTATAAGGAAAATCAAGTGCTTTCTCAAGAAGGTTCAAACGATTTAAACACAATCTATGATGTACTCAATGAAATGTTAAATGATGCACTCAATGCATTCATGAATAATGATAAAGTAGTTGCAGAGCGTGTGGTTGTCAATGAAGACATCGTCGATGAACTTGAACTCTCAGCAAGATACCGATACATCGAACGCTTAAAGAATCGTGAAGTTACTTTTACGGTTGCTGTGAATTTTAATGATATTTTAGCCAATCTTGAACGGATCGGCGATCATTTAATGAATATCGCCTCTGCAGTCATTGAGCCGATGTATATTCCTCAAAATGTATTGATTCCGAAACCGAAAGAACTCGATCGGGATATTTAAGAAAGAAGTGATTTTGATGTTTGATCTTAAAGCACCCTATACTCCAAAAGGTGACCAAATCAAAGCCATAGAAACATTAAAAGACAATATGTTAAGTGGCATTAAAGAACAGGTCCTTTTGGGTGCAACCGGAACAGGAAAAACATTTACAATTGCCAACATCATCCAAAGCATTCAAAAGAAAACCTTGATTCTCGCCCCAAACAAGACCCTAGCGGGTCAGCTTTATGGCGAACTCAAGGCTTTTTTTCCAAACAATCGTGTTGAGTATTTCATTTCTTATTACGATTACTATCAACCTGAAGCTTATGTGGTATCAACAGATACGTATATTGAAAAAGACTCATCCATCAATGATGAAATTGATGAAATGAGACACAGTGCAACTTCATCCTTGCTCGATCATGATGATGTCATTGTTGTCGCTTCCGTTTCCTGTATCTATGGTATTGGTAATCCAGAAGATTATAAAAACTCCATGATTGCTGTGAGAATCGGTGATGATTATGGTAGAGATAAACTCATCAACAAACTCGTTGAAATGACATATGAACGAAACGATATTGATTTTCATCGTGGTACTTTCCGTGTGAGAGGAGACTCAGTTGAAGTCATACCCGCTTATGAACGTGCTCAAGGCATCAGAATCTCATTCTTTGGTGATGAGGTCGAAGAAATCAAACGATTTGATGTGCTCACTGGACAAGCTTTAGAAGCCATCAACTATGTGAGTATCTTCCCTGCTACACACTTCGTCACCAATAAAGAGACACTTCGAGAATCCATTCGAAGAATCAAAAATGAACTTCAAGAACAAATTGCTTACTTCAAAGGTCAAAACCTTCTACTTGAAGCCCAACGGATTGAACAAAGAACACGTTACGATATGGAGATGCTCGAAGAAATCGGGATATGTTCAGGCATTGAAAACTATTCGAGACACCTATCATTAAGAGGCGCTGGGGAAACTCCTGCAACATTGATTGATTTTTTTGGTGACGATTTTATCATGATCATCGATGAATCGCATGTCACGATACCTCAAGTCCGAGGTATGTATTTTGGTGACCGTTCAAGAAAAACAACCCTTGTGGATTATGGATTTCGACTTCCTTCTGCACTGGACAACAGACCTCTTCAATTTGATGAATTCGAATCTAAAATCGATAAAGTGATTTATTTATCAGCAACTCCAGGTGCCTATGAACTCGAAAAAGGGATTCCTGTGGTTGAACAAATCATACGCCCGACTTATCTACTTGATCCAGAAATTGAAATACGTTCATCCAAAGGACAAATGGATGATCTCTATTTTGAAATTAAGAAGCGTGTCCAAGCTGGTGAACGTGTACTCGTTACAACACTTACCATCCGGATGAGCGAAGATTTAACAGCCTATTTCAAGCAACTTGGTATGAAAGTTGCATATTTGCACTCAGAAATTAAGTCGCTCGATCGGATTACCATTTTAAGAGACTTACGTATCGGGAAATACGACTGCTTAATTGGTATTAACTTACTTCGAGAAGGACTTGATTTGCCTGAAGTTTCTCTCGTTGCTATTTTAGATGCGGATAAGCAGGGTTTCTTAAGATCTGAGCGAAGTCTTATTCAGACCATCGGTCGAGCAGCAAGAAATGTCAATGGTAAAGTCATCATGTATGCAGATTCTGTGAGTGATGCCATGACGTTTGCCATCAAAGAAACCAATCGTAGACGGCAACTCCAACTTGATTTCAATCAGAAATACAATGTGACACCTGTATCAATCCAAAAAGACATCAGAGACAAGATCACAATTAAAGAAGATTTGATTGAAGAACCCAAAGATTATACCAAGATGACCAAGAAAGATCGCGAAAAGCTGATTAAAGATTTAGAATCTCAAATGAAAGAAGCTGCGAAGAACCTAGATTTCGAACGTGCAGCAGAACTGAGAGATACCATCTTTGAATTGAAATCAGAGGCGTGATTCATGAAATCCATTTCTGAAATGAAAACCATCATCGATGCTGAGTATCAAAGATATCGTCATCGGTTTCAAAAAATCACGAGAAAACATCACATTGTCTTGCTTGGAGATTCCATGATTGCTTATCTACCCTTGAGAACTTTCGGACTCGAGGATGAAATCGAAAATCTTGGTATTCCAGGTGACACGACGATAGGTGTCATGAAACGATTGATGGATCTTGATCGTATAGCTCCCACGAGAGTTATCTTGAATATAGGTTCAAATGATCTTGTGCTCACAGATTTATCACCAAATCAAATCGTGAAAAACATCTTAGCCATCAAAGATCAACTCGAGTCCAAAGGCATACCTGTGACTGTGGTTTCGACAACACCCGTCTTACTCAATTCTACATTATCAAACATGAACTATATCCAACATCGAACGAATCAGGATTTAAAAAACATCAATCAAATGCTTTCTGATGCACTACCAAAATCCTCATTTGTCGATGTCTTTCATGTCTTGCTTGGAGAAGACAATCAATTGAATGAAATATACACAACCGATGGTATCCATCTCAATCAAAAAGGTTATACCATCTATTTATCTCAATTGAATTTAATCTAATGCCACGTCGCCGTGGCATTCCTTTTTCAAGGTTTTATCATCAAGTTATGATATTCTATTCATGGAGTTGATCATATGAATGCAGCAACACATTATCAAGCAGGTTTATCGAATTATCTATTGAATACAAAAAAGAAAAACATCATGGTTGCCATCGAACATTTTTCTCAAGCAGCGATGTTAGGTTATGCCGACGCTCATTATTTCCTGGGTCGTTTTTATGGTTTAGGCGATGGCATTTCACTCGATTTAGCCATGGCCATGGAACATTATCGCAAAGGCTACGAACTAGGTTCATCGAAATGTGGTTATGCCATCGGTTTGATGTATCAGACAGGTTCAGGCATTGATCAAGATGAAGATCTTGCAAGGGATTATTTTAAAAAGAACTATGACATGCTTCTCATTGAAGCAGAAAGTAAAGACCCTGTATCCGTTCATATTTTAGGAACTTATTTCTATTATGGATTTGGCGTTCAACGCTATATCTTTAAAGCCATCGAATGGTTTTTAAAGGCTTCGGAATTGGGATATGCAGATAGTCAGTATATGCTTGGTATGATCTACGAAACTGTCGGACATGATGAAAAGCAGAAAGAATCTGCAATGCATTATTATGAACTTGCAGCTAAACAAGATCATCCTTATGCACTTTATGCACTTGGCGTGACAGCAATTGAATCTGAAGAGTGGAGCAAAGCTGTTATTTATCTCGAAAAAGCCGCTTCGCAGCAATACGCTTTGGCAGCCTACACTTTAGCGATGTATTATCATGAAAAGGAACCGAAATCACCCATGAAAGCATTCGAATGGTTCATGGTTGCTGCCAAACAACATCATACAGAGTCTGAATACTATGTTGGACTCTATCATCAAAATGGAAAAGGTGTTTTGGTCGACATTGATCAGGCCGTTTATTGGTTTGAGAAAGCAGCACTGAAAAAAGATAAGAATGCTCTCTATCATCTAGCGATGATCTTAATTAAACAAGAACCTAAAGATTATCAAAATATTGCGAAATTATTAGAATCCGCATCCCAACTCGGACATCCGCATGCACAATACAACTTAGCTGTCATGTATCAAAAAGGTGACGGCGTTGAGCAAAGTTTGGATAAAGCTTTTTATTGGTATGAAAAAGCAGCGAATAGTAATTTGGCCATAGCTCAATATAATCTTGGCATGATGTATTTTGAAGGTAGAGTCGTCGAAAAAGATGAACTGAAAGCGAAAGAGTTATGGCAGCGAGCTGCAAATCAAGGTTTGGAGGCTGCAGTCAAACTCATGTTATCCATCAATAACTATGAGAAATTGCAGAAATCAACATGGCAATCTTAAAGTATGGTTATGTAGCCTTAGGGTATGGATTCTTCATATTCATCAACATTTTATCGTATACACATCCATCTTTTCCAGGACCTCTAGAAACAAAAATTCTGTTTAGTATGCTCTCTTTTGTCTTTATGAGCATCGATTCAGCATTTTTTCTATGGACAAAACAAATCACCAAACGCGAATGGAAAGATTTATCTCTTTACACCCGTATCTCAATCATCTTGGGTATTATCATTCTACCCCTTGTGAGCCTCTATTATCAATAGATGACTTCCTAACTTAACAGAATAAAAACATGTCCTCATCGTGAATACGAGGACATGTTTTTTGATTATATGATTTTTATTTTTTATGCAAGACTACGATCGTGCAGGGTTTGTTGTATTTCTTTCATATATTCTCCATCTAATTTATAGAACTTCATGGAAATCAGTGATGCAATCCATCCAAGAATTGGAATGAAAATGAAGAATGTCATACCCACCCAGAATAATTGTGGAGTTGCAGCCTCACCCACTTGAGGTAATACTTCCTTATAACCAATGATGGCTACCATACCTCCAACAATCACAGTTGCCAAAGAGGAGATGAGCTTATCCACGAATGAGAAGATGGTACCAATCATTCCTGGAACATATCTGCCCGAATGATACGTCTCATAATCTGAACAGTCTGCAATCATCGGAATCACGATATTTCCACCGATTGCTACAGCACCACTGAGCAGGATTTGGAAGAGAAGGAAAACAACGGTCTGAAGATTGATTGGATTTAAGGAGATGGTCGTTAAGTCAATCGCCCACATGTAGAGTAGGAATCCAACACTTAGGAAAATACTGATCCAAGTTGCTGCGACATAAGCTTTCTTGATACCCAATCTTCGAGCATACTGAATACCGATTAAAGTGATGAGAATAGTGGGAACGACTGCAATTAAACCAATAGTACCCGATAATGAATAATTGGCGATTAAAATACCGAAGAGAATGACTGTGGTGACTGCATTGGATTTTGTTGAATTGGCCAATTTGTCCGTTGATGCAGCGATGATGAGCATTTGGAGTGGACGATTGCCTTTGATGACAGGCCAATAATCTTTGACCTTGAGCTTTGTAACTTCACCGGTACCCCAGTTTGCTTCAACATCCTTTGTCCAAATCGATGCCATAGCCATGATGGTGAAAAGAAGGGATAGGGGGATTGCGATGATGAGCAATGTGTCAAAGAGTCCTTGAGTAAATCCACCATATTTTGGAACGAGAACTGCAGAAATAAGCATCTGCATACCAATGAATAAAACACTGTTGTAAATCGCATCAAAGAGTGTAAACAAAGGTCTTTGCTTAGGATTGTTGGTTAATACTGTTTGTGCAGATTTGGTTGTTGCTGTTTGGAAAGTATAACCGATGATGTAAATGACATAGATGAAAATGAAGTAAAATAATCTGAATGCTTCAGGAATGAGATGCGTCGTTTGGAAAATGATGATGGCTGAAATCGCTAAGATGATATTTCCGATGAGCATAAAAGGTCTGAATTTTCCAAATCTAGATTTGGTTTTATCGATGACAAATCCGATGATTGGATCGGTGATGCCATCAAAAATACGCATCGCTGTTAAAATGGTTGATACAGCAACGACGAGAAGTCCTGCGATACCTGTTGCATAATAACTTATGAACAAAAAGACAAACATATACAAGTTGGTTGCTGTGTTGTTTAAAGCAAAGAAACCAATTTGCCAAGGCTTTGCACTTTTATAGACGATTGTGCTTTGTTGATTCTCCATTTTTATTCTCCCTTATTTTTATTGTATGTCAAGATGTGATTCTTGGTGCTATTTCTTGATTTTTTGCAATGCTTCATTGATTTTATAGAAAGCTCCATACGGAAATCCTTCTTTACTCATCTCGCGCATCATCTGAATGGACATTCCACCCAGCATTTCAAAGAATGGGTGCTTCAGTAAATCCTTGAAAGTGGATTGAACAAATTGTTTACCCTGTTCATTTTCCATGATTTCATGGAGTGAATTCTTTACCGATAAGTAGTTTGGATCGACTTGAATTGGATTTTCTGCTTCAGACAAATCATCAAACCAGTTTCCTGCCATATTGAAATTCATGATACCTTTATTTTTGTCGGATGCGGGAACCTCGTAGGATACATTCTTTTCGAGAACTCGTACAAAAATGGTTTCATCTCTCAAATTGCCGGATTTGACAGTGATTTTGTTGTCGCCCATTTGAAGAGTTATTCTTGATTGAAATATCGAATTTTTAGAACTTACAGTTTCAATCCATTGATCATTGAGGTAAAATGACACTTCATTTTGGTTGGAATAAGCTTTGACGACAATTTGATCTAATACGCGATCTCTAAATCTTTTTTGTGTGAGATGCAGCATGGGTTTTGTCGTCCATCTTGCTTGATAGTAGTAGAAGGCATCTTTCTTGAGGGTTCGATCAAAGGTTACCAATCCCTTGTTATTCATACCCTTAGAACCACCTTCATCTCTAAAATCTGCAGCAAATGCAAACATGTTCCAAATATAAGTTCCCCAGACAAATGGTGTGTTTTCAAGGATTTCATACGCCTTTTCGTGCCATAGTGCATGATATTCTTCAGAATAATCTTTAACAACTGGCGTCTCAGAGTGGAGAGTATGAATGCCCTCAACACCATATTCTGAGAGAGAAAGTGGGCGATTCGGATTTTGACTCCGGTAGTATGTCAACCAATCTTTGAAGTCTTCAACTTTCCCTGAGTACCAACCAAAGTAGTGATTATATCCATGTACATCGGAAAGTGTAGCTTGAACATCATTGACAGGTAACATTGATACTTGAGCCATGGTTGTTACACGGTAAGGATCGAGTTGTTTTGCCAATGCGTTGAGCTTTACCAAAATTTCATCGACATTGTTTTTCTTCCCAGCAATGGTGATTTCATTGGAGATGCCCCACATGATGATGGATGAATGGTTATAGTTTTGAATGATGAGTTCTTTCATCTGCGATAATGCATTGGTCCCTTGAAAATCTGTTTTTGATGACATCGAGATGTAGGGAATTTCTGCCCAAACGATCATACCGGCTTCATCGCATAAATCGTAGAATTCATCAGCCTGTTGATAATGGGCTAAACGAATGGAGTTTGCTCCGATTTCTTGGATGAGTCGCATGTCTTCTTGATGCATTTCAGAAGATAAGGCGTTACCGATATCTTTACGGTCTTGGTGACGGGAAACCCCATTGAGCTTGGTCTTGACACCATTCAAATAGAAAGCTTCGTGGTCAAATGAGAAATAACGTAATCCTGTTTTGATGATTCTTGAATCCACGACTTGGTCATGATGCATTAGTTTTACCGTAACATCGTATAAATATGGATCGATTGTACCTTGCCATAAATGAGGGTTATCAATGGTTAAATGTAGGATTGAGTGATGATGATCTTGAAATGAAATCTCTTCGGTTGTTTTGGCAACGATGTTTTGATGATGATCAGTGATTTCAACGTGTAGTGAAACGAATTCTGAAGTACCTTGATTATTGATGTAACTATCAACGGTCAGATGAGCTTTTTCATGACTTACCTGAGTTTGAGTCACATAAACACCCTTACCTCCCCAATAGCTGAGATCAAAGGATAAATTTTGAACCTCAATCACGGAAACATTTCGGTAAATACCACCATAGAATGTAAAATCAGCGGCTAGAGGATAGACATCTTCATGATGAGTGTTATCCACGTAAACAACGAGTTGATTGTTTTTTTCTTGGATCAAATCAGTGATTTCATATCGGAATGTAGAATAGCCACCTCGATGTTCACCAAGATGAGTGCCGTTTATATAGACATTTGAAACTGAATTGACACCTTCAAATTCAACAAACACGCGATCACTTTGTGTTGTATAATCGAAATACTTGACATAAGTACTGACTGTTCTTAAGTAATCATTTCCACCATCTTGACCATCGAGATTGTTCCAAGTGTGAGGTACATTGATGTTTTCAAATGGATGTTTCGCCAAATGATTCAAATCAACTTTTTCTTTCATAAATAACCAGTTTTGATTCAATAGAGTTTTTTTCATAACCGATCCTCCTATGCTATAATCTTATCTTAAATTGTAAAGGCTTTCATTTAAAAATATGATATTTATTTACATAATATTGATATATTTACGGATTTATCATACAATGAGGTGAGGTGATCTGATGAATCAATACAATCAATTGGCATTTCATTTGTCAAATAGTCTTAAAATGCATGTCATCATTGAACAAGAACATGAACTGATTTCTGAATATCTCAACCCCATCAGTCTGGTTGAACTCGATCACTATGTCAAATCACTCTTGCATGATTTCATTCAAACATCATCCAATGAGGTTGGTGAGATCATTACACAAAAATTTCAGGAATCTGATTTCGTTTTTACCTCATTTAAGTATTTGAATCTTCATATGACGATTGGTCCTTTCTTAGATAATGATTATCAGATTCAAACCATCAATCAAATGAAAAGAGTATTGAAGCTCGATGCTGATCGAACACACATGCTCAACCAGTTCTATGAAGACATGCAGATTTTACTACCCCATGACTTGCGCTACATTCATCATTTACTCACTACCTATCAGGGTTATCACATCGACTCGAAAATCATCCATTTGAAAACGGTTCAATCCAAATCGGATGCTTATATGCTCAAAGAGAATATCAATGAGATTAGACTTTATGTCAAAAATAACTACGCTTTTGAAGCTAAGCTCATGAAATGCATTGAAACTGGCGATCCAGAGGGTGTAAAAACGATGATCGATTCATTGGCTACGTTTTATCTGCCCGACAGAGCACCTAAAGATACACTGAGAAACACGAAAAATAAGATGATTATTCTAAACTCGATTTCCACACGTGCTGCAATCAAAGGTGGACTCGATATCTATCATGCTCATGAAATTTCAACGAAACTGGGTATTGAAATCGAACAATTGAAAAGTGATCTTGACCAGGAACAAATGTCACTTAGAATTGTATCGACTTTTGCAGAGGCTGTTCGAGATTATCAGACACAAAATTTTCCTGAACTCATCAGACAAACACATCTTTACATCTATCGAAATCTGAGAGAACCTTTTTCTGTTTCCGATATCGCTTCATCATTATATGTTTCAAAAGAGCATCTTTCACGAACATTTAAAAAGATTACACATAAAACAATCCAAGATGTCATCATGGATTATAAGATCATGGAAGCTAAAAAACTTATCGAACAAAATGAGTTGAATCTAATGGATATCTCGGATCTACTGAATTTTTCCTCATCTGCCCATTTTTCTACCGCATTCAAGAAAAAAACAGGATACACCCCCAAAGCGTATAAGAAAAAAGTAGACGTAAATCATCCTCAATAAGGAAGAAGAAAAAAAAGAACTCGCGAGAGTTCTTTCATTTTATCGAGCAGCCAGTTTTACAATCTCGATGAAGATGGATACTGCTTTTTCCATCTGTTGGATGGATGCAAATTCCATTCTGCCATGGAATTGATAGCCACCTGTACCTAAATTAGGACATAACAAGCCTTGATAGGTTAGTCTTGCACCATCGGTACCGCCACGAATGGCTTCAAAGAATGGAGTAACCCCGACATTCTTGATGGCTTGCTCAGCAAGATCAATGATGTGCATATGGTTTTTAATGATTTCATACATGTTGTAGTAGGTATCTTTCATGGATAACACAACAGCCTCGTACCCGTAACGCGCGTTCATATAATCACGAATGGTTTCAAACTCTTTCTTTTGGGTTGTGAATTTTTCCATGTCATGATTTCTGATGATGTATTTCGATGTTGCCTTCTCCACTTCACCAGATAATCCAGTCAAATGATTGAAACCTTCATATTTTTCAGTATAAGCTGGATTTTTAAAGACAGGTAATAGGTGATGAAATTCCATTGCAAGATGAAGTGCATTGATCATCTTGTTTTTTGCCGTACCTGGATGGATGGATTTACCAATAAAAGAAACAACAGCAGAAGCGGCATTGAAATTTTCATATTCAATACCACCGACTTCTGAACCATCGGCTGTATACGCAAAATCAGCCTTAAAGTACTCGTAATTGAAATGATCAGCACCTTCACCAATTTCTTCATCGGGTGTGAAGCAAATGAAGATATCGCCATGCTTTTCTTTTGGATTGGCAACAAAGTACTCTGCAAGTTCCATGATTTCTGCAACACCACATTTGTCATCGGCGCCAAGTAAGGTGTTACCATCGGTGACGATGATATCTTGTCCAATCACACGTTTCAATGAAGGATACAAAGCGGGACCCATTTCTAACTTATCATTCAGTCTAATGATGGATCCATCATAATTCTTGATGATTCTAGGATGAACATCCAGACCTGGAGCATCTGGAGAAGTGTCCACATGTGCAACAAATCCAATGGCTGGAGCTCCTTGCACATTCTTTTCGATTTTTGTGTAAACATAGCCAAAGTCATCCATGAATGCAGGCAGTCCTAAGTCTTTCAATTCAGAGACAAGCATGCGAGATAAATTCTTCTGTTTTTCTGTTGAAGGATGAGTACCCGTGTCGTGATTTGATTGGGTATCGACTTTAACATAGCGTAAAAAACGTTCAATGAGTCGGTTCATAGAGATTACCTTCTTTCCTAATTAATCTTATGATATCACAAAAAAACTTGAAAGTTTGAGGAAAAGATGCATGAAATTAAGTTTGAAATTGATTTTATTAAACAAAAATGCACTTTTTGTTGACAAATCAATTTTAAATTCATATAATTAAGGTGTAAGTTAAAAAAATTAATTAAGGTGTTGAAGAAATGACAAAAAATGAAGTCTTGAATCAATTGAATCAAAAAAAGATCAGCAAGAAAGAAGCCTACAAACAATTGTATGGCAGACAGAAGACTTTAAAACCCCGACGTGCATCCTTTGTGAAACTCAGTATTCGGGTACCCGAAGAAAAATGGCTTACCTTTTTCTTATCCATCTTATTCTTCTTGCCCATCCCCATTTTCATCTTCAGACTCTTCATTTCCGGCAGTCGCAGACTCGAGATCAGTGAATCAGTCGATATTTCAGCGGAAGAGCTCATCCGTCTCATATCGATTAGAGGAACCAGTGTCTCCGTTAGAACGCATGATCATTTAAAAGTCAACATCAGAACCATTTAGGAGGAATTATGAAAGAAAGAATGAAGACCAACCCAGTCTTATCGATTTGCCCAGTTTGTAAGCATGATCTAAAAGTTCACAGACTGTATTGTGATCACTGTGAAACGTCCATCGAGGGGGCGTTTACACTCTCCAAGTTCAATTATCTTGAACCGGAAAAACTCTATTTCATTGAGATATTCGTGAAAAACAGAGGTAACATCAAGGCGATTGAAAAAGAACTCAACATCAGTTATCCAACGGTTAAGAAAATGCTTGATGATGTCATTGTAGGACTCGGGTATTCACCAGATGCATATGATGAAGAACCTGAGAAGAAGGAAAAAGAAGAACCTAAGTTCTCCAAAGCTTCCATTTTGGAGAAGATCGAAAAAGGCGAGCTGTCGGTCGTTCAAGCCATAGAGCTCTTGAAAAAGAATAAATAGAAAGGATGTTTAAAACATGCCAAAAGACGCACTTAAAGAAGAACGCATGAAGATCCTAGATCTGCTTGCTAAAGGTGTCATCACATCAGAAGATGCCGAAAAATTGTTATCTGCAATGGATGGTGGATCAACCAAAGGTGAAGATGCAGTTATCGTTCAAACAAACGGTAAAAAGAATGCATTTAAAATGCTCAAAATCTATGTTGACTCCGCAGATGGTGACGTTGTCAAAATTCAAATTCCAATCGAGTTTGCAAAACTCCTGAAGACAGGAAAATTCAATGTCAATCTAGAAGATCAGGACATCGATATCGATGCCATCATCGAAATGATCAATGGTGGTGCAGTAGGTGAATTGGTCAATATTGAATCTGCAGATGGTGACATTGTCAGAATCGTAGTAGAATAGAGATAGATACTTACAAAGGTCAATAGGACGTTTCACAGACGTTCTATTGACATTGTTGTGTGTTCATGAATTCACACAATAAGAAAGAAGGCAACCATGTTATTAGGCAAACACTTTAGAAAATATTATCTGCAATACTCAGCGTTTTTTATCGTCGGTATTGCAGTTTTGATTTATGTCGACTGGGTTCAACTCGATATCCCGAAATATGTGGGTCAAATTATTGATACTCTTAAACAAGCTAATCCAGATCCCTCAATCATCGAAGGATATATTTATGAGATTGCACTGCTCGCGATTTCCATCACCATCGGTCGGTTTTTATGGCGTTACACCATCTTTGGTGCATCACGCATGATTGAATATCGACTCAGAAATGCCATGTTTTCTCATGCTACCAAATTATCACAAAGTTATTATAGCCAAGAAAAAGTAGGTGGTTTAATGACTTTGTTCATCAACGACTTAGAAGCCGTCAGACAATCGTATGGTCCAGGTATCTTAATGCTCGTTGATGGTTTGTTTTTAGGGGGATTTGCAGTATATCGTATGGCAAATCTGAATGGGCAACTGACGCTTTATGCAGCAATTCCCATGATTTTACTCACTGTGGTGCTCGTTTTTATCCGAAAAAGAATTACTGCAAGATTCAAGGAACGACAAGAATCATTTGAAAAGCTTTCGGATTTCACGCAAGAAAATTTCTCAGGGATTACCGTCATCAAAGCCTTTGTTCGAGAAATCAAAGAAGCGATGTTTTTTAGAAATCGGAACCTTGATTTATACGATAAAAACATTAAATTCGTTAAATACATCATCATCGTCAACATAGCCATTGGTATTGGCTTGAATATTGTGATTTTGATGATTGTTGCTTTAGGTAGCTGGCTTGTCATCAATCAGGCTCAAACAGGGATGACTGCAGGACAGTTGACCACATATTTATCGTATTTCTTTACTTTAATCTGGCCAACGATGGCATTATCAGGATTCATCAATATTCATAGCCAAGCGAAAGCATCGGCAAGTCGTATTGAAAAATTTCTTGACTCAAAAATTGAAGTCTTCGATGCCAAGGATGCTGAAGAAGATCTTCACCTCAAGGGAAGCATTCAAGTTCGAAATCTAACATTCCAGTATCCGGATGGCGATCGTCCCGTCTTAAAAAATGTCAGTTTTGACATTAAACAAGGTGAAATGGTCGGTATTCTAGGTCGAACAGGCAGTGGGAAGTCATCTCTTGTTGATTTGTTACTTCGTATTTATAATCTTGAAGAGGGCATGGTTTTCATCGATGGCAAAGATCTGATGAAACTCACGACACATTCTGTGAGAAATACCATTGGTTATGTTCCTCAAGATAATTTCCTTTTCTCAGATACCATCACGAATAACATTGGATTCTCCATGGATTCACCAACGTTAGAAAAAGTTGTAGAGTCGGCAAAACTCGCAGATGTGTATGATAACGTCATTGAATTCAAAGACGGTTTTGAAACCATGCTGGGTGAACGTGGGGTCACAGTTTCTGGTGGACAGAAACAAAGAATTTCGATTGCTAGAGCTTTAGCGAAGGATCCAGAAGTATTGATTCTAGACGATTCGGTTTCTGCAGTAGATACCAAAACGGAAGAAGCCATCATTAAAAACTTACACCGTGTTCGAAAAGGCAGAACAACCATTTTTATCGCGCATCGTATTTCAACGGTTAAAAAAATGGATAAAATTATTTTACTTGATCAAGGTGAATTGGTGGCCATTGGTTCACATGCGGAACTGATGAAGACATCACCACTTTATAAAGATATGGTTAGACGTCAACAACTCGAAAATCTTGTGCAAGGAGGTGCAACTCATGAAGGACTTCAAGGATAACACAAGAGAACGTAAGGATAGTGATGTCATCAGAAGACTGCTTTCTTACATGAAGCCTTATCGAAAAGAATTTATATTGATTGTCATCTTCATGTTTGTTGGTTTGGGCATTCAATTACTTCCCCCATTTTTAATCGGTAGAACGGTTGATATTGTTGGATCGGATGCCTTATCTCGTGCTGAGAAAATTGAATTTGTCATCATGCTTTCAATCTTCTTCATCATAGCACTCACTGTCGGGAATGTCGTTCAATACATTCAAAGTGTCATGTTACAAAAAGTAGGTCAAAAAACGGTTGTCACACTCCGAGATGAAGTGTTTAATCACATTGAACACTTGGCCATTGGACAAATCAACCAAGTTCCTGTGGGCAAACTGGTGACTCGTGTCACCAATGATACGAACACCATCTCTGAAATGTATACCAATGTCTTACTCAATCTAGTCAAAAACGTATTGCATCTTGTAGCCATTTTAGTTGTCATCACCCTCATGAGTCCCAAATTGACTCTATACGTGGTTGCTGTCATACCTTTGGTTTTATTCGCTACATATTTATTCAGAAAATTTTCGAGAGCGAGTTATCGCCGAGTACGTGCCAACGTCTCTGAAGTCAACGCATTTTTATCTGAAAATCTATCCGGCATGAAAGTCACACAAATCTTCAATCAAGAAACGAAGAAAAAAGGTGAATTTAAAAAGCATTCAGGAAAACTGAAACAAAGTTATATTCAAGAAATTCTTGTGTTTGGCATTTATCGTCCAACCATCTATTTCTTATCCATGGTTGGAGCTGTCTTAGTCCTTTACATGGGTTATCAAGAAGTGATTGCAGGAATCATTACATTTGGTATGCTCTTCACTTATTATGCTTATGTTGGTGATTTCTTCGAACCCATTCAGCAACTCGCTGAACAGTTCAATTCCTTACAAAGTGCATTTGCTTCAGCAGAAAAGGTATTTGATGTCCTAGATACCAAACCTGAAATTACAGATAAGGAAGATGCAATTGAACTCCAATCCTTTACAGGTCATATCGAATTTCGAGATGTCTGGTTTTCCTATATCCCTGGCGAGTGGGTACTCCGTGGTGT
This sequence comes from Acholeplasmataceae bacterium, assembly GCA_024709245.1. Classification (GTDB taxonomy): domain Bacteria; phylum Bacillota_I; class Bacilli_A; order Acholeplasmatales; family Acholeplasmataceae; genus Peloplasma. Next base: position 14,902 of record JANJXB010000058.1, on the reverse strand, counting down.
GAGTTTTAAAGTTAAACCTGGGGATACCGTCGCATTCGTTGGTGCAACCGGTTCAGGGAAGACTACCATCTTATCATTGATTGTTCGAAATTATGAAATTCAAAAAGGTGAAATCTTAATTGATGGTATCAACATCAAAGATATTAAACGGTCAAGTTTGAGACGTCATATTGGACAAATGCTTCAGGATGTATTTCTGTTTTCAGGCACGATTAAAGACAACATTACACTTCGTGATGATGAGGTAACGCTTGATGAAGTCAAGAGTGCTTCGGAATATGTGGGTGCCAATACGTTTATTGAAAAATTACCGGATGCCTATGATCATGTCGTTCTTGAGCGTGGTAACAACTTTTCATCGGGTCAACGACAACTCATCAGTTTTGCGCGAGCAATTGTTTATAAACCCTCACTGATGATCTTAGATGAAGCGACTGCAAACATTGACAGTGAAACCGAAGAACTCATTCAGGAATCACTTGAAAAAATGATGAACATCTCAACGATGCTGATCGTTGCTCATCGCTTATCGACCATTCAACACGCTGATCAAATCATTGTCATGCAGAAAGGTGAGATTAAAGAAACAGGTTCTCATCAGGAACTTCTCAAACTCAAAGGTTTATATTATAACCTCTATCAATTACAATACGATGAAAAGGAAAATCCTCAATCTGTGCTCATGCCTCAAAATGCATGAGCATTCACACAATCCTTGATTCGCTTGAATCATATCCCGTCTTACGATAAAATATAAACAAGAAACGAGGTATCGACATGCTCAAAAAGAAGGAATTACAAGCATTGCTCGAAAAAGCACTCTCAACAGGTGCTGATTTCGCTGAGATTTTCCAGGAAGATAATCAATCTTCAGTGCTTCGTGTCATGAATGGTGAAGTTACATCGATTGACCGAGGCAATGTTTTCGGTGCTGGGGTTAGACTCATCCAGGGCATCGATGAAGTGTATGGATTCACCAATGATGTTTCCTATGAATCGCTACAAAACGTAGTGAACAATTTGTCTCAATCCTTCTCAGGTCCCCTTTTTAAAGCGAAGAAACTTGGAACAGCGAAGCCCTATGTGGATGCTATCAAACGTCCCATGGATTCTGTACCCATGGCTGAAAAAGCAGCGAGACTTCAAGAACTTTCGAACATCATGAAATCACACGATCCAAGAATTGTACAAGCCATGACACAACTCGTTGAAAATCGACAAACGATATTGGTCACCAATACGGAAGGCATTTATCAAGACGATGTCAGAACATACACCCGAGTCATTATGATGGCAGCATCCATGGAAAATGGACAGATGCAGCAAGCTTATGAAGGTCCAGGTCGCTACATGGGTTTTGAAATCTTTGATGAACTCGATTTTAAAGCTTTAGCGAAGGAAGTTGCAGTATCTTCCATCACACTACTCACTGCTGAAGATATGGTTCCTCAAGTCATGCCAGTTGTGTTACACAATGCGTTTGGCGGTGTCATCTTCCATGAAGCGTGTGGACATCCCTTAGAAGCGACTTCGGTTGCGAAGGGTTTATCTCCATTCGTGGGTAAATTGGGTGAAAAAGTGGGTTCTGATATTGTCACAGCGTATGATGATGGTGATGTTGAAGGCGCATGGGGAAGACTTTCTTATGATGATGAAGGAAAGAAAACCCAAAAGAATTTACTCATTGAAAATGGTGTTTTAAAAGGTTATCTCATTGATTATCGAAATGCACGCAAGATGAAGATGGATCCAACAGGATCTGGTAGAAGACAATCCTATAAGTTTTCTCCAACGTCTCGCATGAATTCAACATACATCGCACCCGGAAAAGATAAGTTTGAAGACATCATCAAAGATACAAAATATGGTTTGTTTGCTAAAAAACTGGGGGGTGGAACTGTTGTTCCAGCAACCGGTGAGTTTAATTTTGCAGTCATGGAAGGATACATGATTGAAGATGGCAAACTGACAAGACCTGTCAGAGGAGCAATGCTGATTGGTCATGGAAAAGATGTCTTATTCAAGATTGATAAGGTTGCAGACAACCTCGAATTTGGTCAAGGTATGTGCGGATCATTGTCCGGTAGCATTCCTGTTGATGTCGGTCAACCCACGATTAGAGTCTCATCGATGACGGTCGGTGGCGCAGGAGGTAAAAAGTAATGTATACAGAGTGGATCAAACTCGGATTATCAAAAGGCATCACAGATTTAGAAATCTATGCAGTTAAAAATAGAAGTCTAAAATTATCGGTTTATCAGAACAAACTGGACCAGCATGTCCAGTCCAATGTCGAATCGGTCACCATCAGAGGTATTTACCAAAACAAGCTTTCTACAGTTCGATTTGAAAACCTGTCGAATGCCAATGTCGGCAAAATGCTGGATCAATTGATAGAAAACGCGAAAGCACTCACCGTTGTTGAACCTGCAATCATCTATGAAGGATCTCCTTCATATCCGGAAGTACACGAAGATCTCTTTGATTTTCAGGCAGTTCCGGTCATTGAAAAAATCAATCTACTCAAAACTTTAGAACAAAGTATTCTTTCTTGTCCTGATGTTTCTCAAGTTCAAACCACGATGTATCAAGAAGTTGAAACCAAAACAGCACTTGTGAATTCAAAAGGATTGAATCTTTCCAGACATCAGTCCTATGCTTATGCATACGCCATTGGTGTGTTTAAACGGGGTGAATCTGATATTCAAACCGCATATGATATCAAATTAGCGAAGAAATTCAGTGATTTCAATCCACATGAAATGGCGAAGACCACCATTGATCTTGGTGTAGCAAAACTTGGTGGAAAGACCATCAAGACAGGTTCATATCCAGTGGTATTCAACAATGAAATGTTTTCTGACATGCTCAATGTCTTCTCCAGCATCTTTTCAGGAGAAGCGGCATTCCGAAACATGACACCACTCAAGACCAAAGTCGGTGAAAAGATTTTTGATGCAAAAGTCAATCTCGTCAATGATCCACTTCATCAAGATGCATTCTTCAAGTTGCCATTTGATGATGAAGGTGTTGCTTGTCAAAAGAGACATGTCATCAAAGATGGGGTTTTCACAGGGTTTAATCATAATCTGAAAACCGCGAAAATTTTCAACACAGCACCGACAGGAAACAGTTTTGGTAGCGGTATTCAAATGGCCAATTTCGTATTAGAACCCGGCAATCAAGGATTTGATGAATTGATTAAAGATATTGAAGACGGAGTCTTGATCACTGACCTTGTTGGACTTCATGCAGGTGTGAAGACAGTATCAGGTGAGTTTAGTTTACAAGCAGCTGGACAGAAGATTGAACATGGTAAAATAGCTTATCCTGTGAAGATGATTGTGGTCTCAGGAAATTTCTTTGAGATGATGAATCATGTTGTCGGTATTGGCAGTGATCTTAAATTCAACTTATCAGGAGTCGCAAGTCCCGCAGTTCACATCGAATCACTCATGATCGGTGGAGAATAGTTCATATTCATTCTATCCCAAAGGGTAGTGAGTCAACTCATTACCCTTTTTTGATTGACAGGGCCACTTTATAGTGTTATACTTAAATTGATTTTAAGGCATACCTTAAATTAGAAAGATTAGGTGATCATCATGCTGACATGGTTTATGAGCTTAGAGGTTTGGGAGCAGGCATTGTTGGGTACCCTCTTTACATGGGGTTTGACGGCACTAGGTGCCTCTTTGGTTTTCTTTTTCAAAAACATTCAACGTGATATGTTTAACTTGATGTTAGGTTTTGCATCAGGCGTTATGATTGCAGCAAGCTTTTGGTCATTACTTGCTCCAGCCATCGATATGGCAGATGAGCAAGGTGTGATTTCATGGATTGTTGTCGCAATCGGATTTGCTTTAGGTGGATTATTCCTCTTTGCTGCAGATAAGATTGTTCCTCACGTTCACTTTGGTTTCAATCATGAAAAGGAAGGATTGCCAACGAGACTGAAGCGCAACATCTTATTGGTGTTTTCCATTACACTCCATAACATACCTGAAGGTCTTGCAGTCGGTGTTGCCTTTGGTGCAATCCAGTACATAACGGGTGATACTACAGCAGCAACCCTCTCGGCCATCGGACTTGCGATTGGGATTGGTATTCAAAACTTCCCTGAAGGTGCTGCAGTATCCATTCCTTTAAGACATGAAGGCGTCTCGAGAAAAAAAGCATTTTTCCTCGGTCAAGCCTCAGGTTTGGTTGAACCTATTTCAGGTGTCTTAGGTGCAATACTTGTCACTTACGTGAGTGCCATATTGCCTTATGCACTCGCTTTTGCAGCAGGTGCGATGATTTATGTTGTTGTTGAAGAATTGATACCTGAAGCACAACAGAAACAGACGCCTAAAGGGGCTCACTACGCGACTTTCGGGGTCATGCTTGGATTTATTATCATGATGGTATTAGACGTTGCATTGGGGTGATGAAATGATGAATCGAGCGGAAGAAGATTATATAAAAACGATATTTGAACTCACGATCGAGAAGAAACAATCCCTGTTAAAAACCAATGAGTTATCTGAAAGATTCGGCTTTTCGGATCAGAGTGTCAATGAAATGATTAAGAAATTGGAGAAGAAACATCTGGTTTCTTTTATCCCATACAAAGGCATTTCATTAACTCCAAAAGGGAAACAAGTTGCCATTCGTATGGTGAGAGCACATCGGATTTGGGAAGTTTTTTTAACTGAAAAACTTGGAGTTCCATGGGAAAGTGTCCACGTTGATGCTGAAATGCTTGAACACGCAACATCGCCTGAAGTACTCGAAAAACTCTATCGTTATTTGGGTGAACCCAAATATTGTCAACATGGAAATCCCATTCCCAATCTGAAAGGACAGATGAATTCAATCAGTGCTTTAAGTCTTGATCAGTTGCAAGAGGGCGATCGATTTCAAATCACCCGAGTGATGGATTTTCGAGAATTGCTTGTTTATTTAAACGAGCATCAAATCAAGCTGAAAGATGAATATGATATCATCAGCAAGGATCGTTTTAATGGATTGATGACCTTATCCAAAGAAGGTCAGATGCTCACCATCAGTTTGAAAACTGCTAAAATGATCTTTGGTCACAAGTTACCTCGATTATAAAGTAAACAACGAACGGAGGTTTCAATATGCTCAAAGAAATGTTAAATCAAGCTACACTTGAAGAAATAAAGCAATATCTGTATGACATACATCCACATGATTTGGCAGAACTATTTGTTGAACTCTCTGATTCTGAAAAACAAAAAGTCTATGATTTACTCGATGTGGAAAGACTTGCTTTATTGGTTTCATACATTGATCATGAAGATGCTGCTGAAATCTTATCTGAGTTCGAACTTGAAGAGCAAAAGGAAATTGTTGAACTCATGGAACCTGATGATGCTACAGACATCATTTTGGAACTGGAAGATGAAAAACAACAAGAATTGCTCAAGGTACTTGGTGATGATTCTGATATTGCTCAATTAATTGAATACGGGGAAGATGAAACAGGATCTGCAATGACCAATGCCATGGTTGTCATTCAACCAGACATGGATGTTAAAAAGGCAACTAAAAAAGTGATTAAAGAAGCAAACGATGCTGAAACCATCAACACCCTTTTTGTTGTCAATGAACAAGGTGTTTTTTTAGGCGTTGTACCGCTCAAAAAACTATTGAAAGCCAAAACTCCACTTGCAGTCTCGGAAATTGTCGAAGATTATCCATCAGTCTACGATACGGATCCAATCACACAATCGATTCAAGCCATTAGAAATTATGGCATTTATGAAATACCAGTACTTGAACATGGTACTCATCAATTGTTAGGTATGCTTACACTGGATGATGCATTGGATATTTATCAGGAAGAAGCTCAAGAGGATTTTGAAAAACTTGCTGGTCTTCCTGAAACGATGCCTGATTCAAGTCCATTCAAAACTGCATTTCACAGATTACCGTGGCTATTGTCATTATTGTTATTTTCTGTTCCGATTGCTATTGTGACATCAATGTTTGAAGAGGTGCTTGCGACAGTCGCCATATTGATCGTTTTTCAACCATTGATTTTAGGATCTGCAGGTAATGTAGCAACTCAAACCCTTGCTGTCACTTTAAAAATGTTTGCTTCTCATGAAGAAGGGATATTCAAAAATTCATTTCGTGAAATCTTGACAGGTATGATGAATGGATTTGCTATCGGACTCATAGCTTTCTCGATGACGCTCATTTTTTCTATGATCAACACATCGTTGACCACTCAACCTTTTTTGATTGCGTTTGTTGTTGGACTTTCCTTGTGGTTGACAGTCATCATTGCTCCACTTACCGCAATTTTGATACCGCTCACTTTGAGAACTTTGAAGTTTGATCCTGCAGTTGCCTCAGGTCCGTTTATTACCACTGTCATTGATGTCGCAGCTCTTTTGATTTATTTCGGGTTAGCAACCCTCATGTTGGGAGGGATATAATATGCTGAAAAAAATCAATTTTAAGCACACCGACGAACAAATTCGAAAAGTGATTCAACCCATATTTGCTTATGACTTGGCTGTGATGTATCCAAATTTGGACATCGAAGAACAACGTAGATTGATTCATTTAATGAAACTTGAAAAACTATCCGATATGTTTGTTGAACTTGATATTGAGGATCAGTACACTCTTTTTACATTGCTAGAGACTCCTCGAAAGAAGTCACTTCTCAAAAGTCTGGAAAGTGATGATTTGAAAGAGTTTGTTGAAGATCTAGACATAGAGAAAAGACCCGATATCATTGCCTTTTTACCACAAATCAAAGCAAAATCACTTGAATTATTGTTGAAGTATGATGAGGACTTGGCAGCATCAATCATGTCAACGGATGTGATAAGTCTGGATCATGAATTATCGATCAAGGATGCTACACTGAAAGTGGTAACAACCTCTAAAGAAAACGATTATATAGATATGCTGTTTGTCACAAATGATGAACGACGTGTGATTGGATCCATTGATTTAAAAGATTTGATTAGAGCTAGACCCTCAGACACACTACTCAAAATCATGAGAGAAGACTTTCATTTTGTCTATGAGGATCAAACCATAGAGGAAGCCATAGAAACAGTCATGGACTATGACAAAAATGCAATCCCGGTCTTGGATCACGAAGACCGTCTTTTAGGGATTGTCACAGCGGACGATATCTTTGATGAAATCATTGAAGAAGCAGAAGAAGACTACCAAAAAATGGCTTTATTAGGCGATCATGAAACAGAGTTATCTGCGATTGAAAGAACGAAGCAAAGATTACCTTGGTTGATGATTGCTGTTGTACTAAACCTATTGATTGCGAGTTTTCTTTCAATTTTTGAAGCCACTCTTGCTGAAGTGACTGCACTCGTTTTGTTTCAGCCACTGATTCTTGGGATGGCGGGTAACATTGGAACACAATCTCTCGCAGTCACCATTTTGGGGTTGCATTTGGATGCATTCGATCGGGAAAAGATGCCCAAAAGACACATCATCAAAGAAACTTGGGTTGGACTCTTGAATAGTATCATCATTGCACTTTCGAGCGCTTTCTTTGCTTATGTGTTTCTATCCATCATCCCGACCGGACGTCAATCTGCAGAATCAATTTCATGGATTGTCTTGGTTGCGGTTTTCAGTTCTATGTTTATTTCGGCACTGATGGGCGTTTTTGTTCCTATCCTTTTAGATCGAGCACATCAAGATCCATCTGCTGCATCAGGTCCCATCATGACCACCATCAATGACGTGGTCGCACTCCTGATTTACTTTGGCATTGCAACACTTGTATTTTTATGAAATCACCATGATTTCCCAATTGGGGGAAGTCATTATGTTATAATGAACACAGAGTGAAACAGAAAGGAAATCATATGGAAAACGATATTAAACTATTTAAAGAAACAAGAGCAAAAATCAAAGCATATGGCTATTTTACATGGCTGATGAGTTGGGATCAAGAAACAGAAGCTCCAAAAGGTTCAGTTGAATACCGGACAAAACAATATGAAATCATAGCAACTGAAATGTATCATGTGGAATCCAATCCTGCCTATTTAGAAGCTATTGAAAGACTCTATCAAAATCTTGATCAATTGGGTGACCCTGATTTTAAGACAGAGATCAAAAAGACATATAAAGGATTGAGAGTCATCAAACTTGTTCCAATGAACGAGTATATCGATTATCAGGTTCTAACAAGCCAAGGTTCCCACATTTGGGCACAGGCTAAGGAAGAGAACAACTTTGAATTGTTTCGACCCACTCTCGAAAAAATAGTTGAGTTTAATCGTAAACTTGTCAAGTATCTGGAGACCGATGAACTCAAAGGTTATGATATTCTGCTTGATTTTTTTGAGGAAGGCTTTGGTGTGAAGGAATACGATTTGTTCTTTGATACACTGAAACGCGATTTGGTTCCATTCGTCATGGAAGTGACAGCAAGAAAACCTAAGACCTTTAACCGGAAACTATCGAAGTCGGTATTTCCTGCACTTCAACAAAAAGCATTTTCTCACTACTTGATGGACGTTTTTTCCTATAACAAGAATCATGGATTACTTAAGGAATCCGCACACCCCTTCACTTCAGGTGTTACAAGCACAGACACGAGAATCACCACGCATTATCATGAAGACCAATTGGCATCATCCATTTTTTCCACCATCCATGAGATGGGACATGCCATTTATGAGATGCAAAATGATTTGAAATATGATGATACATTTTTACACGGTGGAACTTCCTTAGGAATTCACGAATCACAATCTAGAATGTATGAAAACATGATTGGTCGTTCCAAAGTTTTTTGGGATTTACACTATCCTAAATTGGTTGAATTATTTCCCAAACAATTAAAAAATATTGAGGTTGACGAGTTTTTGGCATACATCAATCAAGCCAAACGGTCACTCATCCGAATAGAAGCCGATGAACTCACATATGCCCTGCATGTCATGGTACGTTATGAACTCGAAAAACAATTGATTAAGGGAACACTCAAAGTCAAAGATTTACCAAAGAAATGGAATCAACTGATGAAAGCCTATGTTGGAATCCGTCCAAAAACGGATCGTGAAGGCGTACTTCAAGACATTCACTGGTCTGGAGGAGCGATCGGTTATTTTCCAACGTATGCACTTGGATCCGCTTATGCTGCTCAAATGTATCAAGCCATGAACAAGGAACTCGATATTGAAAAAGCAATTGCCGAGAACAACATCAAAGCCATCAATGAATGGTTGAAGATCCATGTTCACCAGTTTGCAGGTTCCAAGACACCTAAAGAAATCTTGCAGATTTGTTCACAAGAAGATTTTAATCCTCATTACTATGTAGAGTATTTAAAAGCAAAATTTAGATAAACAGAAAGAAGAACGTGAGCACCCATGCTTTCCATCAGATCGCTTTATCAAATCGGTTTCGGACCCTCGAGTTCCCATACCATGGGACCTGCCAAGGCAGCTAACATCATCCGAAAGAACCATCCAAATTTGGACCGGTTCGAGATTACACTCTATAACAGTCTAGCTTTAACAGGTAAAGGTCATTTGACCGAAGAAGCGATCAAGACAGCACTTCACCCTTCAGAGGTCATTTTTTCAACATCGATTGATCTTTTGAAGCATCCCAACACGTTATCAATCAAAGGTTTCGAAAACGATGTTCTCATCGTAGAAAAAACCGTGAAGTCTGTCGGTGGTGGTAGAATTCTTTTTGAAGGTGAACCGGATATGGAATCACCCATTTATCCTCATCACAACTTTAAAGATATCAAAAAGTACTGTAAGGCTAACCATCTATCACTTGCAGACTATGTTTTTGAAATTGAAGGAGAAGGTTTCAAGGAATTTCTAAATGACATCTGGGAAGCCATGAGATTGTCGATTGTTCGAGGAATATCCACTCATGGTGTGTTACCAGGTCCTCTCAAACTAAAGCGAAAAGCACCTGAATTATACAGCAAGATCATCAATCATGAGGCACCTGAGATATTTGAAAATAGACTGGTTTCGAGTTATGCATTTGCAGTGAGTGAAGAGAATGCCGCTGGAGGAATCATTGTCACAGCACCAACATGTGGTGCTTGTGGTGTTTTACCAGCACTGCTTTATTATATGCATGAAAAACATCATGTTGTCACCCAGGAACGCATCATCAGAGGACTCGCTGTGGCGGGACTCATCGGTAATTTGATTAAGCATAATGCATCCATTTCAGGTGCAGTTGCTGGATGCCAGGCTGAAATCGGAAGTGCATGCGCAATGGCTGCAGCCGCACACGCAACGTTGTTTAATCTAAATATGGACCAAGTCGAGTATGCCGCTGAAATTGCCATTGAACATCACTTAGGACTCACCTGTGATCCGATTAATGGTTATGTTCAAATCCCCTGCATTGAAAGAAATGCGGTTGCTGCTCTTCGAGCGATTGATGCTTGCGGGCTCGCTTATTTTTTGACAGATTCAAGGAAAATATCACTCGATATGGTCATCAAGACCATGTATCAGACAGGTCTTGACATGCATTCATCTTATAAGGAAACATCACAAGGTGGACTTGCAGTACACTTCAAGGAGGAAGACGATGTTAACTGTTGGTAGTAGACTGACCGCAACAGCCATCGATTTGGACTACCTCGGTCAAGGGGTAGTGAAGCATGAGGGATATGTGATTTTTGTTCCTCATCTACTGAATGGAGAAACTGCTTTAATCCGTATCGTTAAGGTTAAAAATCAATATGCTGAAGCTGTCGTCGAGAATCGATTAAGTACAAGTCAAGATCGGATCAATCATCCCGATGAAATCTTTGGGGGTGCTGATTTACTGCACCTTTCATTACAGGCTCAATTGGATTGGCAACGTCGCATTACCGCAGAGACACTGAAAAAAATTGGGGGTATCGAGGTCTCAGTTCAAGATACCCTGACAGATTATAAAGCATCAAACTATCGGAATAAGAGTGTGTTTCACGTGATGGATTCACCCATGTTGAAACTAGGTCTTTACGATACTCGCAACGATCAGTTAATTCAACTCAAAACCTATGTACTCGCGGATGAAGCAACCAATCAAATCATTTCTTTTCTTTATGATCATCCAGTGATTATCGATTATAAATCCTGTTCGCATCTCATCATCAGAACCAATCCCAAGGGTGAAGCACTTGTTACCATTGTTACAAGTAAGCCCTTATTCAAAGGACAAAATGATTTTGTTGAACGTTTAAAATCGCTTGATTTTATTCTAGGAATCACACTCAATATCAGGGATAATCCACGACATATCATGGGTAGACATTCCATCTGTTTATATGGTGATAACCTCATTACAGAGCCACTTGGAAATCTTCAGGTCTCAATCTCTGACCGTTCCTTTTTCCAAGTCAATCTACCCGTTTCCTTGATGGCGTATGACATCATCAAACGTGAAGTCATTCGAGACAGTGTGGTCATCGATGCTTACAGTGGCATCGGCAGTATCGGATTCCATATTGCCAATCATGTACGAAAAGTCATCATGATTGAATCGAATCCAGAATCGATTGAAATGGCCAATCGAATCAAAGATAAATATCAATTGAATCATGTCGATGTCATTTCTGGACAAGCTGAAGAAGTCATGAAGCACTTGACATCAGATGTCATCATCACAGATCCTCCCAGAAATGGACTCATGCCTGAAATGATTGAAGAGATCAACAATAGCTTAGCGACACAGATGTTTTATTTATCGTGTGATGTAAAAACATTGGCAAGAGACTTAAAAATGTTATCATCAGCATTTGAAATCAAGAAAGTGATACCGATTCGCATGTTTCCTCAAACAACTGAAATGGAAACACTGGTGATTCTCAAGCGGAGTGTGCAACATGCCAGTACATAGCATCGATACCGAATATGGAAGATATACCGTCTTTTATGTCCCTCAAAAAAAACGAGCAAACGCTAATTTCAACACATGCATCGATGAAGAAAAATTAGCGAAACATGTGGTGGAAACATGTCGGAAACTGGGTGCAACTTCCGTGTACCTAACCCCATTTCAAACCCATGCATTTCAAAATCGAACCCCTCACTATACCATTGACCAATATGAAATCACGAAAACATTTGAAGTCCATCCGGACTATTCGCTTGAAATCTTAAGCAATCAAACCAAAAGAAAATATGTCAACATCACAAAGGAAGCAACCTTTGATGTTGACAATATGAGTTTTACAGATTTCGAAGAAGCATCGTTTTATATGAAGAATCCAGATTCAGTCATTGGTCTGATCAAATTCCGTCGACATACCATTGGTACTTTTGTGTATACCAAAGATGAAATTGAATCTTTTGCAATCTCGAAACGTTTTCGTGGAAAAGGACATGCTTATTCATCCATAGGGTGTCTGATCAACCATATGGGCGGACATGCTTATCTTCTGGTATCCAGTCGAAATCAACCTGCTCTTTCCATTTATCAAAAAATGGGATTCATCAAAAATAACCAATCCACAACACGATGGTTTCAGCTTCTCTAATCAAAAAAAAGGCGCACGCCTTTTTTATATTTTTACAAAGGGATTATGTTTTTTTTCATGCAGGATGGTTGTTGATCTTCCGTGTCCAGGATAACAAATCGTGTCTTCTTCAAACCATTCAAAGATATGCTTAATACTCTTTTTGATATGAACAAAATCTGATAGAGGGATATCTGTTCGACCGATACTTTCATAAAATAAAGTATCACCTGTGAATAGAACACCGGGTGTGAATAAAACAGTACTTCCTTGAGAGTGTCCAGGTGTTTCATAGACCTTCCAAGTTCTACCAATCTTATCAAAGGTATCACCGTGATGCACGTAGACATCCACAGGAATTTCGTATCCAATCTGGTTATATGTTGATTTCCCCATCCAAATTTTATCTTTCGAGGGTGCGTATACTTTGGTTTGGTAGACCGCCTTTATTTGTTTGACGCCACCGACATGATCAGGATGTCCATGTGTGAGATAAATGCCTTCGACAGAAAGCATATTTTTCTGGATATATTTCATGACTTCATCACTTTCATACCCAGGATCAATGATTAAAGCTTCTCCACGTTCGGAGACGATATAACAATTACTTCTTAAAGCACCTAAAGAAAATCTCACTATTTCCAATTCAATCACCTGAGACATTATATCACAATTCATGATGATGTCAAATGTCGATTCAAGAAATGATCAGATGAGCGTACTTATTATAAATAAGAGGGTTGTTTATTATCTGAATCGAATCCTTTGACTGATGTTCTTGATTTCTTTACAATGTGAGATGTAATCCATGTTTTTTTGTAGAAGAAGGAGCAAAAACAATGAGAAAAATAAGTATGCTGATGGTCATATCATCCACCATCATTTTATTGACAGGTTGTCAATTTGGAAACGATCAAAACGAAGAATCCATCACTTTATATTCCGAAAGACATTACGATACCGATCAGATGCTCTATGATCTTTTTGAAGAAACTTACGGAATCCAAGTCAATGTCATATCCGATGAAGCGGATAAGTTGATATCAAGATTGCAAAACGAAGGTTCAGATACAGAAGCTGATCTCTTAATGATTGCCGATGCTGGAAGATTGGAACGTGCGAAATCACTTGATTTATTTCAGTCAGTTGAATCTGAAATCCTAAACGAGCAAATTCCAGAAAGCTATCGGGATGAACAGGGCTTTTGGTATGGATTAACCAAAAGAGCAAGAGTCTTTGTCTATCATCCTGATCGAGTTCAAATCTCAGACTTGTCGACATACGAAGATTTAACCCATCCAAAATGGAAGGGTAGAATCGTGACAAGATCAGCAACAAATATCTATACCCAGTCCCTAATGGCTTCAATGATTGCCATCAAAGGTGAACAAGAAGCAAGATTGTGGGCAGAAGGTCTGGTTGCGAATTTCGCAAGAGATCCTCAAGGCAATGATCGGGACCAAGCCAAAGCAGTCGTCTCAGGGATTGCTGATCTTGCCATCATGAACACCTATTACATCGGGCGTATGCTTCATTCATCCGATCCTTATGAGGTTGAAGTGGCTCAAACGATTCGTATCTTTTTCCCGAATCAAGACACAACAGGAACTCATGTCAATGTGAGTGGCGCGGGTGTCACAAAGTATGCAAAAAACAAAGAGAATGCCATGAAACTTTTAGAATTCTTATCGAGTGAAGTTGCACAACGTGCGTTTGCTGATGCCAACTTTGAATATCCAGTCAACCCTGATGTCGCACCCAATGCATTACTTTCATCCTGGGGAACATTTGTTGCTCAGGATATGATATTGTCCAATTTAGGAATCCATAGTTCTAAAGCTACACTCATTTTGAATGAAATCGGTTGGAAATAGATGATGCTACATGTCGTAACTCGTTTTTTGAGAAGACATGTGAATCTGTTTGGAATCATGAGTTTTGTCATCGGTTTACTGATTTTGATTCCGATGACAAATCTCCTTTTTGTCTTATTCGTTCCAACCAATGCAATCTGGGAACACATCAGAAGATACCTGTTACTCGAATACATCATGAATACCTTCATATTGGTGACAGGTGTTGCACTGTTATCGATTGTGATTGGATATCTTTCAGCGTACTTCGTTGCGAAATATCAATTTGTGGGACGTAAGCTTCTGAGTTGGATGCTTGTATTGCCTTTGGCGATTCCATCCTATGTTGCAGGCTATGTTTATGCAGATATGACCAGTTATACGGGTTCGATCACTCGGTTGATGATGACGCTCGGGATGACCTCTCAAATCCATATGTTAAACATGACAGGTGCCATTTTCATTTTTTCTTTAACATTATATCCCTATGTTTACTTACTATCATTATCCGGACTTTCCAGACAAAGTGTCACCTACCACGAGAATGCGATGC
>JANJXB010000057.1 GCA_024709245.1 Acholeplasmataceae bacterium | reverse complement strand
GTCGGTATATTTTTACCGATATAATCCGCTCGAATCGGGAGTTCTCGATGCCCCCTGTCAATCACAATCGCGAGTTGAATCTGTTTGGGTCTTCCATGATCTGAAAGGGCGTCCATGGCAGCTCTCACAGAACGTCCTGTGTATAAGACATCATCCACGAGAATGACATTTTGATTGTGAATATCTATGTTTTGAAGTGTAGGTCTCGGCTTATCGGATAAATCGTCACGATACGCGAAAATATCAATGGGAAAAATGGGGACGTCGACATCAGCGAATTTTTTCAAGTTCTCTTTCAAGATCTGAGCCACGGGAAACCCTTTTTTCATAATTCCTATCAAGACGATATCTGACAAATCTTGATTGCGTTCAATGATTTCGTGTGTCATGCGTTTGAGTGTACGATTGAGTTGTTCTGCATTCATAATTTCTTTCATCTGATCACCACATCTATGATAACATTTTTTTACAAAATTGGGGGTTGATTTCTCAAAAAACCATGATATACTTGTAACAGTAAAGGTCCTTTAAGCTATGCCCGTGAGCATAATAAGGTATCATCATCACCATACCTGGAGCATATAGAGGACACCACTGGTGTCTTTTTTGTTAGAGGCCTTACACAAAATCAAAGGAGAAAATCTCATGGAAAAGAATGGTTTGATTGTAGGGATTCAGGAAAAACCTAAATCAGTAGCAAGCTGGTTAGTCTTAAGCTTGCAGCATGTCTTCGCGATGTTTGGTGCAACCGTACTTGTACCACTACTCACAGGTCTTGATGTTGGGGTTGCACTGGTTGCATCCGGTATCGGAACATTGATCTATATTGCATGTACAAAAGCAAAAGTTCCCGTTTATTTAGGTTCAAGCTTTGCATACATTCCGGCGATTTCTGCAGCAGTCTTATCGACTGCAGGCGTTGGAACTGCCTACGTGGGCTTAATGGTCGTCGGTTTGATCTACGCGGTGGTTGCAGTCATCATTCGCTTTGTTGGAAACAGCTGGTTGAAGAAATTACTGCCACCTGTTGTCATTGGACCCATGATCATCATCATTGGGATGACACTCGCACCAGTTGCAGTCGGTTCAGCAGGACTTGATGGACAATCGGGTTGGAAGATTCCAGTGGTCGCACTGATTACATTCCTCACTGTCATTGTCTTATCGATTAAAGCAAAAGGATTCTTAAAGATTGTTCCATTCCTAGTTGCAATCTTCGTTGGTTACATTGCAGCAGTCATCTTCGGTTTGGTTGATTTAGGCACAGTGTTTGAAGGATATAGATTCTTGCAAGTCCCCAATTTCACATTCCTTGGCACTTATCCTGTTGATTTTAGTGCTGTTCTTGTGTTTGCTCCTCTCGCATTTGTCACGATTGCAGAACACATTGGTGACCATGTGGTCTTAGGTGAAATCACAGGTAATGACTTCTTAGCAGATCCAGGTCTACAAAATACACTCATGGGAGATGGTATCGCAACTTTTGTTGCAGCAGCCATCGGTGGACCCGCAAATACAACATATGGTGAAAACACAGGTGTTGTTGCCATCACCAAAGTCGGTTCAGTGTATGTCACAGGCTTAGCAGCAATCTTTGCAATCCTCCTTGGCTTCTTCGGATGGATTCAGGCATTCATCAACAGTATTCCATGGGCAGTCATCGGTGGCATGACCATAGTGCTTTACGGTTTGATTGCAGCAAACGGTGTTAAAATCTTGATTAAAGACAAGACCGATTTAGGAAACATGAAAAACCTAATCGTCGTATCCACCATGTTGGTCATCGGTCTTGGTGGTGCACTGTTCCAGCTTAACACAGCAAGTGCACTGTCTGGTATGAGTCTAGCAGCCATCGTGGGTATCTTGTTAAATCAGGGTATCAACCTACTTGAAAAAGTCGGTAAAAAGGCTTAACAACACTATAATCAAAGGGATTCGCTTGATTGAGCGAATCCCTTTTTTCATCTTTTTATTTTTCGTGGATGAACTGCCAGTATATCCCAAATCGGTCCATCAAATATCCATACCCTTCACTAAAGAATGATGGCTGGAAATCAGTAATTACTTTGGATTCACCTGCCATCAAATCCCAAGCTTCTTTCAACTTTGAGAGATCATTTGAAACAATTGCCAATGAGAAATTTGACCCTTGAACCAAATCATATCCGAAACCATCAGGTGTATCAGAGATCATGACTCTTGAACCAAAGACATGAATTTCTGCATGAATAATTAGATGTTTGATGTGTTCAGGAGGTTGGTAATTCGGATCATGAAAATCTGCATAGGTCATGATTTCTGGATTTGGACCTTTGAAAATACTTTGGTAAAACTGAATTGCTTCTCGTGCATTTCCTTTAAAATTCACATAACATAGAGTTGCCATCATATACCTTCTTTCGACTTCATTATAAGACGAAAAATGAAGGATGACAACTCATATACATCTTAGGATATATGACTTTCAATGGCTTTAAGTCTCTCTGACATTGGGGGATGTGAGTAATAAAGAAGCACAGCCAGAGGATGTGGATTTAAGTTTGAAAGTCCGACTCGATATAAAACTTTTAAAGCAGATGCCATATGTGCTTTATCCGTTTGATGGACTGCAAAATGATCGGCCTTATATTCTGCTTTTCGAGATAAATATGAAAGTGGAATGCCTAATACCAAATCCAAGGGAGACATTAAAATACCGAATAGAATCAATCCAAATCCAAAATGAATACCTGATAGTCCAAAAGGAGTCATTAATGATGCACTTTGTAAAACGATGCCCACAAGACCAGCATAAAGTCCTAAAACCAAGATTTGTTGAAATAACATACGGGTTGTATCTTTGTGCACGGCATGTCCAAGTTCATGGGCAAGAACAGCTAGTATTTCATCATCTGACATTTTTTCAATCAGTGTGTCGTATAAGACCACTTCTCTTGTTTTACCAAGTCCCGAAAAGAATGCATTCAGTTTGCTTGTTCTCTTGGATGCATCCATCACATAAAGCGCTTTTAAGTTAAATCCAACTTTAGATGCAAGACCAAAAATCTTATCTCTTAACTCACCTTCTGGGAGTGGAGTAAACTTATTGAATGCGCGCATGATCAAACGATTGATGAACATAAAAATCATGATCATAATCAAAGCGATTCCGAGCCAAGCGAATAAAATGAATCCCCATAGGTTTCCTGTGGTGTTTAAATAAATGGTTTCGAGTCCAAAAACGGTCAATCCGCCTAAGATTAAAATCAGTAATAGTCCCTTAATGATGTCTTTGACAAACGTCTTTTTTGTTGATTTATTGAATCCATATCGTGCTTCAATGACAAATTGAGCATGATATCGGAATGGAATACCTAAAAGTGTTGTAAATACCATATAGACGCCAAGGAAGTAAAGCGTCTGAAGTCTGAGAGAATCTGTCCATGTAGATACCGTTTCTTCAAGCCATCCAAAGGCACCTGATAACAGCAATGCCAGCAAAACGACAAGATTAAACCCTCTTCTTGCCATTGAAAAGCGATGCTGATCGAGTGAGTAACTCAGCCAATTCTGATACTTTTCTGGATCATAGACATCTTTGATATTGTCAGGAATGGGTTTTAAACGATGACGATTATTTAAGATCGCAACGATGAGTTCAAAGACATAAACGATTAGGATAACAGCAATCACAAGATAAATCATGAGACACCTCCGTATATAACTTGATTATACCATAACGAAAAAGGGCTGCCTTCTCAGGTAGCCCTTTTTCTCTCAAGTAGAATTAGAAGAGGATGTAGTTAAAGTTAGTTGCAGTATTCGCAACGGTAATGATGGTGAACAGGAGTGCATTGACAAATCCCGCTAACCAAATATTACCAGTTCTTAAGTAGAGTTGTCTTGCGAAAATAGCAGCAAGAATCAAGATTGGAACAATTGGGAACAATACGATATAACCGAGTGCCATATCCCATTGCCATAGAGCACCAGTGGATCTGAATGTAATGTATTGAATCATCATCACTAAGACAATACCGAATACGTTAAAGAATGCAGTGATAGCGGTTGATGCCCACTCTGGCATATTCTTGAAACGGTTTTGTGAGTTAATGAAAGCATTCAAGCAGTAGAATACTGCGAAAACCATCGTGTAACGTAAGATTGTTGCAATCTTAATGGCTTCAAAGGTACGAATATCGAATGACCAAATTCTAAAGTCAGTCTTGAAGACGCCATCAACGATATAAAGTGTGATGTATAGACCAGTTACGATGGTAAATGTCAACATAACAGTCTTCCAGAAACTTGTGCGATCAATCTTGAGTGCTTCAAGTGGTTGATCACCAGCTTTA
Source organism: Acholeplasmataceae bacterium (assembly GCA_024709245.1). GTDB lineage: Bacteria > Bacillota_I > Bacilli_A > Acholeplasmatales > Acholeplasmataceae > Peloplasma. Next base: position 1,054 of record JANJXB010000057.1, on the reverse strand, counting down.
CGTCCAACAAGGATGTAGCCAACCAACCAAATCAATAAACCGATGATACCCAGTGCAACCGCCCAGACTGCCACTGGATTGGTTGTTGGTTGTGGGAATCTTTGAGTCAATGGGAAGAAACGAGTACCCCAGCCCCATTTATCCAAATAGAAATAGCGAATCAGGAATCCAGCCAGTAATGATACGACTGTACCTGTACCAAAGAATGCGACATAACGCTTCCAACCTGAGAGCATATTGCCTTCTTTAGGAGCCTTCTTTAAGCTTGAGAAGAACTTCGTTGATAATAAGACATCAGCAAGTGGGAGTAATAACATGAAGAAACCCACCATACCGACTAAATTGAAGAATTCTTTAACCCACCAAATCTGATTGGATGGAGCTATGTAATCATGGCCTTCTGGTAATCCGAAAGCTGCATAGAAGAATGTAGTGATGTATCCTGCAGTTTCTGTAGAGAAGTGATTTCTTGGATGAATTTCATTGGGTTGATAAATGACTCTGAAAGGTTCATCCGCTGGATCTTCATGATCAAATTCTTGAATACCAGTTGCGGTATAGAACTGACCCACTTCAACTTCTGTTTCAGCAAATGTTGGAAGAATGGTCTTAATGAAATTCTTCGCATTTGGAGATTTATAGAAGTCTCTTGGGAGATATTCATATTGTGTATTGTTTGCAGTATTGGGATCGTTTGGATCGAGTGTCGCATTGTACAGTGCTTCATCAGATCCTGTAGTGGATTCCTTATAGAAGAATTCATCATATTGTGATGCGAGGTTACCTACTTTAGTTCTTGAAGGCGCACCCATATAAGAAGACCAAGCAGTAATGAGTGCTGCGGAGACTTTATTAGCAGCATTACCGGCAGCCTTGGCTGCAGTGATTTGTTCGGGTGTTGCAGTACCTGCAGTGACACCTTGGCTGGTGTAGTATGCAGTAATTGCAGTGTTTTCCTGAGTCAGATAATGAGAAAGCGTAATGGCTGTATCGTATCCACCCATGGAATGACCCGAAATACCAATCATGGTCTTATCAACATAGTCTTTCTTGT
>JANJXB010000034.1 GCA_024709245.1 Acholeplasmataceae bacterium | reverse complement strand
GAAGGATTGAGTTCATAGGCATAGAGATTGGAAAACTCTTGGTGATATACATGACGATTCGTCACAAACGTTCCTCTGCCTTTGATTCTCTTAATCAGCTGTTGGTGAATCAATTGTTGATAAGCCATCTTCACTGCTGTTTGGCTAACATCAAAAACATCACAGATTTCCTTTTCTGTTGGAAGACGATCATTGAAAGTGAGTCTTCCAGAATCGATGGCTTGTGAAATGCATGTAGCGATTTGTTTGTAGATGGATGTTTTGATTGTTTTGTCAATGAAAATATAGTCCATAGAAGTTAAACCCCCATTATTCTGAACTTAATTTCATCATAACACACTCTGTTATTTTTTATTCATCTTTGGTGACACCGAGTCCTTCTAAAAGGACACCCACTCGACTTGGACGGTCTGCAACTTTTGCACCTGCATGCTCGAGCACTTCGATCTTATGCTGAACCGAACCTTTTCCACCGGTGATGATGGCACCTGCATGCCCCATCTTTTGTCCTTTGGGTGCAGTTCTACCCCCTAAAAATGCGACAAGAGGCTTTGTAAAGATTCGTTTTTCCATCATTTCAGCAACTTCTTCTTCCATGGTACCGCCAAGCTCACCGATAATGACAACCGCTTTTGTTTCAGGGTCAGCCTCGTATAGAGGTAAGAATTCAGCAAATCTCGCACCTGGTACTGGATCTCCGCCCACTCCAATTAAAGAAGATACACCATATCCCGCTTTAACAATCATTGCTGTGACTTCATTGGTGAGTGAACCACTCCGTGTCATGACACCAATAGAACCTTTTTTGTAGACACGTTCAATCCAGTGTGGAAAACTGCCCATCATGGCTTCATGAGGAGAAATCACTCCAGATGTATTACCACCGACAACAAAAGCATTTTCATCCAAAGCGCGTGCTCTGATTGACATCATATCGTGGAGAGGAATACCATCGGCAATCGTGACGATCTTTTTGATTCCTGCATCGAGTGCTTCAAAAACAGCATCTTTCGTGAGCTTGGGTGGAACAAAAAGCATGGTCGCATCAATGGCATGGTTTTTCATCGCATTCTTGATGGAATGATAAACTGGCACGCCTTGAATCATCTGTCCTTCTTTTCCGGGTGTCACACCACACACCACGTTTGTTCCTAAGTTTTTCATATGTTCAGTCCAAAAACTACCTTCGGACCCAGTAATGCCTTGAACACAGACTTTCGTTGTTCGATCAATGAAAATGCTCATAATGTGCCCCCTTTTGCAAGTCTGCATGCCATTTTGACAGCCTCTTCGGTGTCAAATAAAGGGGTAAGACCCGCATTCTTAAGGATATTCACAGCTTCAACTTCATTGGTTCCTCTGATGCATGTGACAATCGGACGATCAGGGTTGAGTTTTTCAATGGCTTCAACAATACCCGATGCCATCACATCAGCACGTGCAATGGTTCCAAATGTCACAATCAAGATGACTTTTGAAGGCACTTTTAAACATATTTCCATGGCTTTCACAGCTTTTTTATAATTCGGTCCACCAAATTCCAGATAATTCGCAACCGTACCACCCTCGTAGTGAATCAAATCATAGACCGTTGTTGTCAATCCTGCACCTGCACACATCAGTCCAATATCACCATCAAACTGAATGAACGGGATACCTTCCAAGCTGGCTTCATACGCTGCTTCAGAAGAATAATCGGCTTCTGTTTGTGTAAATCTGGTTTGTCTGAATGTAGAGTTATCATCGATCATGATTTTTCCATCACCTGCGACCAGTTGATCGGAGGTTGTTAAAAACAATGGATTGATTTCAACGAGTTCAGCATCATAATGAATGAAAATATCATAGAGTTTTGTAATGATCTGAATCATTTCTTTCGTTGATTGCTGGGAGAGATGCATTTGATATGCCATATGTCTTGCCTGATGTGGCATGAGTCCATAACGCAAATCAATCTCTTCCTTTATAATTTTCTCTGGATGATCCACTGCGAGTGTTTCAATTTCAACACCCCCAGATTCACTTGCCAATATGACTGCTTTTCCAGATGGAGCATCGACTGTGATTGAGATATAGATTTCTTGCTTGATTTGAACGGCTTCTTCGATGAGTACATACTTCATCGAGGGTTCAGCATCAAAAATGCGCTTCATTTCAGATTGTGCACTTTGAGATTCACGGACTAAAGAGATGAGTCCCCTTTTTCCACGTCCTCCGGAAAGAACTTGAGCTTTGATGACGAAAGGAAAACCAATATCACCTATACTCATTTCAGCTTGATCTTTGGATATAAGTTGACTTTTAGGGGTGACGATACCAAACTCTTTAAAAACGGATTTCGCTTGATATTCATAGAGTTTCATCGTTTGATATCTCCTAAGTAACTTCCAAATATTTCTTCGTCTGTGGGTCGTTTCGGTGTGAAATATTCTGAGACCCATGTCACATTGATAAAATGCTTGAACGTGATGTTTTCAGACGTGATATTTCCACCCCACGAGCCGCAACCCAAAGATACAGTCGATGGCATTCCATTGAAAAATGCCCCACCATTGCCGGCTGCCTGTGGCTGGTTCACCATGACACGACTCGTTTTCATGTGAGATCCAATATAGTCGATGTATGATTTGTTAAAGGTATGGATGCCACAGGAGTGTCCTGTTCCATAGTGATCCGTGAGACGTTTGAGAATGTTATACCCTTCCTGAAATGCTTTGTATTTGAAAACTGTCAACACTGGAGATAGCTTTTCTTGAGAGAATAAATCATGTTCAAGATCTTCTGCACCTTCTACCATGAGGACTTTTGTATGTTCAGGAACTTGAATCATTGCTCCCGATGCAATCTTGAGTGCAGATTGAGCAATAATTTCAGGATTGATCGAACGATATCCTTTCGCATTCAAAATCCACATATGGGATTCAAGCTTTTGGCGATCTTCTTTAACAAAATAACTACCTAAAGAGATCATCTCGGAAATAAAACGGTCATAAATGGATTCGTGAACAATGATTGAATTTTCGCTTGAACATGATGTTGCATGGTCAAAAGACTTACTTGAAAATACCTTGCGAGCTGCATCGAGCACATCGGCATCTTCAGCAATGATTTGCACGGAATTGCCTGGTCCGACTCCATAAGCAGGTGTGCCTGATGAATACGCTGCCTTCACCATGGGTCCTCCGCCGGTTGCCAAGACCACATTCACTTGCTTCATTAATTCTCCTGTGATTTCAATCGAGGGTTCTTCAATGATTTGAATCAAATCAAGAGGAGCACCTACTTTTTTTAAACCTTGTCTCATGAAATCAACTGCCATTTTGGAAGAGAGTTTGGCTTTAGGATGAGGTGCAAAGATCACTGCGTTTTTGCCTTTAAGAATTGTAATCGCATTGCTTGCAGGAGTTGCTGTTGGATTGGTAACCGGTGTGAGTGCACCAACAACCCCAACAGGTTTTGCATACTTCTTTATTTTTTTCGCTTCGTCTGTTTCGATTAAACCTACAGATTTTGCATTTTTGATATCCTGAAGGACACCTAAGACTTTGTTTTTATGTTTCGTGATTTTGTCATGGACATTGCCCATACCTGTTTCAAGAACTGCCTGTTCAGCAAGCATTCTGATTTGATCGTCCTGATAAACTTCCCAGCCAATCGCAACACATACACGATCGATTTCTTCCTGAGTGTAGCGCTCAATCGCTTGTTGTGCGATTTTAGCGCGATTGACATATTCATAAATGATTTCTTTCGGATTCATCTTTCTACTCCTTTACACGAGAATGCCAACAATTCCTAAAATCCATAGGAAAATGGAGACAAAGGCAAGCGATATGAATGCATAGGTGAATAAACTCCTAAACAGAATCTTACGATCAATCACTTCTGGTGCACTGGCGATCGCGAGTGCGCCCATGGTTGAAAATGGACTGATGGTCACAAAATGGCTTCCAATGGCAATCACGATGGTGATGACTGCTGGAGTAACTGCATGGTTAAGTTTTTCAGAAAGTTCGACAGCTGTAGGAATGAGTGTAGGCATGACAACACCCACAGCTGAGGAAAACATCGACATCACACCTGAGAGGATTGTCATGATGGGAATTGCAGTTGCTTTGGTCATGAAACTGGATAAGATGGATGTGAGTAAGGAAACACCACCCAGTTCACTGATGACACTGATGAGAACCGCTGTTCCACATATTAAAGTGATTGCAGTCCATGAAACGCTCAAAATCGCATCTTTTTGATCTGCAGTCTTGATGATGAGTAAGAAGGTTGCAAGAACTATACTTGCAAAGCCAACATTGACTTTAAAGAGTAATACCCAGAGAATCAAAATGACAATGCAAATCAATGTAATGGTCTGATGACGATTGAAAGCTTCTGGCTTTTCGATTTCGATGCGATTACCTTTAAGTTTCGCACCTCCAAGCATGAAAAACAAAATGATAGAAAGTGTGATCATACTGATCACGTGTGTGACATAAATTCGAAATCCCAAGTCACCAACGCCATGTTCACTGGCCAATGTCAAGGCAACGATTCCGTTAGGTGCAATCGGAGATAATCCTCCAGCAATCGCACCATTGATGATGATGATGGCCATGAGTGCCGTTGGAATTTTTGCCTGATAAGCGAGTGCTAATCCAATAGGGAGTAATAAAGCTCCTGTTGAGATGTTACCTGGTCCGATTGAAGCTAGGATTAATGAAAGAAAAAAGAAGACAATGATGATCAATATCGTTTTTCCATGACTTTGGTAAATCATGTATTTTGAGACTTTTTCGAGTGTGCCATTCAGTTTCGTGATACCAAATAAAAGTGTGACACCGAAAGTTGTAAAGAATAACTTTAAAGGCCAATAACCAATGATGGTATCGATGGGAATCCCACCAATGTAATAACCTAAAAATAATGAAAATACGAGGGCAATCAATCCAACATTGATATTTTTCCAAAATCCAATGGCAATCGCGATGACGATTGCCACCAATGATATGATCTCGATGAACATAGCGATTTACCCTTTAGGGTGAAAACTATCATGCTCGATTGACTTAACAACGATACGTGCTTTTTCAAGATTTCTAGCACGCCAATCTTCAAGGTTTTGAGTGAAATGTGTATTTAAAAATACTTTGGTCATTTCAACGCCCATCACAGGAGCGATGATCCATCCGCCCATACATAAAACATTGGCATCGTTGATGGCGCGTGCTTTTTCTGCTGCATAAACAGATTCGCAAGCTGCAGCGTAAACACCTTCATGCTTATTGGCAACCACTGACATTCCCATGCCAGTTCCACAAATCAAGATTCCCCGTTCATAAACCTTATTTTGAATGAGTTTTGCTCCTTTTTGTGAAACATCAAAAAAAGGTGAGGGTGCATTTTCATCGGTAGTACCGATATCTTCTACTGTATAATTCTGTTCAATTAAATAACTTTTAATGGCTTCTTTGAGGGCAAATCCCGATTTGTCCGATCCAATGAATATTTTGTTCATG
>JANJXB010000015.1 GCA_024709245.1 Acholeplasmataceae bacterium | reverse complement strand
GATGAACCCACCAATCACCTCGATGCTAAGGCGAAAGAAGCGCTGAGAGATGCGCTGATCGAGTATCAAGGCACCTTGATTCTCGTGTCGCATGAAAAGGAATTCTATCAAGGATTATGTGATTATGAAATTCAATTATTTGTAAACTAGGAGACTCTATGAAAAGATTAATGATCATTATGATGCTTGTGATTTCGATAGTGCTTGCTTCATGCAAACCTTCCTATGAAGAAGAAGCAGGATTGTATGAACTTTATTTCATGGAAGGTGCTTATTCGGTTGAAATGTATGAATTTTACACCATTGAGCTCTTTGAAGATGGAACGGTTCGAATTCAGTCGAAATCGAGTGAATTCGGTTCGGCAGTGTATGATGTTACAACAGAGTATTCCATCAAGAACGGGAAGATTACGATCATCACAAAAGTAGGATTCAGCAACTTGAAGGAAGTCTATGATTATGTGGATGGTGAAATTCATATGATCAATGCAGAAATTCCAGGAACTGACGATACACTTACAGCCAAATTTAGAAGATCATAAAAAAAGACGGGACTAGTGCCCGTCTTGTTCTTGAACTGAATCGTCAAATTGATTGATTTCTTCAACTAAAACATCATAGACTTCTGATTCTTTAATCTTCTTTATGATTTTACCTCTACGAAATAGAATCGCTTCACCTTTTCCACCTGCAATACCGATATCGGCATGTGTGGCTTCTCCAGGACCGTTGACCGCGCATCCCATGATGGCAACATTGATGGTTTTATTCACTTTCAAAAGGTAAGCTTCAATCCGTTTTGCAATATCGATCATATCGTATTGTATTCTTCCACAAGTTGGACAACTGATGAGATTGGGTACTTTATCTTTTAATCCTAAATTTTTAAGAATTTCTTTGGCTGCTTGAATTTCAAGGACAGGATTATCCGTCAGGGATACACGAATCGTATTACCAATCCCTTCAGCAAGAAGAATACCGATACCCATCGCACTCTTGATGGCCCCTGAGAATGCTGTACCTGCTTCAGTGACACCGAGGTGCAGTGGATAAGGGAAAGTTTTCGCAGCAAGTCGATTGGCTTCAATCATGAGTTTCATATCGGTTGCCTTAAGGGATAACGCGATGTCATAAAAACCCATGGATTCGAGGATATCGATATGATGCTTTGCGGTTGCGACCATATTTTCAGCAGTCGGTGCCATCCGGTTTGGAAGTGATCCTGAGTTGACACCAATACGAATGGGAATGTTTTTCGCTTTACATGCCTCAACGACTTCCATGACATGCTCTCTTTTTGGAATGTTGCCTGGATTGAGTCTGATCTTATCGACGCCTTGTCTTATGGCTTCAAGTGCCAGACGATAGTCAAAATGGATATCCGCCACGAGCGGTATCGAAATTTGAGATTTGATTTGACCAAGGGATTGTGCATCGACCATATCCAAGACGGCAACTCTGACAATTTCACAGCCCGCATCGGTGAGCTGTTTAATCTGTTTCACGGTTGCTTCAACATCCTTGGTGTGGGTATTGGTCATACTTTGTATGTAAACTTTAGGGTTTCCACCCAATTCAAGATTTGCGATTCGGACAGTTCGTGTTGTTTCTCTTTGTAACATATTTTCATCACCTGATTCGATTATATGCCAAGTTGTGCATTTTTCATAGGAGATTTGCTTATAACGGTATTGAAACCTTTGAAAAGCCTTGAATCGAAAAATAAACACATAAAACGATTGAATAATGACTTGTGTTTTGTTATAATGGTTTCGTAAGTTTGGAGGGATATCATGAGAGACCTAGTCAAATTGGTTTGTACAACATGTGGCGAAGAAAACTACCATACCAACAAGAATAAGAAATTAACACCAGAACGTATGGAACTTAAAAAGTATTGCCCACGTGAAAGAAAGTACACAATCCACAAGGAAAAGAAATAAGCTATTCTTGGAATAGTTTTTTTTCTAGTGAGGAACCATGCATCAGTTCAAAGAAACCAAAGAGCAAGCACATAGCTATCTCATTTGCAGATTTGATGTCTGTTTTTTGATTGATCCTTCACACGATTTAACCGCAATCAAAGAAGCACTTTCAAATCGCACACTTTCAGGTATTTTACTGACCCATGCCCACAGCGATCATGTGGATTTGATTGGTGAATTTGAGTGTCCGATTTATCTTCATCTCGATGATGCGCATCTCTTGTTTGAAGATCAGTACAATGGATACGCACCGAAAACACACCCTTACAAACGAAAACTTTTGAATCTTCAGTATGTGAAGGATGGCATGAAAATTCCCATGGCGGATCAAGTGATTGAAGTTATCCATACACCGGGACATACCAAAGGTGGAGTTTGCTATCTTTATGATGGCAAATTGTTCTCAGGTGATACACTGTTCAAGGAGAGTGTTGGAAGACATGATCTCTATTCAGGGAATTTATCCGATTTAAGAAAAAGTATTCTGATGCTTTGTCAGTTACCTGCAAACATTAAGGTTTATCCAGGACATGATGAAACCACCACAATCAGGAGTGAACAGAAAAATAACCCTTTTTATCTGAAATGGTCGAAACAAACTCCTAAATAAAGACACTATGTGTCTTTTTATTTTTATATCAAAAATAGCACATAATGCTTGACAGTGCCAATCAATTATAATACAATAAAACTGGCACAAACGAAGATTGAGTGCTAAATCGAGGTGTTCCAATGATTTCCTCTAGACAAAAACTGATTCTGAAAGCCATCATCGAAGCGTATGTCAAAGATGCTCAGCCTGTTGGCTCCAAAGCATTGACCTCCATGCCTTACTTGAAATTCTCTTCTGCAACGTTGCGATATGACATGGCTCAATTAGAAGAACTCGGGTATCTGGAAAAGACACATACGTCTTCAGGACGTGTCCCCTCTGAACTCGGTTATCGTTATTATGTTGAACATTTGGTCACCAGAGATTCAGATGTTGCGGATTCATTTCCACTGATTGATCAGATTTTTATGAAGAATAAATTGGCTCGAGAACAGGCTGTTGAAGAAGCGATTCACTTACTTTCTGAACTGACCAATTACACAGCCATGGCAGTCGGATCAAGTTCTCCAGACAATATGATCAAAAAGATTGATTTCATTCCTCTTTCGGAGAGTGATGCAGTCATTTTGATTGTGACAGACAAAGGTCATGTTCAACATCAAAACATCCGTGTTCCAGAAGGTACAGAAATCAATGAATTAAAAGAAGTCATTAAGACTTTGGATGATCTATTAAAAAATCGAGACATTTCGGAAGCTTCCCAAATCTTGCAGACAGCTTTTGCTAAAAAAGAGATTGCATCCTTCATGGAATATCAGTCACAACTCATGCACTCTTTCATCACAGCTTTCTCCAAGTTTGCATCCGATAATTTCTATCTCTCGGGTGTAACCAATGTTTTTGATCAACCAGAATTCAATGATGTCAAACATGTGAAACACTTTGTGGACATGTTAGACCGAAGGGAACTTGTCAAACTGATAGGTGACCATGATGGTCTTTCCATCCGGTTTGGATCGGATTTACAGCTCATTCCCATGGAAAATTGCACTGTGATTTCAGTACCCTATCGTATTTCAGACACGGAACATGGCACCATCGCAGTTTTAGGACCCACCAGAATGGAATATAACAAAGTCATCCCACTCGTGGAATACATCGCAAGCCATCTCGGAAAACTCTATAAAAAGTAAAGGATGATATCAATGGAAGAAAACAAGGAAGTCGTCATGGATCAAGAAACGATGCATGATGAAAAAGATGAACACAAAAAAGAAAGACGCAACAAACACAAAGAACAAGTG
>JANJXB010000009.1 GCA_024709245.1 Acholeplasmataceae bacterium | reverse complement strand
ATATTTTGTTCATGATGACTGTTCTCTTTTCTTATTTTTCTTTTTTTGCAATAACACGATGGACTGCATCAACAATGTTTTTAGCCTTGAGTCCAAATTTTTCCATCAGGAAATCTTTCTTACCGACTTCACCAAAATGATCCATGACACCCACACGTTCCATGATGACTGGATAATGCTCACTGAGTACTTCAGCAACTGCACTGCCTAAACCATTGATGATGTTATGGTTTTCTGCAACGACAACAGCATGTGTTTTCTTCGCTTCATGAATGATGGTTTCTTGATCAATCGGTTTAATGGTATGAATGTTAACGACACTCGCGGATATGCCTTCTTCATGAAGGAGTTTTGCTGCATCGAGTGCTTCTTTAACCATGATGCCCGTTGCGAAAATGGAGACATCATTTCCACTTTGAATGGTTGTTGCTTTACCCAGAGTAAATGTTTGTCCTATTTCATAGATGGGATCAAATTCTTGACGCAATAAACGGATGTAGACAGGGCCTTGATGATTGAGGATTTGTGGGAATAATTGTTCCAGTTGCACACCATCCACAGGCTCAACAATCGTCATCCCTGGAACATTTCGCATCAATCCAACATCTTCTAAAGACATATGGGTTCCCCCATTGAGTTGTGCCATGATTCCTGGATCAGAACCACACATCTTAACATTCAGTTTTGAGTATGCAACCGATAATGTAACCTGGTCAAATACACGTCTTGTTGCAAACGGTGTGAAGGTGTGCGTGAAAGGGAGTTTTCCCATATTTGCCAAACCTGCAGCAACCCCAATCATGTTCGCTTCAGCAACACCAACGTTGACAGCACGATCGGGAAATTTTTCAGCAAACAAGGTTGTCTTAAGCGCCTTCATGAGATCAGCTTCAACGATGACGATATTGGGATTCAATTCCGCATAATAAATGAGTAAATCGACATAAATGTCACGTAGTTGTCTTTTGAATAATTCCATGATTTACACCAATCCTTTCATGGCTTCATTTGCCATGTCTTTGGTGACTGGCATGTTGTGGGAACCTACTTTACCTTCACAAAATGATGCACCTTTTCCTTTAATGGTATGCATGATGATCATAGAAGGTTTTCCAGAATATGCTTGAGCCTTGAGTATTGCATCACGAATGGCCATGACATCATGTCCATCGATGACCTGAACATGCCAATTGAAAGCCTCCCACTTCTTATCAAGCGGTGAGACATCATTGATCATTCCGACTTCTCCATCAATTTGCATCTTATTGTAATCCGTAAACGCAATCAAATGATCCAATTTTCTTGATCCAGCAAGCATTGCAGCTTCCCAAATCTGACCTTCTTGAGATTCACCATCCCCAATCAATGTATAAATCTTAAAGGGTGCGTGATCCATTTGTGCAGAGATTGCCATACCTACCGCAGCAGAAAATCCTTGAGCCAGAGATCCGGTTGTCATGTCGACACCGACTGTCTTATTCATATCGGTATGTGAGGGCAAATTGGTATTTGAAATATTCAACGTATCCAACAAATCCATTGGAAAATAACCTTTGAGTGCCAGTGTTGCATACACAGCAGGTCCACCATGTCCCTTCGATAAGACAAAACGATCTCTCATCGGCCACTTCGGATTTTTGGGGTCAATCTTCATCTGATCAAAATAAAGTACAGCCAAGGCATCAACAATCGATAAGGATCCTCCGATGTGACCCACACCCAGTGTTGCAATCGTCTGTATGGTGTACTTCCGTATTTCTTTAGCATGTAATTCAAGTGATTGTCTAAGATCCATATATTCTCCTAATATTGACATAGCTCGATATTGAGCAATTGTGCGAGTAACATGATTTCTTGCTTAACATTGCCGTAAATCACGACATAATGAGGTTCCCATCCTTCTTGGATCATCTGTTTGATCATGGTTTCTACATCATGTTTAACCTGAACAACGACAGATGTTCCTAAGAACTGTTGGGGTTTATCTAAGATTGTTCCTTCAGAAACGAAGAATCGGAATGTTCCATTCGGTCTTCTTCCAATTCTAAAGAGGGTTGCTTCTGAATGAGGTCTTAAACCGAATTCCATCGTGGGTCCAATCTTACGATTGGGATGAACACCTGTTTGTGCTCCAGTTTCTTTTCTGGCAAGTGAACAAGCTGCTGTTCCACAATGCCAGAAAGTGATGGTATTTTCTTTCTCATCGATTGAGACAGGGTCTCCTAAGTAAGTGGGTATACCACTGAGTTCCTGACCTACATACATGGAAAGTGCACCATAAGCATCGGCTTCGCATGCAGCAGCAATCTTTCTATCATTGAGTAGACCAAGGACACCACATACAGGTGTTTTGTACTCTGTGAAGAAATCTGGCCAGCAACGCGATGCGATGGCACCGATTTGATGTTGATCAATATAGTCTTGGTATGCTTTAAACAGTCTGATGAAATCTTTCTGATTGCTTGGATCGATTTGATCGAGACCGAGCATTTTTTGATGTGCCGTATCTTTTTCTTTTTGGATGTCCTCATCCTTGAACTGTTTGGCAATGTTCATGAATTCTCTAGCTTCAACAGACTTCAGTGTGACACCGAACATGTTTGCCATGTCAAGATCAAGGGCTCTTCCAAATCCGAATCCTTCAGGAGTATGTCCAATGACGAGTAAACTCATGTTCTTCATCTTGATTTTCACTGAAAGAGCACTTAAGATTTCTTTGAGTTGGCGTTTGATGATGGGTTCATCGGGTGAACCTATCAATGTCATCAAATGGTTACCTCTCATCTGTTGATATGCATAACCGGATGAAAATGCTCCAGTGAGTGAATTCAATCGAAGTCTTCCGCCATCAATGACAGGTTCTCTTAATGTCCATAAAACGATTGGTGCTTGAGTCTGTTTTAAGATTTCAGTCATATAGGCAGAATTCGCGAATGTGACATGTTGAACAACAACCAAATCTGCCTGTTGATTCAGCATGAAAGCGCGAAGATCCGTGATGTTCAATAACATTGTTTCAGGTGAAACGAGATTCACATCCATCGACTTCAGTAATGATAATGATGCATCAAACATCGCCTGTGCTGATGGCATATGAAACGTGGGGACTCCGATGGGTAGATACATGATTTTGAGTTTTTGCATAGTCTTCTTCCTTTCCAATCATCCATTGGTTAATCAATCACTTGATGTCATTGACTAAACAATGCATGTAATCAATCAATGAAATGGTGCTGTCCGAACCGGACAGCACCTCATTCACTGATGATTGCTTTAGTCCATGATTCCTTTTAATTCAGTTTCTAATTCTGTGAGTAATTGTAAAGCTGTCTTTGTGTTATTTGGATCTGCAGCATTTTGGACAAGCAAGTTGATGATTGGATACATTCCTGGGATCATGACTTGATTGAGCCAGTCTGTGATATAAACGTTTTCAGTATTCGCAATTTCATCAAGGAATACGTTGTATTGTTCTGCAAATGGACCATAATTGACTTCAGCACCAAGTCTTGGAGTTAAATAAGGAACGCCATTGGTAAATTGGTCATGGTTGACGCCTTCAGATAGCCATTCAATAAAGTCTTTGGCTTCATCTTCAGCACCACTGTTCGCAAACGCTGCCATGGATTTACCACCAAGGATTGTCGCACGGTTATCGCCTTTTGGCATTGGAACGACGGTCCAGTCAAATGTCAAGTTCTGGTATGCACTCACATTCCAGTTACCAGACATATGGAATCCATAAGTACCCTTACGGAATTCAGAAGCTGAATTCTTCACAATGTATGTTTGGTCGCTTAAGAAACCATTGTCATACCAATCCATTAATTTTTGAAGTGTTGCAACTGCCTTTGCAGACTTCAGATTGGAATCGGTATAAGGTGTGTTCCATAATTGAACGCCATTTTGATAGAACAAAGGCATGAAACGATGTGCCTGATGGTCAAAAATACCAGGAGCTGTAACATCTTCTTTGTCTCTGAGTTTGTTCATTTCTGTTTCAAATTCTGTCCAAGTCCAAACTGGATCACCAAGTTCAGGATAATTCACGCCATATTTGTCAAGTAGATCAAGGTTAACAAATAATCCGTTTGCGGTAATATCCATGGGTAACGCAATGACATCGCCATCGGCATTAAAGAATAAGTTCTTGAATTCGTCTTGTTCGAACACGCCTTCAAGACTTAAAATTTGTTCTTGGAAGTTGTTCAAATGACCTTCAGTAACTCTTGCCAGATGAGGAGCTTGTCCACCACTAATCATGGTTGCTAAGCGTTGTTCATACTCATTGTATGGAGTTGAAACGAGTGTAATGGTCACACCGGTTTCTTGTTCATAACGGTTCAGTAAGGTCTGCATAACGAATCCTTCAGTACCATCACTCCACCATAGCATGGTCAACTCTTTTTCACCCTTGTCGTCACAGCCAAACATGAAGAATGCTGCAAACACTGTAACTAAGATTAAAAACAGTTTTTTCATATGTTTCTCCTTTTTTCTATATAATATCTGTTCCTGACAGATGATTATCCTTTCATACCTGATTCCACAGTTCCTTGTACAAATTGTTTCTGGAAAATGATGAAGATGATGAGCATCGGGATCATCGAGAATACTGAGATGGCCAGTGCCGAAGTGTAGTCTGTACCAAACTCACCTGTTAAATTGGCAATCGCCAATTGCAATGTGTATTTTTCAGGTGAGTAAATAGAGATCAGTGGCCAAATGTAATCATTCCAGCGCCACATGAATGAGAAGATTGCGAGTGTTGCGATTGCAGGCTTTGCATTGGGCAGGATGATTCTTGTGAAGATTTGCCATTCGGATGCACCATCAATTCTCGCAGAGCAGATGATATCATCTGGAATGGTGAGTAAATACTGACGCATTAAGAAGATGCCGGTTGGTGTAGCTGCAGGTGGAATGATGATGGCCCATAGGGAATCATACAAACCAAAGAATGTGATGATTTTAAAGATAGGTGCCATGAAGATTTCAAGAGGTAACATGATGGTTGATAAAATCACAATCATGATCACTGTCGATCCTTTGAACTTAAACTTTGCCAATGCGTATCCACTCATGGTGTTGATGACGATGGCGATGATGGTCGATGTGGTAGCAACAATCAATGAGTTTAAAATGTATCTTCCATATCTTCCTGTTGAGAGCACGTGGATGTAATTCGCTAGAGTCCACTGTCTCGGGAAGAATGTAGGTGATGTTGAAAATAATTCAGCCATTCCTTTAAATGAAGATAAAATCGTGTAGATCACTGGAACTAAGAAGATGATGACCACAAGTGTGGAAATCGTCTGTGCAATAATGATTTGTTTTCGGTTTCTCATTGATTTTCACCTCGCTTCGATGTGAGGAAAATCAATCCAGAGAATGTCGTTACGATGATCAGCATCACCACTGACATCGCACTAGCAAATCCGACCTGATAATGTCTAAATGCCATCTCATAGATGTATTGAACCGTAAATTCGGTAGCTCTAAATGGACCACCCCCTGTGAATGTCACGACAAGAGGATAGATCTTGAAGATTTCCATGGTCACTAGAATCAATACCATGACTCTAGCCGCCTTCAATGAGGGGAAGGTAACAAATAAAAACTTCTGAACAGGATTGGCTCCATCCATTTCAGCTGCTTCATAAAGTGTTTCTGGAATACTGAGCAAAGCAGCTAAGAAAATGATCATGTAATAGCCTGATCGAGACCAAATGATTGCGAATACTACAGAGAACCAGGCAAACCGAGGATCACCAAGAGTTTGAGAACATTCAAACTCTCCTGAGACAAGGCCTAATGAAGAAAAGACTCGATGGATGGATTCCAATGTGGTATTGAATAGACTATAATTCCCAGCCAAAATCCATTGCCAGATGATCCCAACAACAATGGCAGATATCATCACTGGCCAATAATAGACAGAACGATAGAAACCAACTAATTTGATGGGTTGCTTAAGCAGTGTCGCCAATGCCAAAGCAATGACAAACATCAAGGGAACCGTTACTGCAACCAATCCGATGGTATTTTTCAATGCCTTTACAAAGAATTCATCTTTAAAAACATTCACATAATTTTCGAGACCGATGAAGTTGGCAGATCCGAACGTAAATAGCGTCCGATCCGTAAATGAATAGAGAATACCGATGATCGCAGGTAAGATGATGAAAACAGAAAAGATGATGAGGTTGGGTGTTAGAAAGATGTAGGGAATCACTTTTTGTTTCAACTTATAGTTGCGATACGTTTGAACTTTTGTCGTCATTCAGACTCCTTAGGCGTACGTCTTGGTTATATTCTGAAATACATAGGCAAACGAAGATTTCTTCAAATAAAACACAGGGGGGTAACCCATTGGACAATCCACGGTCACTTCTTTTCCACCTGTATACTCAACACCAGTCCACAAATGAATCCACTGATCATCTGGCAAATAAACATTCATGGTTGTTTGATGTTCTGAAACAACCGGTTTTACAAGCATATCTTTTCCAAAGAGATATTGGTATTGCAAATGGTATGCCTGATTGTCATTTTCATAATGAAAGAAAAGTGGACGTTGAACTGGGAAACCTAACAAGGATGCTTCATGAAATAAATGTTTGATATAGGGTTTTAACATGACTCTGACACCTGTCATACGTGCCATATGGTGCATGGTGTCACTATCGTTATAAAATTGGAAATTGTCTTTTGGGCGATTGCCCTCATGTGTACGCATGTAAGATGTGAACACATTCATTTCACACCAACGATCAAATAACTCTTTCGTACGGATATTACCGTGCAATGAAGTATATCCACCAATATCACTATGTGTATAGGGATTACCAATCATTCCAACCGATAATGCTGCAGGAATTACAGAGGCTATGCCATCGTGTGTTTCCCAATTCACACTTTGATCTCCAGCCCATATAGAAGTTGCATAACGCTGTGAACCAAAGCCTCCAGCACGCATGAAGTAAAAGACTTTTCCGAGATTATTTGTTTCTTGAACAGCTTCATAATTGCATTTTGCCCATAAAACAGGCCACTCGTTATGCATCAGGAGAGCATCAACACCATTATGCAATTTGCAGTCAATCGGTAAATATTCACCGAAATCCGCCATCCAACCCTTAATGCCAAGCTTGATCAAATTGTTTTTAATGACTTCCTTATACCAATCGTAGGCTTGTGGATTCGTTAAATCGACGATTCCACAATAGAATTCACCGAAATCCTCTTTGTAGGATTCATTCTTCTGATTGAGAACAAGGAACCCTTGTCGCTCAGCCTCTAGAAAAAGAGATTCGTTTTCCAGTAAAAAAGGACAGATATACGATAGAAATTGAACATGATCCTGATTCAAGCCTTTGATGACATTAGGCAAGTTGGGATACAAGTTCTCATTGAGCTTCCAATTCCAGTAGAGTCGCTTACCAAATGTAGTGTAGCGGTATCCTGCCCAATCTTGACACCATAAACCGCTCACCTTAATGTTGTGATCCTTAGCTTTCTGTAGATAGGTTAGGACTTGGTCGAGTCCTCCTTGTACGCCAAGAATCATACCGTCAAGCAAGTATTCAGGAAGTAGAGGAGGTCTTCCTGTATACTCAGTGACATCGGGTAACAACTCTACATAGTGGTCTTTTTGAGTGATGATGAATCCTTTCGGGATTTCCCATGACATGAATTCATGAAATGTTTGATGTCTAAAATCAAATATAGAGTATGCGTATGTATCGAGGTGAAAGTAATATTTTCGACTGCTCACAAAACTGGTTTCCGGATAATAGGTTGTAAAGAAACTTCCCCCTGCCTTATCCACTTTGTTCGCATAAAAAGTCGTTAAACTGTGAGGATCTCTACCAACACCAGACTCCGTCGTAATCAGGGGTACATATTGACCTCTCATATTGAAGTAGGATGCCTGCTCTCCGCAACCATAGATGGTTTCATCGTGTGTCGCATGCAGTCTAAACCAGAAACGGTTCATCATTGTATTGAGTTTGAACTGGCCAACCAATCGACCCTGTTCGATGGATAGTTTCAGTTCTAATTTGATCTTCTCATGGGAGAAAGTGATGTTTTCACCGGATACACTTGTCTCTCTCAAAGGAATGCGTTCGCTGATATAATCATCAATCTTAAAATTACCACGATAGCTTTCAATGGTTTCTTGTCCTTGTCCGACATAAAATGCAGGTTCTTCTTCAGAGTGAACTAAAAAGATGTCATTTTTGAATGAGACGATGATTCTTTTGTTTTCTTGAATAATCTTTAGCATGTTTCTCTCACTTGTATTGAATCATCAAATTTTCGCCCACTAAACCTGGAAATGCTCCAAGATTGATGAGATTGATATTGTCGGGGTGTGCAATCAGACATTTGTTTGTTTTAAACAGGAGGGGTTGATGAGCAATGATTTTCTCCGCTTCGGTAACAAATGCCATATTGGTTCCATAAGGTAAGATCACGCCACATTTGAATCCTTCATCGGTGACTTTGCAGGGTGAGAAATGCAGGGTTGTTGCATTCAGGATGACTGCAGTATTGGCTGGAATGAAAAACGCTTTGAGTTTTTGAACATCATAATGATTGTCTTGAATGTCTTGGGTTAATCCAAGCATGAGCACAAGAGGAGTGAGTGCTAGATTAATCTCAGGGGAAGGATGAAATTCCAAGGCATTCAAGTGTGAATTGTTACCATTGACATATCCATACTGTAATTGAACATCACCAAAGATAGGCTGTAAATCCAAGGGATATTTGATGTAATTCCACAATTTTGTATCATTTGCAATGTATTGATTGAATGTTGCTGGAATGATGGTTTGTTTGTCTAAGTAGTTCATGTAATCCGCAAATGGAAAAGAATCTATGATTTTTCCATAGGAAGCAAATGCTGGATCAGTGATGTCAAGGATTTCGATTTTTGGATTGAGTGACTGCAATTTTTTCAGTGTCATAGGTGTAAGCGCTTTCTTGTTTCATCAAAAAAAATAGTTTTTTAGCAAAAGAAATAGAACAAATGTTGTTTTTGGTTTATGCTCTCGTCTCTTTTTTGGATTAACTTTGTCGACATACATGATAATTTATCTCTATCTTACCATCAACAAATGGATTTAACAACCCTTTTTTAATATTTTTATGCGCATATATATACTTTTTTATGATTTTATTGAGGGATTTGTGACGAAAATCAAGAACCTGTGTGTTTCCGTAAAAAATGATGCGATTTAGACTCCATTTCATTACTAAAACATATCATATAAGGTAGTATATGATCACTTGAATTCAGATCGTTTTTTTCATAAAAAGAAAAGACGGTGATCCAAATGGATGACCGTCTTTAGGATTCGTTTGTATAACCGATTATGGCCAGAAAGGATAGGAATAAATGCCGTTGTAGTAAATGATGAGGTTAATCAGGAATAGAACACCCAAGATATAGACAACAATATTTGCTTCTTTTCTCTTCTTTGAGAATGCAGTCATTGCTGCATAGCTGATGAATCCAAATGCGATACCTTCAGAAATAGAGAAGGAGAGAATCATCATGACGATGGTAATGAATGAAGATGCGGAGATGATGGGATCATTCCATTCGATGTCCTTCAAAGGACGAACCATCAGGACACCTACGAAAACGAGTGCCATCGCAGTTGCTGGTGAGTAGAAAATGGGAGCTCCGAAAACATCAACATAACCGCTATTGATACCACCAACGATACCAAACAGTGGATAAATGAGTAGGGCAAGTAAGAACAATACGCCTGTGGTTACTGAAGCTAAACCTGTTCTTGCACCTGACTTAATACCTGTTGTTGATTCAATGTAGGAAGTTACTGTTGATGTACCTAAGACTGCACCTGCAACAGTACCGATTGCGTCGACTAACAATGCTTGATTGCCACCCACAAGTTTTCCGTTTTCATCAAGTAAACCTGCTTCATGGCCTACAGCAACTAAAGTACCTGCTGTATCAAAGAAGTCAATGAATAAGAATGTGAAGATGACTGCGTATGCCATTGGATTTGATAATAAGGAAGGAATTGCACCAAATGCTTGTCCGAAGAGTAAGCCAATGTCAGAAACACCGCCAACTGCTGCGCCAGAGAATGATGGCATGAACGCTGTTAGACCTGGGAAAATGAGGCCAAGGAGACCGCCAAGAATACCGGTACCAAGGATAGAGATAATGATTGCGAAGCGAGAAATTTTCTTATTGAGTGCGAAGAGTACAAGAATCAAAACGATACCGAACAGTCCTAGCAATACTGTTGGGTGTGCAAAATTACCGAGACGAACGAATGTTGCAGGGTCAGCAATGACGATACCTGCATTCTTCAAACCAATGAATGCGATGAAGAATCCAATACCAGCGCCAATCGCGAGCTTCAAACTCTTTGGAATGGCATTGATGACGATTTCTCTTAAGCCTGTGAGTGAAATGATCACAAACAGAATACCAGAAATCAATACCGCTGCAAGTGCTTCTTGCCAAGTAAAGCCGAGTCCAAAGACAACGGTGAAGGTGAAGAATGCGTTAACACCCATACCAGAAGCTAAGGCAACGGGAACCTTACCAACAATACCCATCAGAATGGTTGCGAATGCTGCAGCGATTGCAGTTGCGGCAAACACACCACCGAAACTCATGCCGGTTTGGCTGAGCATGCCAGCGTTAACAGGCAAAATGTAAACCATGGCGAGGAAGGTGACAAGACCGCCTAGCAGTTCTAGACCTATGCTACTTCCTCTTTCTTCAATCTTGAAAAACTTTTTAAATCTTTCCACTTTTTGTTTCTCCTTTTTGTTTTTTTTGTATTCACATGTATTTTTCAAAAATAAAAAAACCACGCTTGCTAGATTGTGGTTTCTACATATGAAAACAAACAAAAAAGTTGTTCTCATATCGTAGTCGCGAATTTCACGGAATCGCGGTAGAAACTTGACCTCCACATCAGGTCGATTATACGATACATTGAATACTCTCCCATTATAGCAAAAGCCCAACTGGCTTGTAAAGGTCTTATGATGTAAAATCGAATGAAAACGTATTGCTTCGAATTCCTATCCAATCAACAAAAAATCCCAGCATATCGCTGGGAAATAGGTAGCCATCAATTCATGGTATAGATCAATTCGAGCACTTCTTTTTTTGTTTTAGCTTCCTTCAGTTGATCCCGAAACTCTTCATGCATGAGTTTTCGAGAAAGCATGGCGAGTACTCTCAAATGACTGTTGATGCCTTCTTCGGGCATTGCAATCATGAAGAACAATTTTGAAACATCACCATCCATAGAATCATAGACAATTCCCTCATCGCTTCGGCCAAAAACGACAGAAGGAACTTTCACATGGATCGATTTCGCGTGGGGGATGGCAATCTGAAATCCAATGCCAGTTGAACAAATCGATTCACGCTCGTAAATATCTTCAATGAATCCTTCAAGATTGAAAAGATGATGATTTTGATCAAGCATGGCGGCAAGTTCATGGATGACCGCATCCTTCGTGGTTGATTTTAATTCAAGGTTAATCAAGTCTAGAGAAATCAGTTCTTTGATGTTCATAAACGCTCCGGGTATAGAATTTAATCTTTGTTTGAATCTTCTTTTAAATGGGTAACTGTTTCTTTTTAAAAATGAGCACACTGCCAATGAATAAGATGACAATGATGGATGCATATACTCCATGATACCACATCAAAGCCGGTTGATTGACAAGTGAAACTGGATTATAGAATCCATAGAGTGAAAGATCCGAAAGGATTCGACCTTCTTCTGCAATTCCTCCCAACATTTTCATGAGTAGAAAAATGATGGGTACCCCAGATCCAATGCCTAATGCATATTTCGCATCGGTAAAAACCGATGATGCGAAAAATCCAATCATGATGATAGCCATGTTGACAAACATGGTTGTTAGATTCAACATAAAGAAAGCTCCAATATCAAGTGCTCCCGGTTGCATGGTTTCAGCGATGAGC
>JANJXB010000053.1 GCA_024709245.1 Acholeplasmataceae bacterium | reverse complement strand
CATCAAATGTTCCACCGACAGCAAGATTCATGATGATATAAAACGGTTGATTAAAAGGTGCAGGATAATCATAACCTGTACTGGACCACTGTCTCACAGTATGATACAAAATATCATTGACATAAAAACGAATCTCGGTTTCATCCCATTCAACTGCATACAAATGGTCTTCTTCAATGGTTTGTCCATTTTGGAATGTATAGCGTTTGGATGTGTATTGATTATTGGGCCATGAACCACCAAAATGAAGTGCGGAAGTAACCTCACCAGGTAATCTGCCTCTGGCTTCCATGATATCAATCTCGCCAGAGTTTGCCCATCCACCATAAACACTATTCTTAGGCATCAGCCAAAATGCTGGCCATAAACCTTCACCTGCAGGTAAACGTATCATCGCTTCAAATCTTCCATAAGTTTGAGAGAACGTTGGTTGTGTAAATAATCGAGATGAGGTATATTGCATGCCACTAAAGATTTCTTTTTTGGCTTCAATCACTAGCTGTCCCATCGTCACTCTGGCATTTTCACTTCTGTAAAATTGTTGTTCGTTATTTCCCCAATTGGTCAAACCATATTGTGAGCCTGTACCCAATTGGAAACCCCATTTATCTAAATCGACACCGCGTTCATTCACATTTGAACCCATACCTGAAAAATCATCACACCAAGTCAATTGATACCCTTCACGTTCAGCATCACAGTCAGTACTGATGACTGGCTCTAAGATGGTGAGTTTGATGATTTCTGTGACTCTGTTAAGATCACTATCGATGATGATGTATGTCAAATCAAAAGAACCCATCTCTGTGAGTTTTCCAGAAGTCAATGGGACATTGTCGAGTCCAAGTACACTTATTTGATGGGTGATGTCTCCATCTTCAGGATCGATGGCAGAAATGCCATATTTCGGATCAAATGATTGTCCGACGTAATAAGTGACATCCGATAACCCTTCAAACACAGGAAGTTGTCCAATCACTTCAGGTGTTGGTTCATTGATGATGGTTTCTTCTGGAACTTCAGTGGTGCATGAAAATAGATACATTAGAAATCCTATGGCCATGACTAAGATTAATGTTTTCTTCATCGAAACCTCCTGTTGATTGTGACCTTATCATACCACATACTTTGTATGACTTCAATTTTTGAGCATTCAGCAGGTATCATTGATACCGACTTTTAGAGTAAAAAAGTAAACACGCTTAGGTGTTTACTTTTGTCTCACTTCTGGTTTAAGTTTGCCTTGATCAATTGCTTCAGGATAAGGATATGCTTCTTCTCTCATCCGTTTATAAAGGACATAAATCAATCCTCTTACGGTATCAATTCTCGTGATGACGCCAAAACCCTTTTCGTTTTCGACTTTCACTTTTTCGCCAATTAGATATGTTTCATTACTCCATGCCATGTTCATTCACCTCACTTAAGTATTATAACACGAAACCTTAAAATCATCTAGGATTTCTAGGACGATATGAGCGCATCATCGAACCGATTAAATAAACCTTGTTTTCATCGGTTTGCTCTTTGATAAATCTCAGCAATTTAGATGCTTCTTTACTTGGACCCAGTGCCATTAAAGCAAGCACATCCGATTTGAATAATGGGTGCATGTAATCGTGCATGTTATTGAGTAGTGGTAAAGCTATTTTTTCATTTTTTCTAATGAACTTAAAGAAGGATTGAAGCATTTCAGGAATGGGGGTATATAAGTCTTTTCCTTTTCTGTTTTCTAAGTCGAGTGCGATATCATAGAGTTTAGATGCTTGAAGTTTCGACATATATAATATCATCTCTTTCAAACTGTTTTCTTCAACATCCCAATCAATCAACGTTTCCAATAAACCAACTCGCCATAAAAACCGGTGAGATGACTTCTCATCCAAACCATATTCTTGAATGAAAGCTTCTTTAATCGCTTTCAAGGATTCCAAATTGAGAGTCTCATAAAAGACATAAATCTCTTCTGGAATCGATGTAGTTCCAGCTTCATGGGTCATGAATTTAAACAAATCATTTAAAATCACATCTTTTTCGACATGATACGCATCAAAAAGGGGTTTGATATAAACGTCTTTGGTTTTGATTTCGAGATTGTTTTTTTCAAAGATATAGGTATGATATGAAAATCGTTCTTTCGATAAATGCTCTGTTGACAATATCGAAAATCCCATCCCACCATTGGGATATGTCCTATGTGTTGGATGACCTACGATGTCATTTCGAATGAATTTAAGTTCATGAAGGGTTGGATTGGAGTTCACATTGATATGATACTTATATTGAGTAAGCCCAATCGCTAGATCATATAAGGCATCAATGGCGACGAAGAGTCCTTGAAGAACACCAAAGACATCGAGTAAAATCGCACCTTTTTCCGTTTGCATCTCATGCTCATAGCGTTCAATCATCAAATCCACATGCTCAAGCATGACAAAAGCTGCCCTGGCTCTGTAGCCATGGCTATTTCTTTCATCGTTTTTTGTTTCACTGACAAACTGCTTGAGCTCTTTTAAACTCATAAGGTCTCCTTGATTTTTTGAATTAATGTCGGTGCAGGAAGTTCTTTATACAGAGGTCCTTCCATGTACTGAATACCAATTCTTTCTAAAGCTTCTTTTTGATCTTTGGTTTTGACACCGCGAATGACAAGTGCCATATTGAATCCATCTAAAAAGGATTTTAAGTGCGTCAAATATCCATTCCATTTCACAGATTCCTTACGATATTCGATGTGAAGTGCATGGAATGGATATGCGAGTGCCATATCCACGGATGTGGTATCGAGTGAAATGCCGTGATCAATCAATTCCTGAATTTGAGATGCGTATTGATTGGCTCTTAAGTCCATGTCACACTTGATTCTGACAAACTCATATGGAATACCGTATTCTTTAAATAATCCCAAGACAAAAGGATTGAATGTCGGATCCAAGAAAGTCTCTTTAGAGACCGGAATGGTGAGTTTAATCAAACGTTCGGTCTGCTTTTCAAGATCGACTAAGAATTCACAGACTCTTCGGATGTGGAATCGTTCAAGATCAATGAGTCGATTTCTCTTTTTAGCGATCTGTAGTAGATATTTATTATCGATGGCTAAATTTAAAAGAGCAAGTTCAGATTAATACTGCCAGACTCTATTCTTTTTCACATCCGTGATCTGATTGAAGACTAATCCTAACGATTTTTCTTCAATGGCAACATTCAAGTGATCAATGACGGTTTGTTCAAAGAGTTCATCTTCATAATCACGATAAACGAAAAAGACATATTTTTCTTCTTTATCGCGCTTTGCTTTCTCAAGCGCGATATCCAAATATCTCATGATCTTTTCTGGATCTTTATCGATCGTCACAACCGGATATCTCAGAATCCCCAGATTCACATTGAATTTTTCATACTTTAAAATCTTTGACTCATAATGATCCAAGTATTTGATGTAGTCTTTCACGACTTTCGTGACACTTCGGATGTCATTATAAGGGAGTACAACAATGAGTTGATTGAAATCATAGCGGTAAGTGTTGCCTTCATTGAAAAACTTTTTCGTGTGCTGACTGAATTCTTTGAAGTATTTGAGAATGTTTTCCATCCCGTAGATGTGCTTTAATTCTTCAGAGAGTTCAATCAAGATCAGACTCGCTTTATCTTTGATTTCTTCTTTAAAGGACTGTTGAAACTGATAAAGATTGGGAAGTCCTGTTTCAGGATCTACCGTCGCTTTTTCGATTAACTCTTTGGTGTCTGTCACCACTTTGGTTTGATCAACGAATATGCTCATAACAACCATGTCATCTCCTATTCTCAGTGAATACATCTTTTCTAGAATATGTTTTTCTTGATATTTGTAGAGTAGTTCTTTTTGTTCACCGCTTCGCATCATCAATTTCTTGAGTGATTCTTTGTATAGATTGACATCGTCATACGACACATCTCTTAAAAAGAGTTCGATGTGTTGATGACGATCGATTTGAAAAAGCTTCATGGCTTCTTCATTGTACGTCGATCGCTCTTCACGATATTCCCTGTATGCTAGAAACGGGGAATTTAAGACCGCTTGATAATATCTGTTTTCAGTTTTTAATTTGGAAAGTTTCTTTTCATCTTGAAGATGTGCGAATAAGATGGCACTGATCAGTTTGAGGAGATCGTAATGAATCCCAGGATCCTTGATTTCCTGATCAAAGTGAACTTGAAAGACACCTTGATCACCCAGAGGAAACGCATAGACAAACTTCACATCATCTTCATACTCTTTTTGGGTGATGATGTTTTTAGGAGCTCGGAGTGCTTTGGCTTCATCTAAAATTTCATTTCCAGATTTCATCACAACCTGAATCACAGTATCCTCTAAGAAACTGGAAATGATGGTTTTATCATACAATCTTTCTTTTTTATAGTGAAAGAGATTCGGGGATTCGTTTTCTAAATAGATGACATATTCTTTAGGTTTGATGTAAGAATCCACATGCATGAAAAAGACTCTTAAATAGTCTCTTAAGAGCAACTTTTCATCAATCAAGTGACTGTATTCAATCAAGTCATGACTGATTTCAAGTGTTTTGAATAAATCCTGTCGAACGGTTTCTTTCTTTTCAATCTTTTCAATGAAGACAACTTCAGGTTCTTTTTTCTCTTCTTGAGGTTTAACTTTTTTATCGATGGTTTTTGAGATCGATTTGAGCTTCTTTTGATATAAGTCAAGGGATAATTTGTTATCCATGGCTTTATAAAGCTCGATGATCTTCTCATAAGCTTTCTTTCTGAATTCATCGGATTGCTTATCGATTTCTTCTTCGTATTCCGCTTCGAGGTTTGAAGCCTTATAAAGATCATTTTTTCGAATGTAGCATTCTAAGAGGATTAAAACAGCGAAGATGTTGCTTCGATTGGATTTGAGTTCTGCTTGTGCTTTTTTTAAGGCTTCATCGATTCGATCCAGATGCAGCAACAATCTTAACTCCTGATTGAAATAATCACGCTTCAGATCATAGTTGTAAAGTTCATAGATTGAGAGTAAAGCCATTTCATACTGATGATCTGCTTCGTAGAGCTTGAATAACTCTTGATGGCAGAACACTTTAGTCGATTCTGGAACGACGTCGCTTAAGACCTTTAAAACATCATCTAAATAAGGCAATCCAACGGCTTTTTTATATTCGATTTCATCTAATATACCCAAGTATTGTTTGAGCATGGGTAGTTTTTCTTTTCGAAGTGCAATGTAAGATTTCGCTTGTTCGAGTTTACCTACTTTCAAACACGCATGAATCACAGATTTAATGATTTTTTCGGTGTATTCGGTATCTGCCTGATCCTTGATGTCTTTGATGACCCTTTCACCTTCTGAAACGACCATATCATAAGCTTCCAAAGAGAAGGCAATCTCGAAATAATGGGAAAAAGCCGCTTGATAATCATGATGAGAAAGCGACTGTTCGAGATAATCTTTGATGATGGATAAGCTATGCGGTTGTTTGGGAAGCTTTAAAACATCAGATAGACGCAAAATGGAATCACCCTTTGATTTCTAAATAGAGTTTTTCTGCTAAATTCAAATACTTTTCAGCAAGCATTTTAAAATCAAATTTTAAGACTTCTGAGAGTCCAACCATATCTTTACGGGTTGCGACCTGGTGCCACTGAAGGGCTTGAAACATCCGGTAGAATCGAACACTGTTTTGTTCATCAAGGGTAGCTTTTCGATTCAGATAGACATCGAGTAATTTCAACGCATCGTCAAAATTCACATTTCCAAAACTTGCGATGTCATAATAGAATTCATTCAGTCCTGCATATTCCCAATCCAAAAGATAGAGTTGATCTTTTCCAACGACCATATTCGACCGTTGAGCATCATTATGACAGAACACTTTGGGTTTGTCTTTGTGTTCTGCTTCGTACATCTTAATCCATTCATTTTTCAAATTGAGATATTTCTCACTTCTGATATTTGTGAATGTTTCATACAAATCAAGACGCTTGATCAATCCGTAGTCGGATGCAGGTTGCAGTCCGGAGTGATGCAGTTTTTTCAGTGCTTTTGCTACTTCTCCTAAATGTTCATGAATGTCTAATTGTGTCAGTACAGTCCCTTCGACATATCGAGCAGCTTTATCGCCTTCAACATCATCAAAATAGACTGTTTCGTTATTCAATCCTAAATCTTTAATGATCTCCAAATTCTTCTTTTCAATCTTTCTGTCGACAAAAAGATTGCCATCTTTTCCGATGACACGATACGCGTAATCCACACCACCAATTTCAATATGATAGGTCAGGTGGCTCATACCACCTAAAAAGCGATGCTTGACGAAGACATCTTCCTTTTTCACACCAAATGCTTTGGATGCATGCTCTTGAATGAGTTCAACGTGTTCCACTTTCTACCTCGTATGAAAGGTGACTTGGTGATTGTGATAAATCGCATAACTCTTGTGATAATCACCTAAAGCCCCTGGATTGACAAACATGATACCTTCTTCAACCATGAGGTATCGCTCATGGGTATGACCGAAGATGACGAGTTGTACACCTTCTAGTTTGGCACGGAGTCTTAATTTATCCAAAGAGAACTTGACATGCTCCAAATGCCCGTGTGTGAGCATGATTTTCATGCCACCGATTTCTAAGATTCTGACATAGGGTAAGTCAACACCAAAGTCATTATTGCCTTTCACAGTGATGATGTGAAAGGGTTCATAGTGTTTTGGATCTAAGGCCATATCGCCAGCATTCAAATGAATATCGATCTCTTTGTGTCTTGAAATGACATCTTTTAAACCTTGAAGATCGCCGTGTACGTCACTCGTGATGAGTAGTTTCATGGAAATCCTCCTTTAATAGCCTTAAGGCATTGGCTCGATGCGAGATTTGATTCTTGATTTTAGGATCTAACATACCGAATGTGGTTTGAGATGGCTCATGATAGAAAATGACATCATATCCAAATCCATTTGACCCTAGGATTTCATGATGAATCTTACCATCCACTCTACCTTCATAGTGCTTGTAGTGACCATCAGGATATGCAATCACGATGACAGAAATGAAATGTGCGCTTCGGTTTTCCTGATGTTCCATGACTCTTAAGAGTTTTAAATTGTTTTCATGGTCACCCAATCCTGAATAACGTGCTGAATGAATGCCAGGTCCTCCATCTAAAGCATCGACACATAATCCTGAATCATCGGATAATGCAGGTATTTGGTATTTATTGGCAAAATAATACGCTTTTTTGAAGGCATTTTCGAAAAACGATGACTATTGATCCGTAATCCCCATTCCGAAATGCCTTACGAAACGTCGAACTTCGCGCTTTTTTGCCGTATGATCGGCCGACAGGCCGCGCTTCGTCGCAAAATTCCGCTCCTCGCGCTCCTTTTGTCGGC
>JANJXB010000123.1 GCA_024709245.1 Acholeplasmataceae bacterium | reverse complement strand
CGCCGTCTACTACGGATTTCAATGGTGTTTTTGATGGTTTATACATCGATTTTGATGCCAAAGAAACCAATTCAGGAACATCTATGCCTCTCAAGAATGTGCACCCTCATCAAATTGAACATTTACGAGGTGTCGATCAGCACGGTGGAATCGCGTTTTTAATCGTGCATTTTAAGAAATATAATCAATATTTTTTATTGCCCGCACGTGTTTTATTTGAATACTGGGATTTACAAGACCATGAAGAAAAGGGACGGAAATCCATCCCTTATCAAACTTTTTTAGATCGTGCGTTTTTAATACCTTTTGGATATCAACCAAGATTAGATTATCTGAAGGTTGTCAAAGCCAATCTTAATTCACTTTTAAATATTCGTCATTCAACAAGATGATGCGTTTTCTAATCAAGATTAAGATACCCAATGTGATGAGTGTTGTCGAGAGGTTGTATCCTAAATTATAGGTAATAAATGAGTAGAAAAACGCATCAAAGTTTGCAACATCACTCCAAAAAATAACACCTGCAATGGAAACTGATAAGTATCTCGTAACTCCAGCAATCAAGACACCGATGATGACATACTTCAGATTTCCAAGTTTGCCCACAAAAAGTCCTGTCAAACCATAAGCTGTAAATCCGACTAAATAGTCCAATAAAAAGGACCAACCTACGATATAACCTGATGGAGCTAAGATGATTTCAAAGACTCCATAGACAAATGAAGCTATGATACCGTATCGAAATCCATAGAGGTATCCAACAATCACCATCGGTAACATCGATAACCCAATAAAATTACCCCCAAAAGGCATATTGAACATGGGCAAAACAAACTTGATGAGTAGCTCAATGGCAAATGCGATGGCAACCAATGCACTGCTCATGATCAATCTTTTCAATTCCAAACTTGACTTCATTTCTCTTTTTTCCTCCTTAGAAAATAAAAAATTTCTATGGATAACCAAAGAAATGGATTAGTGAACGATTTTCATCTCAACTATTCCTCCGCTGGTATCATCCAGATCAGGTTCGCGGGTCGACTTTCGTCCTCTCAGCACATGGCTCCCCGTAGTGATCATTTACAGTATATCATAGGTGTGTCCGTTAATCAAATCATACGAAAGAGGTATCTTATGGATCCATTAATCTTAGCAATCCTTGTCATGGCTTTTCTCACAGTGACTGTGATTTTATTATCTCTGCATCACCTTAAAGAAGGGCATGTCATGATTGTAGAACGCCTGGGTGGTTTTTATAAGATCATCGATCAACCGGGTTCTTACTTCCTTTTTCCAATGATCGATCGTGCCATTGAAATGGTGAACATCAGAAAACAGAAACGTACATTAACCATTCAAGATTCCAATCATCCAAGTGTTGAACCCATCACCCTTGAATACACATTTCAGATTACAGATCCAAAACTGTTTGTCTATGCATCTGTGAACAGTTTGAAAACATTTGAAAGCCAAATCCGAGATACTTGGAATCGATATCGAATTTTAGACTCGGATCAACTCGATGAACTATCTGAAATAGCAATCCATCTTGGGATTCAACTCCTCGAAATTTCCATTCAATAACAAATAATAATTTTTTATAATTTATCTTGCAATTTCAATAATATGGTGTATAATGAAATTGTAGGAGGTTAATATATGGAAATCACTTGGTTTAACGAAAAGCCTAAAGACTGTATTGTCACATTGGCGCCTGGAAACATCACTCTCAACAAGCCTGCAACTACTTTCTTTGAAAGTGCGTACAGTGTCATGCTGGGCATTGAAAAGACAAAACAGTTGATCATCATCAAACCTTTATCGAAGGCGGATGCGATGAAGCATGACATCCCGGAAAGTAATAAGTATAAGATTACGGTCCGTTCATCGTACGGCAGAGTCACAAATAAGGCTTTTGTCGAGGAATTAAGCGAGTTGTTCAACATCAAACTCGATGCTGTCGCAAGGAAGTTTAAAGCAACCTGGGACCACAAGAATGAACTGATGGTCGTTGATTTGAAGGAGGAAGTGTAATATGATCGAATATATGGTATGGTTTTGGCTAGGCTTATTTGTCTTTGCACTCGTTATTGAATTATTCACTGCAGACATGATTTCGATTTGGTTCTCTTTAGCTGCAGTGCCCAGCTTTGTCCTAGCGCTTGTCGGCGCTCATGTCATTGTTCAAGCCATTGTATTCGTCTTAGTCACTTCTATTCTGCTTCTACTCACTCGTCCAGCGATCAAGAAGTATATGAAAACGAATGAGATTAAAACCAATGTCGATGCCATCATTGGTAAGACAGGGATTGTTGTCAAAGAGATCACATTGGATTTGCCTGGTCGAGTAAAGATCGGATCAATGGATTGGTCAGCAACTTCAAAAGAAGCCCTAACGGTGGGAAAACATGTTAAAGTTTTAGATGTTGAAGGTAATAAGTTGATTGTAGAATCAATGGAATCATAAATTAAAGAAAAGGGGTATACATATGAATGCATTAAATTGGCTTGCTCCCGTTTTGATCACACCAGCGGGTTTAGTTGGCATCGTGGTATTGATTGGTTTTATCTTCATCCTCGGTGCAATGAGTTTCAAATTGGTCACTCAGACCAAGAACGTTGTTGTTGAACGTCTCGGTGCTTATCACAAGACTCTTGGCGTTGGACTACATTTTATCATTCCAGTATTTGATCGTTTGGTAAAGACTGTATCACTTAAGGAACAGGTTAAAGATTTCGAACCACAACCTGTTATCACAAGAGATAATGTCACCATGCAAATTGATACCGTCGTTTTCTATCAAATCACAGATCCAAAATTGTACACGTATGGTACTGAAAATCCAATTTCTGCGATTGAAAACATCTCGGCTACGACGCTCCGTAACATCATTGGTGATCTTGATTTAGACCAAACACTCACATCAAGAGATTTGATTAACACTAGAATGAGAGAAATTTTGGATGAAGCGACTGACCCATGGGGGATTAAAGTCAACCGTGTTGAAGTTAAAAACATCATTCCACCTAAAGACATCCGTGAATC
>JANJXB010000078.1 GCA_024709245.1 Acholeplasmataceae bacterium | reverse complement strand
GTCAAAGAAGCACCTGAAGGATTACTTCCTTGTGGAACAATCTTTGATGAACCCGATTTAAGCATTCGAGGTTTCATGTATGATATCTCAAGAAACAAGATTCCCCAAATGAAGACAGTGTATCAATTGATTGATATTCTATCAGATCTGAAATACAATCACTTAGAACTCTATGTTGAAGGATTCTCATTTGAGTATCCCTCATTTCCAGAACTCTTTAAAGGACTCACGCCCATCACAGTCGATGATTATCGTAAACTTGAAGATTATGCACACGATCGTTTCATCGATTTGGTTCCCTGTCATAATGGTCTTGGCCATATGACAGCATGGCTTGAAAAGGAACAATATAAGGATTTAGCCATCATACCCGAAGGAATGTTCATGTGGGGTGCACATCGTGCGGCTTCCACCATCAATCCCTTAGATCCAAGAAGTCTTGAACTCGTTGAAAAGTATTACAGTGATGCACTCCTGCATTCCAGAAGTCAGTATTTTCATATGAATTTAGATGAACCCTACGAAATCGGTCATGGAAAGACAGAAGCTGAAGCGAAGAAGACGTCTGTTGGACAGATTTATCTGGATTACTTACTCAAGCTTTATCAGTTTGTTAAATCACATGGAAGAACTCCAATGGTTTGGGGAGATGTCTTAAATCATTATCCTGAAACACTCAAGAAACTGCCCAAGGACATGATTTTCGTTGATTGGGGTTATGACAAGGACTATCCCTTTAAAGAGACCTTAGAACGCTTAAAAAGCTATAAGGTCCCCTTCATGGCTGCACCGGGGACATCCTCTTGGAATTCAGTGACAGGAAGAACGGAAGACATGTTTGAAAACATTCATCAAGCATGTTATCATACTAAATTAAACCATGGACAAGGAATATTACTCACAGATTGGGGAGATGCAGGTCACATCCAGCAATTTGTCATCAGTTTTCCAGGCATTGTCTATGCAGGACTCGAGTCTTGGAATTTAAAAATGGATAATCGGGCAAGAACTTCAGAGTATATCAACAAGTATTTAATGATGGATCAAAACCATATTGTTGGGGATTTGTTGCTGGATATGGGACGATACAATCATTTCCAAAGAGAGTACACGCACAACAGTACAGCCATCATGAACATCTTATGGAATGCAGGATATGCATTATCGACCGATAAACCCATTGAGACCATTGAAAAGCAGTTAGCCAATCACATCTATGCTGAACCAGGAATTAGTGAACCTTTGATTGATGAAATCAGGAGTTATCAAGAAAGATTGAATCAAGCCAATATTCAATCTACGGATAAACTCTATGTTGAAGAACTGAGATTATCGATTGATTTATTATTGTGCATGACACTTTCCATTGCCATTACTGGAAAACATCCCATTGAAACCAAGAAGGCTTGGATGAAAGAAGTGGTTGAACGTTTCGAACAAACGCTCGAAACCTATGAAAAGATATGGAGAAAGCGTAATCGTGCGGGTGGCATGACAGACTCGATGTCAAATTTAAGAGCCATTCATGAAATCAATCAACTTTATGCAAAATCATTTAAGATCGAGGTGCCGTATCAAAAATGATAACGTATCGTTTAGCGACCTGTGATGATGCAGAAGGTAAAGGCTATGTGCACTATCAATCCTGGATGGAAACCTACACAGGATTGATGGATCAACGCATATTGGATTCAAGATCTCTTGAAAAGTGTGTTAAACTTGCTCGGAATTTTCCTGAAAACACATGGATTGCACAGGATGGAAATCAAGTCGTCGGTTTTTCATGTTTTATCGATTCACCCGATCAGGATCTCCAAAACACAGGAGAAGTGAAAGCACTCTATGTTTTAAAATCCCATCAGAAACAAGGGATTGGAAAACAATTGATGGAGAAAGCAATGACTTCACTTTCTCAATTTTCAAAGATTTCTGTTTGGGTTTTATCATCGAATCAGAACGCGATTGACTTTTATCATCGCATGGGATTTCAGAAAGATGGCATTTCAAAAGATGTTAACATTGCATCCTTTGGGTCCATTCATGAGATTCGAATGATCAAAATGAAATAAATCAAAGTTGTTGGACACACAACAACTTTTTTCTTTCATCACTTGAAATACTTCACGTCGTAAGCCCTGTATCTATGATACAATGAAAGTAACAAGGATGAGTAGGAGGAGAAATATGCCGTTGGAAACTTGGTTTTTAGTGGGTGGTATCATCTTGTTTGTTGCTGTATTTGCATCTAAATTAACCAATAAGTTTGGTGTACCGACACTCATCATTTTCGTCACCATCGGCATGCTGATGGGAGAAGAAGGACTCGGAAACATCGTTTTCAATGATTATATTCTCGCCTCTGGAATTGCTGAAATTGCGCTCGTGGTGATTCTTTTTTCAGGAGGGTTTGATACTTCTTGGCCATCCGTAAAAAAATCTGCACCCATTTCGATTTTATTAGCATCCGTCGGTGTCATCATCACAGGACTCACAGTAGGATTATTTGCGGGTCTTGTTTTTGAACTCTCTATCCTAGAAGGTTTACTCCTTGGTGCGATCATCTCATCCACCGATGCTGCAGCGGTCTTCACCATCCTGAAAACCAGAAATATGAACTTAAAAAAGGATTTGGCTGGGACACTCGAACTCGAAAGTGGATCCAATGACCCGATTGCATATATGATGACTTTACTTTTCATCTTTTTAATTCAAGGGACAGCAAGTGGATTTGCATGGTCTTTCATCTTGCAGCTTTTTGTAGGTGCAGCAGTGGGTATCGGTATTGGTTATCTTGCTACTTATCTCATCAATAAGATTCACTTGTCCATTGACGGTCTCTACTTCATCATTGCAGCTTCGATGGTCATGTTGTCTTTTGGACTCTCGACCTATCTAAGTGGAAATGGTTTTCTTGCTGTTTATCTCACCGGGATTGTGTTAGGCAATCATCCCCTGACCCATAAGATTTCACTCATTAAGTTCTTTGATGGCCTCACTTGGCTGATGCAAATCTTATTATTCTTCACCTTGGGACTTCTTGTATTCCCAAGTCAAGTCTTTGATGTCGTCTGGCAAGGACTTGCAGTGGCTGCATTCTTATCCTTTGTCGCTAGACCACTCGCTGTGTTTTCCATCATGACTTTCTTTAAAAAATCATGGCAGGAAATGACACTCGTATCCTGGGTAGGATTCCGTGGGGCAGCATCGATTGTATTTGCGATTTACCCTCTGGTTTATGGATTGTCGAGTGGACCTTTGATTTTCAATATTGTGTTCTTTGTTGCCTTCTTCTCTGTCCTGATTCAAGGGATTTCACTTATTCCTCTTGCGAATCGCTTGAAACTCACTGAAAAATCGAGTAACGTTCTGACAACTTTCACCGATTATCGAGGAGATACCTACGCGGATTTACTGGGTGTCAAAGTCCCTGATGACAGTGAGGTTGTCGGACAAACCATCATGGAGCTTGAACTCCCGGAACGTATCTTGATTGTCATGATCAAGCGAGGAAAGTCGGTTGTGACACCTCGGGGTCATACCGAACTTCGTGCAGGAGATATCTTAATGCTTGCCAGCGATTCAAAAGAAGAACTTTTAGAAATTGCCAGAATGGATCGATTTCAATCGACGATCAAGAAGAAAAAAATCGAAGTTGTTGATGTTGATTTGGAAACCACCGATCAAACTGGTTCATAGAAATAGATAAACATAGATTGGATACTTTTAAATACTTAGATTTTATGCTAAAATAAAACAAGATAAATCCGTCACCGGACGAGGTTATGTATGAAGTATATTGCACACCGAGGGTTATCCTCACAGGCTCCTGAAAATACAATCCCCGCATTTGAACTGGCTGCAAAGGAACAACGCTATTTCGGTATTGAAACCGATGTGCAGACCACCAAAGACGGAAAGTTCGTCATCTTCCATGATGACGACTTAAAACGTATGAATGGCATCACGAAAGATTTAAAAGATATGACCTTTGAAGAAGCGTCTTCATATCCCATCATCAGTGGGTCAAACATCAAGAAATTTGAAACTTTACGGATCCCATTGGTCACAGACTATTTAGACATTTGCAGTTATCACGATAAAACAGCTGTGATTGAAATCAAGCGCGTTCATGACATTACACAACTCACGGATTTCATCAATTTGTTAGACAATTATCCATCCCTTTCTTACATCATCATTTCATTTAACATCAATTATTTGAAATACATCCGTGCACTCACTTCTGCAGATCTTCAACTGCTCGTTGATGAACTCGATGATGAGGTGATCTATGATTGCCGCGTCAATCACCTGGATTTCTCCATCTCCAAAGACTATATCAGTCCCAAATGGGTGAACCGGTTGAAAAACGAAGGTTTCAAAATAGCAACCTGGACGGTTAATGATGCCAAAGAAGCCATGAAACTCGAATCCTACGGAATCGATTATCTCACCACAGACAAACTATAAAAGGAAGGAAATACCTATGAAAATCTCCGTTGGCGGCATGATTGCATCTGGAAAATCAACACTAGTCACTCGACTTGGTAAAGCACTCAATCTTCCAGTGATGGAAGAATTCGAAAAAGATGACGAAGTCTTCAATACACTACTCAAATGGCTTTATGAACAAAAATCGAATGTTGAAATGCTGTTACAGATTTATTTCATTCATAATCACTGGTTGAATCAACAAAAATACGATGGAGATTTCATTGTAGACCGTGATTTGGTGGAGCACTGGCTTTTTGCTCAACATAATTTAAAATCGATGCCAACCATCATGAACATGTACAATGGTGTATTCCATGCCTACATGAATCAAATCAAGAAACCGGATTTATACATCATCCTTGATGTCGACTGGGAACATTTCAGAGATCGAGTCATGAACAGAGGAAGACAACAAGAAATCGAGAATTTTGATAAGAATAAGGATTATTTCTACAATTTACTTCAAGATTATACCGTGAAGGTCAAAGCCCAATGTTCAGTCTATGAGATTCCATTCAAGGTGATTAACACCAATGGGATGACTGAAGATGAAGTCTTTGAAGCATCCTTAAAAGCAATCCAAGCAGTTCAAAAGAAGGCGTAAAGCCTTTTTTATTTTTACAATGAAATATTAAGATATCTGGATGAAACATTGTTAGATGATGATTTTTATGATATATTAAACTTAATACTACACTTTGGGGGAAGGACGTATGAACAACATGGCAACGAAGTATTTTAAACCATTATGGATAATTGTTTTCGCATTTATGCTTTTTTCCTGCGTTGGAAACGATGAAACCGATGAAGTTCCTTTTGAACTCATTTTTAGTTTTGATGATGCAAGAAATCACTACATTGTCTCCAGTTATCAGGG
>JANJXB010000073.1 GCA_024709245.1 Acholeplasmataceae bacterium | reverse complement strand
GGGATGTACTTTCGAATGCATCGATATGCTTTTCCTGTCGTCTCTCCCATGGGTCTTTGAATGCGATAATCAATGGCTTGACAAGCAGTGAATATTTCCATGGAAATTACCTTGATGGCGTGATCTAAAATGGTCTTCGATTTACGCGCCGAGATGGAACCCATCGAAACATGGTCTTCCTGATTTGCTGAAGATGGGATTGAGTCCACAGATGCTGGATGTGCAAGCACTTTGTTTTCAGAGACTAAGGATGCTGCGGTGTATTGAACAATCATGAAGCCAGAATTGAGGCCAGATGATTTTGTCAAAAATGGGGGTAAGCCATTGGAAAGGTAGGGATTGACCATTCGCTCGATTCTTCTTTCAGAAATTGAGGCCAATTCTGCAAGGGCAATACCTAAATAATCCAAAGCAAGCGCTAATGGCTGACCATGAAAATTACCTGCGGATATGATTTTATCATCATCAACAAACACAATCGGATTGTCTGTGACCGCATTCATTTCACGCTCAATGATGGAGATGACATGGTCAATAGCATCTTTCGAAGCCCCATGAACTTGAGGAGCACAGCGCAAACTATACGCATCTTGAACACGTTTTTCATTACATGAAGTGGTGTATTTGCTGCCTTTAAGCATCTCTCTGATTTCTTCTGCCATCGCAA
Source organism: Acholeplasmataceae bacterium (assembly GCA_024709245.1). Classification (GTDB taxonomy): domain Bacteria; phylum Bacillota_I; class Bacilli_A; order Acholeplasmatales; family Acholeplasmataceae; genus Peloplasma. The sequence continues at coordinate 2,674 of JANJXB010000073.1, read as the reverse complement.
TTTGACCCTTTTGACCTCTAAGAGCATGTACTCGTTCATCCATAGCGTCCATCACACCTTCAAGTGCTTCCATTGAAAGACATAATGCAAGATTGGCAAGTCTTAAAACATGAATTGCATCATAGAGAACAAGACCACCAATTGCAGTCATGCTTTGTGTTCCATTGATCAAAGATAGTCCCTCTTTGGCTCTTAAATGATCAATTGGTTTTTTTCCTGACTCTTTCAATGCTTCTTCAGTGGACATACGGACTCCATTCCAAAGGACTTCACCTTTTCCAATCAAAGGTAAACTCATATGGGAAAGCAGAGCTAAATCACCGCTTGCCCCTAAACTTCCTTTTTCAAAGACGACGGGAATGAAATTATCATTTAAATATTCAACCATTTTGTGAAGCGTTTCAAGCCTGATTCCTGAATAACCTTTAATGAGTGCATTGATTCTTAAGGCCATCATCGCTCTGACGGTATCAACTGGTAGAGGATCTCCTACACCACATGCATGACTCATAAGTAGATTTTCCTGCAAATGATTGACTTCCTTCTTATCAATTTTCACATGTGCAAGGTGCCCGAATCCAGTGTTAATCCCATAAATAGGTTCATCACTTTCTGACTTTTGTTTGACAAAAAGACTCGCTTTTTTCACGAGTTCCATACTGGAAGGATCCATTTCTACTTTTTCGTGATCCCTTGAGATTTGAATGAGTTGTTGTAAAGTTAAAGACTGTCCGTTCAGTATGATCATGATGTAACCCGTGCACCAAAGTGCATCCTTTCAATCGACTTGATTACCCTCATTGTATCATAGGCAAGGTCAATAAATAAAGCGCTTTCATCAAATAAAAAGAAGACACGCAGCATGCGTATCTTCGAAAGAGATGGAATGATATAGAATTATTAATTCTATCGCTTTAGTGTGCTAATTCGCCAAATCTATTTTCGACGAGTTCAACCTGAGATTGATCACTATCTGTTTTTTGTTTCTTTGTCAATACTTTCGATCGTAATCCATCATTGTTAGTCAATCATCTAGGAAGTAAACCTAATCCTCCAAGTTGAGTCTTGATTTAACATAATCGATGACTTCTTTTTCTGTTTTTAAATTCAATACATGCTGAGCTACTTCAGCAAATTCATTCATTTCGTGTTCAGTAATGATTTTCTTAATGAGTGGCACTGATGCTTTACTCATGGAAAGTTTTCTCATACCAAGTCCAAGTAAAATGGGTACTGCCACGGGGTCTCCACCAAGTTCACCGCATACCGAAATGGGTTTATGATGGACATTGAATGCATCAACTGCCATCTTTATGATTCTAAACATCGAAGGTGAATAACTCTGGTAATATTTAGATACGAGAGGATTCATTCGGTCAACGGCTGTTAAATACTGGCAAAGATCATTGGTTCCGATGCTTGCAAAATCAACTTCTTTAGCAACATGGTCAGCTACTAAAATAATGGAAGGAATTTCAAGCATGATACCAACCTTGTGGTTGGCACTGTAGGGAATACCATCCAAATCTAATTCCGATTTCACAGTCTCAACGACTTCTTTAATCTGATAGACATCATCAAGTGATCCAACCATCGGAAACATCAACCAAAGATTACCATAAATGGATGCTCTCAGTGCAGCTCTCAGTTGTGTTTTAAAGACATCCATATGTTCAAAACATAAACGGATAGCGCGTCTGCCCAAAAAAGGATTTTCTTCTTTGGGTAGTGTCATATAGGATAATTCTTTATCGCCACCAATGTCAAGTGTTCTTAAGATGAGTGGTTTTTCACCAAATGCTTCAAGAGCTTTCTTGTAGACAACATACTGTTCTTCTTCGGTTGGCATGTGTGTGTTTTCCATATATAAGAATTCACTTCTAAATAATCCAACACCATCCACATACTTTTCAAAACTCAGTTCATCTTGACTTGTCGAGTTGATATTGATCGACACTTCGATTTTAATATGATCTTTCGTGATGGGCTTATTGTCGAGATAAGCTTTGGTTAAATCCTGATTTTCATGATAGGTTTTTTGTTTTTGTTGATAGGATTCAATCACAGATTGTTCTGGGTTGATAATGATCTTGTTTGAAATGGCATCAACGATGATGAAATCACCATGTTTGACCTGATGCATAACTTGATCTACCCCTAGAATGGCTGGTATTTCATAACTTTTCGCGATGATTGCGGTGTGAGAAGTTTGACCACCCACTTCAGTGACAATCGCTTTAGCCATGGTTCGATCAATGGTGGCTATATCTGAAGGATATAAATCTTCGGCAAATACAATCGTAGGTTTGACTAATTTCGAAAGACTTGATTCTTCAACTTGATCAGAAATACGAATCAGTCTATTTCTCACATCTTTTAAATCAGCGACGCGTTCTTTGAGAAGATCATCTTTAACTTTTGATAACATCTCGATATACTTTTCGTAGACTTGATGAATCGCGTAAGGATAACTATATTTTTCTTTGATGATATAATTTTTGATCTCTTCAGCAATAGTAATATCATTCAAAATCTCAAGATGTGCAGCAAAAATCATGAATTTCTCATCTTGTTTATTTTCAAGAAAAATTTTGATACTTTTAATCTCGTTTTCTGCTTGAGCACGCGTGTTTTGATATTGAAGCAATTCCTCATCGATTTGGCTTTCTTTAAT
>JANJXB010000066.1 GCA_024709245.1 Acholeplasmataceae bacterium | reverse complement strand
GTCTATTGTATAAGACACATGAAGGGCTATTGACATGAATTTAACGGAGCAAGCAAAAAAAAGAAGAAGATACATACTTGAAGGCAACCTCTTTAAAGTTGTACTCTTTTTATCGACACCGCTTGCTGTTTACGGATTGTTTAATTATCTTTATGGATTTTTTGATTTGGTATTGGTATCTTGGATCGGAAACCATGAAGTAGCCTCTGTTGTATTCATCGATGAAATCAAGAGTGCAATCATGGCATTTGGGGGTGGGATCGCAGTCGGTGGAACTGTGATTGTTGCTCGATTCTATGGAGCTGGACAAATCGATGAAGCCAGAAAACATGCAGGTGCTGCCTTTGTACTCGCCTTTTTGGTCAGTCTATCTGTTGTGATACTGACACTTGTATTCGGCGAAAGGATTCTAATGCTACTCAATGCACCGGAAGAAGTGATCAGAACTGGACTCGGATATTTTTATATTCAAATGGCATCAACAGCTTTGATGGCAATCAACAGTGTATTCATCGGTCTTGAAAAAGCTAAGGGCAACACCACCATGATTCTCGTTTTGAATCTGATTGCGATGACCATTAAGCTGATTCTATCTTTATTTTTTGTTTTCATATTGCATGAAGGAACCACATATGTCGCGCTTGCAACACTCATCTCACAAGGTTTATTGATGAGCATTGCACTTGTCATCATGTTTAAAAAAAATAATCCTTTTCAAATCAGGTGGCACGAAATCAAACTGAAAAGTACCATCATACTTCCAATCCTGGCCATATCCATTCCTGTTTTTACAGGTAAATTTTTATTTTCATTTGGTAAAGTACTCGTCAATAGCATGGCAGCCATCTATGGTCCACTTGCGGTTGCCGCTTTTGGGATAGCCATGAAACTGGGAGGAGCTCCGGGTTCGATTTCTTTGGTATTTGAGGAATCTGAAACGTCGATTGTCAGTCAAAACTTAGGAAATAAAAGACTCGATCGTGCATGGAAGACATTTGTTGTATCACATCTTTATGCCATTGTGATTGCAGTGATAGGATTAGTGCTGATCAATCATTACATGGATCAATTGCTGCCATTATTTACCAGAAATACGGATCAAGTCTTTATCGATATGGTCAAAGATATCTATTTTTGGGAGAAGTTTTCAACTTTGACTTCCACATCGATTGCGATCATTACAGGACTATTTATCGGGTTCAAATACTCCAAAATCGCACTTATTCTAAACATCTCAAGACTATTTGTCTTTCGCTTACCTCTTTTATGGATACTTCAAAGACTCGAAGTTGGCTATGTTGCACTGGGTTATGTGATGTTTTGGAGTAATCTTGCAACCATGATTTTAGCGTTCCTTATTCTTGGAATCTTCTATCATCGGATCAAATCATTCGGTTATATGGACATGGATTTGTATCCAAAGACGGTCGCTCAAACGTCTTCATAGAACAACATCATCAAGAAATTTTCATCCTTTGCATTCTTCATAATAATTTATGAAAGCGCTTGATAAAATCTATTGACAACGGTTACACATCGTGATAGAATAAGAGTAGTTATAAACGGTGTCCGTATATACAGACACCTTGAATCAAGATTCGAAGAACATTCGGATTCATCATATGAGATCACTCACTGGAGAACATCATGAAACCTTTTATCCATGATGACTTTTTGCTGAAAAGCGAAGTTGCCAAAAAACTATATCACGAACATGCGAAACACATGCCCATCATCGACTACCACTGTCATTTAGATCCAAAAGAGATCTATGAAGACAAGAAGTTTAACAATCTTTTTGATGCGTGGTTGTCCGGTGATCACTACAAATGGCGTTTGATGCGTGCAAACGGTGTGACCGAAGATTACATCACTGGTAACAAGCCAGATTTTGAGAAATTTATGAAGTGGGCAGAAGTTGTTCCATTATTAATTGGAAATCCTCTGTATCACTGGACACATTTTGAACTCAAGCGTTTCTTCAATATCGATACACTCTTATCACCAGAAACAGCACGTGAAATCTATAATCAAGTGAATCATCAACTTGAAACGATGACAGCAAGACAGATGATTCAGAAATCAAATGTTGAAACCATTGTCACAACCGATGATCCGATTGATTCATTGATTTATCATGAAAAACTCAGTCAGGATACGACATTTAAAACGAAAGTTTTACCTGCTTTCAGACCTGATAAGGCAGTCAATATTGAATTATCCTGGTTTCAGGAATGGATTCTCAAACTATCCAAAGTTGTTGGTTATCCATTATCCACACTGGAGTTGCTGAAAAAAGCACTTTCTGAACGTATTCACTATTTCCATGAGCGTGGTTGTAGATTATCCGATCACGCACTTGATGTCGTGATGTATGAAAAGGCTTCTCATGAAGAAGTTCAGTCCATTTATGAAAAAGCACTCAGACATGAACACCTAAGTCCGCTTGAAGTTCGTAAATATAAGGGACATCTCCTGGTATTTCTTGGAACTCAATATCACAAACATGGTTGGGTTCAACAGTATCATATTGGAGCACTTCGAAATGTTTCTGAACGCAGTTTGAAAAATCTGGGTCCAGATACAGGGTTTGATGCGATCAACGATGGTTTAATCGCAAAACCACTCTCACAACTCCTGGATGCACTTGATCAAACGGGTGAACTTCCCAAAACGATTTTATACACCTTGAATCCAAGAGACTTTGAAGTTGCTATCACCATGATGGCAGCATTCCAAGGCGGTGGCATACCAGGAAAAATCCAGTTTGGATCCGCATGGTGGTTCCTTGATACCATCGATGGCATGACCAAACAGATTAAAGCACTGGCGAATAACGGTTTACTCGCACGCTTCGTCGGAATGCTTACAGATTCTCGATCGTTTCTGTCTTACCCAAGACACGAGTATTTCAGAAGACTGTTGTGTAACATTGTTGCAACAGAGGTTGTCGAAGGTTTATATCCAGAAAACGACCCATTGCTGGGCCGTCTGATTGAAGATATCAGTTATCAGAATGCAAAGAAATATTTTAACTTCTAATTTTCATTTGATGACAGAGCGGTAAAGTGTTGCACCAAATACTGTTTCAACCGCTCTGTCTCCTCCTCCTTCAAGGGAAGACCAAGTGTCGAATGAATATAAGGAAATTCATAAAATCGCATCCATTCCTGATTCCATGCTTCATAGCGATCAGGATGAAATTGACCTTCAAACGTACAATTCATGAATAATGTCGCTCCACCTTTTCTCCAAGGTCTAGCCAAATAGACATCTGGAGATAGAGACAAGCTCTTGATGGTGCATCGATTAAAGATGAATCCGTAGGGAGAAGTCATGTAAGTCGAAGGTGCAGCGATGTAACCCTTTGATTTCGCGATGATCTCTGAGGATTCAAAATAAGCAGTGCCACTACCAAAGATGAAATCAACATCACCTTCAATCGTGCATTCAGAAAAATGATGATGTGTCTGCAAGGTCATCCGTTCTTCAATCGGTAAGAAGTGATCATAGCGTTCACATAAGTCCATCGGAAGTGGACCCGAGAAAAGCGTGTCTTGATGACCAATCAGTTTACACCGTTTCAAGTAGGCATATTCTGAATAAATGGATAATGCAACGGCTTGACCGATGGTAAAACCAGAGCCTGAAGCATTCTCAATTTCAAGATCGTACAATTCAACATGTTTGGATAGACACAAGACTGTTGCAGTTCGAAATGTATTGTATAAAAGCCCATCTTGATGCATTTTATAGCTATAATCAGCATTCACGATGCGTGTAATTCCAATTTTTGATCCGAAGATTTTCAAATGATGATGCTTTAAGCGAAGTTTTTGATGATAGATCCCTGGAGCTAAGTGAACTTCGATTGCTTCATTTAAAGGATACGCATTCAATATGGATTCAATTGCATCTTGATTGGTAAGAAAAAGTTTCGTCATGGTTTATAACACCTCATCATGTTCATAACTCTATTATAGAGAGGAGTTGTTCGTTTGACAATCAGAAAATTCATGACCATCGATTTAATCGTTTTAAGTGTCATGGCACTTGTCGTCGATATCATTGGATATTTTGCGAGCAAATCCGCTTTAGTGTTCTTCTATGTCAGTTTATCGATTCCCATCATGATGATTGCATACATCAGATGGGGAATCAAAGGTATGTTCATCAATGTGTTGGCAATCATTGTTTACACAATCATGTATCAGAATTTTGATTTAGTTCCCATGTTACTCTATGCAGCATCCGTGTTATCGATTGGGTTATCGATGGTTTGGTTTAAATTTGTGAAAAAGAATCATATCAAAGATGAATTCCTATTGTTAACACTCTACTATCTAACAGGTTATTTATTCCTATTCATCATTCAAGCAGGATCACAACTGATCATTTCAAATGAGATTCAATGGATTACACTCACAGCAAGACATTCAATCAATTTCCTACTCGGTTGGGTCATCTTATTCATTGCTTCAAAACAACAGGATTTTATGGTTGATATGAATTTATATTTGCTTAAGTCCATTCAAGACAGAAAAAAAGAGGGAAAATTCAGTGATGACGAATCGTTATAACAAAGATCTAGAAAACATGTCATTAAATGACATCAAACACGAACTCTTCCTCGAGGAACTAGAGAAGAATAAGTGGAAACGCCACTGGCATGCCATCAAGAAGGATTGGCCTCTTTATGCAATGCTCATTCCAGTTCTCCTTTATTTCTTCATCTTCAGATATATGCCGATTTATGGGGTGCTGGCTGCATTCAAAAATCAAAGATTGCTCACTGTCAGTATCGGAGATTCACCGTTTGCAGGATTTTATGCCATCAGATCGC
>JANJXB010000048.1 GCA_024709245.1 Acholeplasmataceae bacterium | reverse complement strand
CTACCCACGCCGAGCTGCAACGCGCAGTATGAATATGTATCTGTACATGAACTCGGAACCGATGCACCTATTCAAAAAGTCATCTTTGAATCCTGATTTCATATCATCAAAAGCCGGCAACGGCTTTTTTTGTTATATAATGATATCGAGGTGATATCGTGATATATCAGGTAGAAATGATCATCAAAGCACCCCGAGACTTTGTTGCATCTTTATATGTCGATCCATCGAGCATGAAAGATTGGGAAAGTGGCTTGGAGTCGATTGAATCTCATCAAGGTCAATTGTTTGATGAGGGAAGTCATGGAGATTTGGTTTTTAAATTTGGAAATCAAGAAATGCGCATGCATGTTTCTGTCGAATCAAGTCATTTGCCTCATGAAGTCACTATGATTTATCAAGTACCTGGTGCATGGAATCGCTGTGTGAATCATTTCATGGATCATCATGAAGAAACACGGTGGATCATGGATGTAGAGTTCAAATTTGAACATGATATTGAAGTTCCTTTGGAACGTTTTATTGAAAAAACGACTCAAGGGATGATGCTTTATAAAAATTATTGCGAGATGAGGCACTCCGGTTGAAAAAAATCATACATCTTTGTTTCATCTTTCTATCCGTAATCATGTTGGTTGCATGTTCGGATACACAAATACCCATCACAGATCCAACCGTTGGAAACACAGAATTGTTTTCACGCTTTTTTGATGACACCAAAGCAAAAAGTATCACCATCGAGATCACAAGAACCGAATGGGATCGCTTGGATGATGTCATGATCAGTTATTATGAGCAATATGGCAATTTCAGAACAGATGCCTATGCAAGAGCCAATTTCATTTATGATGATGGAGAAGAACTGAGAATTGAAGATATCGGATTTAGAACGCGTGGAAATACTTCACGGGGTCGAATTCAAGATGATGATGGAAACCTGTTGATGTCCAATTTCAAAATCTCATTCCATGAAGATTTTGGTCTAGCCTATTTGAGAAAAAACAGTGAACGCACTGTTTTTGAAGTTGAAGAACTCGACTTGAAATTCAGTCGATTCTACGAAGAGCCTTATCGCGATCCAACATACATAAGCGAAAAGTTTTCTCTTGATTTATTCCGATCATTTGGTGTCTATGCAGCTCATGCGACACTGGTAAGACTGTACATCAAAATAGGTTCTCAAACATCATTTTATGGTTTATACACCGCATTTGAACCCATTGATAAACTATTTTTTGAAAGAAGATTACCCAAGGAAGAAGCAGATGGCGATCTTTATAAATCGCTATGGCAACATTATGGACCTGCATCATTGCAGATGGGATATCATCAGGATGCGATAGGAATCAAGGATGAATCCCTGAATTACAGACCTGCATATGACTTAAAAAATAATAAAAAAACTTCAGACCACAGTGCGCTGAAATCGTTCATTTCAGCGCTCAATTTGAAGTACAATGATGCTTTTTTAGAGTATATCGAATCTGAATTCGATGTTGATCGTTTGGTTAGACTGCTCGCTGTCGGGGTATTGCTCGGTAACCCGGATGACTATAGGGCGATGGGAAATAATTATTATTTATTTCAAAATGCCGTTACCAAGGTATGGATGATGGTTCCCTATGATTATGATCATGGTCTTGGACAAGGTTGGCAAGGTCCTGAAGTTTTCTCGAATTTCACCATTGGACACGATATTTATACATGGGGGAACTTAAATGCTGTCTATTTGAACATCCCAGGATATGCTCACCCACTGACAGATAAAATATTAAGTATTCCAAAGTATCAATTACTTTATGAATCTTATCTGGCAGAATTGATTGATCCAGAAAATGATCTTTTCAGTTTGACTCGATTTTTGAATCTTTATGAATCGCAAAAAGCGCTCTACGATGACTCCTTAGGTGATGCTATGAACAACATGGCTTTTTCAAAGCGCAACATCGAATGGTATATGACCGAAAAGATCAATGACATTGAAGCACAACTGGCATATTATAACTCGAATCCGGACCAAAGAGGAAGCTAAAATAACACTAGGATTGAATCCGTGATCATTTCTTTTTGAGACAAAAGAAGGTCATCAGAACATATTTGAATAAAGTCAATGTTTCTGCTTGACCATAGATTTTAGCATGATATAATGATTGAGGTGATCAACATGTTAGATTCAATTTGGGCATTTTTAACGTCCGTTTCCATTTGGGAACTCCTACTTATTTTAGTTGCAAAAGTCATCGAAGTCTCGATTGGAACCATGCGTGTGATTCTAATCAGCAAAGGATATCGTAAGCCAGGTACTTTCTTGGCCATTTTTGAGATTTTACTATGGGTTTTCATTGCATCGAAGGTCATCATGGGCATTACAGAATATCCGATTAAAGGGATCATGTACAGTTTGGGGTTTGCACTGGGTATTTACTTTGGATCTCTACTTGAAAATAGACTTGCTGTCGGAAAAGTACTCATCCATGTCATTTGCAGTACTGAAGATGCTGTGATTGCGATGAAAGCACTCAGAGAAGCAGGACATGGTGTCACATCCATTGATGCGCATGGTAAGGATTCTGATCGAACCGTTTTAATGATTTTTGCGAACCGTAAAAATAAAAATATCATCATTGAGATGATAGAAACCATGAATCCAAAAGCGTTGGTGGTATCCAATGAAGTGAATATTCTTCAAGGTGGGTATGTCAGCCCATGGAAAAGAATCACCAAATAATAATTGGGTTGATTTTCATATGATTTCGTGTATAATAGAACTTGGTCGGAGTTATAGCTCAGCGGGAGAGCACTTCCTTGACGTGGAAGGGGTCGTAGGTTCAATCCCTACTAACTTCACCATTCTTTGATCACAACTTTGCGTAGCAAAGCTAAAGACTCGAGCAATCGAGTTTTTTATTTCTTGGATTGTCTAAAATCCAGATAATAAAAAACACTTGAAATGAATGCAGGTAAACTGAGCGTCATGATGGCACCAAACATCAGGGGACGATCCATGAACAAAAGAAACACGATGTAAAAAAGTCCTGCAAGTGCAAAAATGATGGCGCCTATCCAAGGTCTCTTCCAAGAAAGGATAATCACTAAGGCGAGAATCAAAGCTGGAATGTTGTGCATCAGGAAAGCAAGAAGAAGTTCCGTCAGTGTTGCATCAATTTCAAACACATCCAAAGATAACATGAATAACAAAACGACAAGACATATAGAAAGTACTCTCGGTGTCCATCGGATCAATTTCGTTTTAAACATGATCGATTCAACCTTTCTTTTTTATATTTGTGTCACTCAAATGTTGATCAGTATAAAAATTCGTCTTTAAGGATTGCATAATGAAGTTCATCGCGATAACCCATACTCTCTCTGTAAATCCGTGACTTCACAAAATGGGCTTCTTTTCGCATTCCAAGTTTTTCCATCACACGCCAAGATGCCGTATTTTCTGCATCACAGGTTGCAGTCATACGTCTAAGTCCAAGTGTATGAAAACCGTAATCCAGAAGTGCAAAGGCCGCTTCAGTCACATATCCCTGATTCCAGTAGTCCTTATGAATGATCCATCCGATCATCGCTTCATTCATTGCATCATTTAAGTAAATCCCAATCCCTCCAAGCATCTGTCCATCTTCTTTTCTTGTGATGGCTAAGTCATAACTTTTTCTAGGGATGGCTTGGTTTTTCTCGATTGCATCGTTTAAAAAATGTTTGGTTTCTTCGAGTGTGTTCGGACCCCAGGTCATGAACTTGACGTGTTCCAAATCAGAAGCATAACGATGTATCGTCTCTAAATCAGTAAATTGCATCTCTCGAATGATCAATCTCTTCGTTGTTAGGTTCATATAAATCTCCAAGTGCTCTATTTTCACCCTTATCTTATCACTTTTCAGATGAGTTGTCATGAGAGCAAAGTCATTTATTCTATGATACAATAAAATCAACAGGGTCATGGAGGTTTTAGATGTGGGATGGTTTCCTTTATTCAATTTAAGAAAAGAATCATTCAGAATCAAGCCTGAAATTGCTTTAAAGATGATCCAGAATGGTTCTGTCATATTGATTGATGTAAGAACTCAAGAAGAATATCACAGGGAACACATTCCAAAAGCGATTTTGATGCCTGTTAATGAGATTGAACACCATGTTCAAACTCGATTTCCTGATCTCCAATCGAAGTATATTCTATACTGTCGAAGTGGTATCCGTAGCAAGCATGCTCAAGACATCTTAAACGCTTTAGGGTATCAGCATGTCTATGATCTGGGTGGGATCATCGATTGGCCATATGAGACCATCACCAGTGAATAATGGGACAACGAGGTCCCTTTTTCATTGGGATAGACCGCTAAAAATGATGGGAACCGTGTTATAATTGTGAAGTAAGTTGTGGACTTTAGGTGAAGAACATGAAACATCAACACATTGTTGTCATTGGTGGTGGGGCTTCTGGTTTGCTTTCTGCAATCATTGCAAAGCGAAATCATGCCCAAGTCACTTTGATTGAACGAAATCCAAAACTCGGCAAAAAAATACTTGCTACTGGGAATGGGCGGTGCAATTACACCAACCAACAAACACATGCCGAACACTATAATCATCCAGATTTTGTGCAACATGCGCTGGAGGTTTTTGGTGCTAAAAAAACCATCCAATTTTTTGAAAAGTTGGGTATTTCACCACGAATTGAAGATTTAGGGAAAGCTTATCCAATGTCAGAACAAGCATCTTCGATTGTTGATGTCTTGGTCTATGAAGTTGAGCAACTGGGTATCAAAGTAATGTGCAATGCAAAAGTCACTCAAGTGATCAAAAAACCCAACGGGTTTACTTCAACATTATCCGATGGACAACAGATTGAATCGGACAAAGTCATTCTTGCAACAGGGGGTAAGGCAATGCCAGGAAGTGGTTCAGATGGTAATGGTTACCAAATTGCTGAATCACTGGGTCATTCGATTACAGCTTTGTTTCCATCTTTGGTCAAGTTGAAATTGAATAGTCCTTATCTCAAACAGATGGATGGGGTGAAAATTCAAGGTACGGTTCAGTTACTTGATCAGAATCAGGTCATTCAATCTGAACAAGGGGATATCCTATTCACCAGTTATGGAATCAGCGGTCCCACCATTTTGCAGATTTCTCGAAAAGCAAACGAAATGTTACTCGAACATCAGGATGTCAAACTGAAAGTCATCATGCTCAATCAAATGACCAAAGAAGATATCGAAAGACGTTTCCAATTGATGCAGGATAAACCACTCGAACTCAGTCTTGTCGGATTGGTTCATAAAAAAATCATTCCTGCCATCATCAAAGAAGCGGGCATTCCCAATCCTTCCATTCGTTTTTCGCAACTCACACCCAAAGAAAAATCAAAATTGATGAATTTGATGTTCGACTGGCGCTTTAAAGTGATCGATTCCAAAGGATATGAAGATGCTCAAGTGACAGCAGGAGGCGTTCGTATCGATGAAATCAATCCTTTATCGATGGAGTCAAGAATCGTTCCCGGTTTATACATGACGGGAGAAATTTTAGATATTGATGGATTATGCGGTGGCTATAATTTACAATGGGCATGGTCTTCTGCCTATCTTGCAGGTAAACACGCATCCATCTGAGGTTATCATGATCAGAATCACAGATTTAAAACTTGAACTCAATCAAGCATTGGATGAAGCGATGGAAATCGCTTTTTTGAAACAGTCGATCATCAAGGAGTATCGATTGAATCCTCTTGAGATCCGATCACTTTCTTTGTATAAAAAGGCCATTGATGCAAGAAAAAAAGATCATATTGTGATGGTATATTCAGTCGATATCGATATTGAACGAGAACATCGCTTGCTCGAACGGAATCTAGCAGGCGTATCTTTAGCACCGGATATGACATATCAGGATGTTCCCTCGGGTCCTCATCTGATGAATCACAGACCTGTTGTGATTGGATTTGGTCCTTCAGGAATCTTTGCAGCACTTATTCTTGCAAAAAGAGGTTATCGCCCTATCGTATTGGAACGAGGACTTGATGTCGATCGTCGAAGTGAACTTGTCGAATCATTTTATGAAACCGGTGCATTTACCGAACAGAGCACAATCCTATTTGGTGAAGGTGGTGCAGGCACATTTTCAGATGGCAAACTCACCACATTGATCAATGATTTAAGATGTCGATATGTTTTAGAAACACTGGTTGCTGCCGGTGCACCTCACGATATCATCTATGTCAACCGTCCTCATGTCGGTACGGATATCTTAAAAGGGGTCATCAAAAATATACGTCACGAGATAGAGCGTTTGGGTGGAGAAATCAGATTCGGTTGCAAAGTCACTGGATTTGAAGTCGTCCATCAAGAATTGAAGGCACTCCTCATCAATCATCAAGAAAGACTTGAAACCAATGTTTGTCTGATGGGGATTGGTCATAGCGCAAGAGATACTTTCGAAGTGCTTCATGAAACAGGCATGCACATGATTCAAAAGCCTTTCTCCATTGGTGTTCGAATTGAACACCCTCAAGAAGTCATCAATCGTGCTCAATATGGCATCCATTACAATCATCAAGCGCTCGGTGCTGCAGATTATAAGCTCGCTTATCATGCTTCATCCGGAAGAAGTGCGTATACATTTTGTATGTGTCCAGGGGGATGGGTGATGTGCTCGTCTTCAGAACCTGGCCATGTGGTCACCAATGGTATGAGTGAACGTAAACGTGATCATTTCAATGCCAATTCAGCATTACTGGTTGGGGTCACACCTGCTGATTTTGGTTCGGATCATCCACTTGCAGGAGTTTATTACCAGCGAAACTTTGAGAAAAAGGCTTTTGATCTCGCAGGTCAAACCTATGCTGCACCGATACAAAGAGTTGAAGATTTCTTAAACGATCGTCCTACCACACAATTAGGTAGCGTGATTCCTACATATCGTCCCAGTGTTAGTTTTGTTCAAATGACTGATATTTTACCGAAATTTGTAACCGATACGATGAAGGAAGCACTGATCGATTTCAATCGTAAACTCAAAGGCTTTTCGATGGGTGATGCGATTTTAACAGGTGTTGAAACACGATCATCATCACCTGTGAGAATGGTGAGAACAGATCAATTTGAGTCGAGCATCAAAGGTCTTCATCCCATGGGTGAAGGTGCTGGATATGCAGGAGGAATTATGTCATCGTCTGTGGATGGAATTAAAACAGCTGAAGCCATCATCTTAAAATATCAACCCTTTCACGAATAGCAAGTACACATTGTACTTGTTTTTTTATTCCTTTAAAAAAAGTTTTACCCAAGGTCAAAAAACACCTCAAACCATGTATAATTAAAGTATCAAACCACGAGGTGTCTACATGTATCCTATCATCAAAAAAACGATTCTAACACCGACCGTTTCACAACTTGATATTCATGCGCCATTGGTGATTAAACATGCAAAACCTGGTCAGTTTGTGATGTTACGAGTCACATCCGATGGGGAACGCATTCCACTGACCATCGCAGGCATTGATCCAATCCATGAATCAGTATCTGTGATTTTTCAGGTTGTCGGTGCAACCACTTATGCACTCAATCAACTCAATCAAGGTGATCTCATCGTTGATCTTGCAGGACCTCTTGGAAAGCCAACTGAACTCGAGGGACTCAAAAAAGTGTGTATTATCGGCGGAGGTGTGGGTTGTGCCATTGCTTATCCCATCGCAAAAGCACTCTGGAATCAACAGACTGAAGTTCATACCATTATTGGATTTCGAACAAGTTCTTTGATTTTTCTTGAATCTGAATTCAAAGAAATTTCACATACATTCCATCTCTTAACCGATGATGGCTCATCACACAGCAAAGGCAGAGTGACAGATCAGTTGCAATCGATGCTCAATCAAGGGATTACATTTGATGAAGTGATTGCGATAGGACCGCTTTTGATGATGAAATCAGTTGCGGAACTCACAAAAAAATACGGAATAAAAACGATTGTTTCCATGAATCCCATCATGGTCGATGGAACAGGGATGTGTGGTGGATGCAGAGTGTCAGTTGCAGGACAGATGAAATTTGCCTGTGTTGATGGTCCAGAATTTGATGGGCATCAGGTCGATTTTGATGCAGCAATCTTAAGAAATCGGATGTATCAACAAGAAGAATTGGAAAACTACCAATGTGAAATCAGCAAAGGTGGTGAAACCATATGATTAATCTATCGAAGACCAAACAAATCATGCCAACTTTAGATCCTAAAATACGAATCACGCATTTTGATGAAGTGAATTTAGGTTATACCAAAGAACAAGCCATCGATGAAGCAAAGCGGTGTCTGGATTGTAAGCATCAACCCTGTGTGAATGGGTGTCCTGTTGGAATTGACATTCCAGGGTTTATTCAGGCGATTGCAGAAGATCATATGGAAGAAGCCTATCAGATCATTCGGAAATCGAGTCTTTTGCCATCGGTTTGTGGACGTGTATGTCCTCAAGAGACTCAATGTGAAGCATTATGCGTCAGAGGAATCAAAGGAGAACCTGTGGGTATCGGGGCTCTTGAGCGTTATGTATCGGATGAACACTTTAAAAAGACACATGAAGAGATTGAAATGATTCCTAAAAATGGCAAAAAAGTTGCTGTCATTGGCAGTGGACCTGCAGGCTTGTCGTGTGCCCATGATTTGTCCAAATACGGATATCAAGTGGACATTTATGAAGCACTTCATACACCTGGTGGTGTATTGACATATGGTATTCCTGCATTTAGATTACCCAAATCCATCGTTATTCGTGAAATCGAAAGTTTAAAAAAACAAGGTGTTCAGATCATCACCAATGCCATCATTGGTAAGACATTAACGCTTGATGATCTATTTGAGAATGGTTATGATGCTATTTTTCTTGGAACTGGGGCTGGATTACCGAAGTTCATGGGAGTACCTGGTGAAATGTACAATGGTGTCTATTCTGCAAATGAATATTTGACACGAATCAATTTGATGAAAGCATATGAAGAACATGCGAAGACCCCAATTCATCACGGTAGAAAAGTCGCAGTCATCGGTGGTGGTAATGTTGCACTCGATGCTGCACGATGTGCTAAGCGTCTTGGTGCTGATCAAGTATACATCATTTATAGGAGATCCATGGATGAAATACCTGCTCGAGTAGAAGAAATCCATCATGCCATTGAAGAAGGAATCATCTTCAAAGTGTTGACAAACTTAAAACAGATCAAAGGAAATCAGACGGGCAATGTGGAATCCATCCTGTGTGCTGAGATGACTTTAGGAGAACCCGATGCTTCAGGTCGTAAGCGACCCATCGAAAAGCCAAACCATACTTTTGACATCGAAGTGGATACAGTCATCATGGCGATTGGTACCACACCCAATCCTCTACTCACCCAAACAGATGAAGATCTCAATCAAGATCGTTATGGCTGTTTGTTAACCCAAGATGCCTATGGATTAACGTCTAGGGATAAGGTTTATGCCGGTGGTGATGCAGTGACTGGGTCTGCAACTGTCATTCTCGCCATGGGAGCAGGTAGAAAAGCTGCAGAAGGCATTCACTTAAGACTCAACAAGAGAACTCTCTAAGGAGGAATCGCAATGCTTTATCCAATGACCAATCAACATCGTACCGTCATCAAACTCGATGGCTTATGGAAAATGAATCGTGTAGCAGATGATTACGAACCTAAGAATCCTCTCCAATCTTTCCTTTGGATGGCTGTTCCCGCAAGTTATCAAAACTTAGTGACCGATCCAGTGATCAGAAATCATGTCGGTTTAATCTGTTATGAGAAATCCATTCAAGTCCCTCAGGACATCAAGTCAAATGAAATTCATCTTCGAATTGGTGCAGCACCCCATCAAGTGAAAGTCTATATGGATGGCTGTTTCATCGGTTCTCATCAAGGTGGATATCTTCCCTTTGATTTGATCATTGACAATCGGTTCATCAAAGAAGAAGACATTCGACTCTCCATCGTCATCGATAACCGAGCAACTTTTGAAACTCTTCCGATAGGAGAAGTCATAACCAACAACGGTAAGAAGGAGCAACTGACCTATTTTGATTTTGCCAATGATTCAGGGATTCATCGATCGGTGATGCTTTACAGCATTCCTATAAATGGTATCGAAGATATCATACTTCAAACACGTCATGATGAGAAACGTGCTTATGTACATTACCATGTCATATCCAAAGAACCCTGTCAAAGAATCATCATTAAAGATCAAGAAGGTCTTGTTGTAGGAGTAGGTTCTGGCCATCAAGGCATGATTCAGATTCAACATCCACATCTTTGGGAGATCGGCCATGGATATCTCTACACTTTCAGAGTTGAAACCGAACATGATCTCTATGAAGAATCTTTTGGGATTCGAACGGTTCAGATCAAAGATGATCAATTGATTTTTAATGGCAAATCGATTTATTTAAAAGGTTTTGGCATGCATGAGGATCATTTGATCATCGGTAAAGGTCATTCCACTGCACATGCACTTCGTGATTTTAATTTATTAAAGTGGATTCATGCCAATTCATTTCGGACGAGTCATTATCCTTATGATGAAGAAATGTACCGTCTAGCGGACCTTTATGGTATCGTCATCATCAACGAAGTTCCCGCAGTAGGACTCAATTTTTGGTCAAATAGACCCGTTTTTGTCGAAGGGACTGTCGATCATAAAACATTAGAAGTTCATAAAAATCAATTGACAGAACTGGTGAAAAGAGATAAGAACCATCCTTCTGTCATCATGTACAGTGTTGCCAATGAAGCAAACACGCATGAAAGTGGTGCAGTACCTTATTTTGAAGCAGTGTTTCAGCACATTCGGACACTCACCGATTTACCCATCATGATTGTCGAATGGGTGGGAGCTTCTACCAATCAGGTTGCTCAGATGGCAGATGTGATTGGACTTAATCGCTATATCGGTTGGTATACAGACCTAGAAGATCTCAACGTGATTCCTGAAAAACTTAAAAAAGATCTCATGCATTATCATGAGAAATTTCATAAACCCATCATGCTCACAGAATTTGGTGCAGATACCATTGCAGGACTACATACACTTCCCGCTCAAGTCTTCTCAGAAGAATATCAACTCGAATTCATCAAGACTTACGTTCACACCCTCAAAGAACTACCGTTTGTCATCGGTGAGCATGTATGGAATTTTGCAGATTTTATGACGAAACCAGGTTTAACAAGGATGAATGGCAATAAAAAAGGTGTTTTCACTCGAGATCGACAACCCAAAATGGTAGCACACTGGTTAAAAGATTATTGGACATAGAATGCAGAAGAAAAGAGCCCATCACTGGGCTCTTGAGTCTTATTGAATACGTCGTGCAACGTAGGCAAACATCATCGGTCCTGTATGAATGCCAAGGACTGGGGTAAGTGGTGAGAGTTGTAGATTTCTAACATTGAGTTGATTCTTTAACTTTTCACCAAGTTCTAAAGCTTTGGCTTGATCATCGCCATAATGAACAGTCAAATCAATCAAATCGGTACCAAATTTTGCGACGAGTAAATCTTTCATTGCAATCAATGATCTCTGAAGACCAATGGCTTTCGATAATGTCACATAGACACCTTCATCATTGACGGTGATAACAGGTTTGACATGAAGAAGTTCTCCAATGGTTCCTTCTACTTTACCAATTCTACCTCCACGCTTCAAATACTTGAGAGTATTGATGGTATAGATGGCAAGGCTGTCTTGAAAACGGAGTTTCTTGAGACGTTCTACAATTTCAGGTACAGGCAATTTCTTAGCTGCGAGTTCCATCGCATATTCAACCAGATATCCTAATCCTCCACCTAAGGTTTTTGAATCCATATGGGTGATATTAATCCCTGAAACAGATTCAAATGCGAGTCTAAAAGCATTGAATGTACCAGAAAGTCCAGAGGATAGATTGATGACAAGAGCATCCGTATATCCTTTTTGTTTCAGTGAGTTTAAAAGTGCTGTCAAGTCATCCAGATTGGGTAGACTCGTAGTGATCTGATGGGTATCAATCTTTTCATAAACTTCTTGAGCGGTAATTTCAATCTGATCTCGGTAATTCTTTCCATCAATGACAATCATCAAGGGAACAACATAGAGATCCTTGTACTTTTTGAGTGTTTCGGGTAATAAATTTGATGCTGAATCGGTAATGACAGCGAGTTTCATTTTTTTTCTCTTTTCTTTTTAGATTGGTATGTTTAACCATGTTGGTTGAGATTGATGTAGATGTTTCAAAACAAGCATACCACGATAGATTTAACGTGTCAATCATGATGAATGAGAGCACACGGAATCACATGATTAGGGCTTCATTATCTCGCTAACGAGACCTAAAGTATTGTTTTCAGAGTCCTTGAAAAAGCACATCCAGGTTTCTGTATGATTGATTTTTGCGATCAAGTGGGGTGAATCCAAAAAGATGACACCCGAGTTTGAAAAATCGTCATATGCTTGATGAATGTCGTTCACATTGAAATAAATGATTGATGAAGTCTGTTGTCCCCCGTTTTCGGGTACAGAAAGCATCAATCTAACAT
>JANJXB010000055.1 GCA_024709245.1 Acholeplasmataceae bacterium | reverse complement strand
TTGAATAGAATAATAATGAAGAGAGGTTCTAGGATAATGGAAGAAGATCGTTATGTTGATTCAAGTGTATTAAGTAAACAAAAGAGGGTGATGTATTCTATAGCTTACATAGACACGCTTGTTTATGCTGCTATTTTATGGATGACTGTCAACCAATATGAAACATTTACGAGAACAAATGAACTGATTTTAATCTTTGGAATCGGTGCTTTGATTTCAACAGTGGCATCATTTTTAATCATCAGACATGCAAGTATGAATCGACAGAAATACATTAAAACGTTGATTTATCTTGTCATCGCTCATCTTCCAAGTGTCACTGGATTTGTTGTTTCACTTGTTTTCTTAATGTCATCTATATAAAATCATCTCTATTCTGAACTGGACAAGCCAATCTTCATTTATTCCACATCAAATCATTTGGTTGGTTTTAATGTCAACAGTTTGATAGAATAAAGTTGAATCGAGGGATGAACATGAAAACATTTGAAGACTATATTTTAAGCATTAAAGATCCAATACATCAAGAAAAAATGAGAGAAATTCTCTCATGGATTTCAACAAATTATCCTTATCTAGAGAAGCGAATTGCTTGGAATTCACCTCACTTTGTCAATGAAGGTACATTCATTTTAGCAGTCAGTGATGCGAAAGCTCATTTTTCGTTAGCTCCAGAATATGCTGCAGTTTCTAAGTTTCGAGATTTGGTTGAGAAAAATGGATATCAAGCAACAGACTTTATCATCAAAATCAAATGGAATCAACCCATTGATTATGATTTATTCAAGCAGATCATAGAGTTTAATATCCAAGATAAAAAAGGCTTAAAAACGTATTGGAGATAATGAATCTCGACTATCAAAAAATACCTCTCATCTTGTGCTTGTGCACATTCATGAGAGGTTCATTTTTTATTTGATTTCAAAATAGCCTCGATATCCTCTGACACCATAGTAGGAATCTGCACCATTATGATAGAAGAAGACACGCTTGTATCGTTGATCTCCAAAGAGGGCACCCCCTAGTTTTCGCATCTCTTTAGGTGTATCAATCCAAGATGATGTCTTTAAATCTAAAGGTTCAACACTTTGCATTGCCAGATATAACTTTTCATCCACTAAGGATAGGCCATGTTCTATTGCTTGACCCCATGCTGAATAAAGGGGTGGAAATTTCTTTCTCCCGAGTCTCGCTTCTTCGTCATAGCAACAATTTCTTCGACCCTCTGGAGTCTCTTTCGAAAAGTCAACGTAAAGCACTTTTTGACCATAGAGAAAAACATCAGGTTCTCCACCAGATTCGGTCATGGTTTGTAATTTCGTTCGATAGTTTGAATGAGACTTCAGTTTACTTTCAATAGATTCCCACTGGATTCCTTCATGACGATGCATATGGGCTTTAAAGCGTTTCTCCAGTTCTCTCATCAATAGTTCTAAATCCATCTTCATCACTCCTTCACTATTTATATTACACCTCCCGCATCACAAGATTTAAAATATTACTCGATGATTTTGAAAAAACGGTCATGAATGCATCAAAGTACATGCTATAATGGGTTTGATAGTTCGACTACGAAAACTTGTGAATTGAATCAATATCTGGATGATGGGGGATTGTATTATCATGGCTAAACCTATAGAAATTGTCAAACAATATTATAACGAAAATGCTGAAAAAGAATGGGGAAGATTATCGACCCATGTTTTTGAATTTTCAATCACCAAGCACATGATGGATCTTCAGATTCAACCAGGAGATACCATCTTGGATATCGGTGGAGGTCCTGGAAGATATGCCATCTATTATGCTCAAAAAGGGTGTAAGGTCACTTTGGTAGATTTATCAGAATCGAACATCGAGATTGCTAAAAGAGAAGCAGAACTCGCCAATGTCAATATTGAAACGCATGTCTGTGATGCAACCAATCTTGAATCACTCAATCTTGGATTATACGACCATGTCTTTTTGATGGGACCCCTTTATCATCTCATCGCAGCAAAAGATCGCAAGCAAGCTACAACCGAAGCATTAAAATATCTTATATCAGGTGGTTATTTCTATGCTTCATTCATCATGTTATTTGCAGGTATAATCTATTACATGAAACATGATCCTGAAGGGGTACTCACTGATCCACTGCATGAAATCTATATCGATGATGTCATTCATGATCAACCCTACAAGGGGGATGCGTTCACAAAAGCTTACTTCATCACACCTAGAAAAATCAAGTCTTTCATGAAGAAGTTACCTTTAGATCAAGTCATGTTGTTTGGACAAGAAGGAATCCTTGCTCCACAGGAGTTACAACTCCTTGCAGCAAGTGAAGAAGCCAAGGCAGAATGGCTTCGTATCGCGATTCATCTAGCTACACGAAAAGAGTATTTAAGTTATTCAGAACATGCGATGTACATCGGGAAAAAGAGGTAATTTATATGAATGATGTGGATGTAAGATTGGATCGAATTCTCAAGTTGAAATTGAAAGTATCAGGTCTCACTTTGACTTTGATGGTCATTTTTGGCGTGATCTGGATCAATTCAGATGAAGAGTCGTTGATTTATTTTCTGACAAGTAT
>JANJXB010000039.1 GCA_024709245.1 Acholeplasmataceae bacterium | reverse complement strand
TGCATATTTACCAGCCCTAATCTTTCTATCCATCGCCTTTTTATTTCTCGCACTTGGCCAGTTGCCACAACAAGGTGGAGGTTTTGGAGATATCATTTATGCACTCTTTGGTGTCTTTATGATCTTTGCCAGTGTGCTTTCAGCCCTCATTGCACTGGGTGTAAAAAGCTATCAAAAAAGTAAAAATAGATGACTCAGTCATCTTTTTTTTATGTTGAAGTATAATGAGATTAAGTAGGTGATCATCATGCAAGATTCAAATGCCAAGCTTGAAATGAAATCTGTTTATGCAAAACATGGGATGGTAGCAACTTCAGAGCCTTCTGCAGCACGTGCCGGACTTGAAATTCTCAAAAAAGGTGGTAATGCCATCGATGCTGCCATTGCTGTAGCTGCATGTCTTACGGTTGTTGAACCGACATCGAATGGAATCGGTGGCGACAATTTTGCACTTGTTCTCTTTCAAGATCAACTTTATGGATTAAATTCGAGTGGTTTTGCACCTGAATCTTTATCAAGAGAGCGACTGATTCAGCAAGGAATCACCGAGATTCCACGATTTGGATTCATTCCAGTAACAGTACCTGGAGCTGTCAAAGGTTGGGCAAATCTACATCAAAAGTTTGGAGTACTTCCCTTTCATGAGGTACTTGCTCCAGCAATCAGACTTGCTCGAGAAGGTTTTATTGTTACACCCACTGTAAGCAAATCCTGGAAAACTGCTTTGGATATCTACAGCAAGCATTTGAAAGGTGAACCTTTCAAATACTGGTTTGATACATTTGCAAAAGATCACAAAACTCCAATCTCTGGCGAATTGATGAGGCTTCCAGATCATGCAGAAACTCTCGAAGATATCGCAAACACTTATGGTGAGACCTTCTATACGGGCCGTATCGCATCGTTAATCGATCGTTTTTCAAAAGAACATCATGGGTATCTTTCGAAACACGATTTATCAAGATTTCAGTCCGAGTGGGTTACACCCATTCAAACAACTTACAAAGGATATCAAGTCTATGAATTACCTCCGAATGGTCAAGGCACTGTTGCACTCATGGCATTGAACATCATCGAACAATTAGCCATCAAGGAAAAAGAAACCACCGATACCGTTCATAAGCAGATTGAAGCAATCAAACTTGCTTTTGCTGATGGATTCAAATACATCTCAGACCCAAAATTCATGAGTGTCTCCACCGAGCAGCTTCTCTCTAAATCGTATGCCAAAAAACGTGCAAGACTGATTACAACCCAAGCACTTCATCCCGAACCAGGAGATCCTCAATCTGCAGGCACAGTCTATCTTGCCACTGCAGATAAAAATGGCAATATGGTTTCCATGATTCAAAGCAATTATATGGGATTCGGATCAGGTCTTGTTGTTCCAGGAACAGGAATCAGCCTTCATAACCGTGGTCATAATTTTTCCATGGATGAGACATCAAACAATGTTTTAGCACCTCTTAAAAAACCTTACCACACCATTATTCCTGGATTTTTATATCACGACAATAAGCCCCTCGGTCCATTCGGTGTGATGGGAGGATTCATGCAACCCCAAGGGCATCTGCAGGTCATTATGAATCTTGTTGATTTTCATTTAGATCCTCAAAAAGCTTTAGATTCTCCAAGATTCCAATGGATGAAGGATCTAACGGTCACCGTTGAACCGGATTTTAACAGACGCATTCTTCATCATCTAAAACTTCGAGGTCATGATATAGTCATTGATCCGAATCTTGGTTCATTTGGACGCGGTCAAATCATTCTAAGAGATTTAAAGAAAGCTGGATATATCGGAGGTACAGAAAAAAGATGTGACGGTACCATCACATCTTACTAATTCCTTTGAATCCATTTTGTCTATCAATCTAGACACTGAATAGGTCATAAAAGACAAGGTATGCATTCGTCTTGAAACGTTCAATTTCATGTTGCACAAACAGTCTCTTTTATGTATAATTCCATTGAACCAAGGAGGACTTATGATTCCACTCATTGATCGATTCATTGACAAATTAATCCAAGAATCCACACCTGATCGACCCATTTGGAACATCGAATCGATCAAATCAGGTAAACCTGCACATTGGAATTATATCGATGGCTGTATGATCACTTCACTCATCGAACTATATATAGTGAAAAAAGATCAGAAATACATCGATTTTTCTAAACAATTTATTGATGCTTTCATACTCCCAAATGGATCCATCAAAGGTTATCAGATTGAAAATTACAATGTCGATGATATATGCGAAGGGCGTGTCTTATTCGATCTGTACGAGATGACTCACGATGATCAGTATCGAAAAGCCATCGAATTCATCTATAGTCACGTCAAATCACAGCCAAGAACCAAAACAGGAAACTTTTGGCATAAATTGATCTATCCCAACCAAGTTTGGCTCGATGGATTGTTCATGGCTCAACCTTTTTATACCCGATATGAAACAACCTTCAATCACCATCAACATTACGATGACATCATCCATCAGTTTCAGGAAGTCCGAAAAAACATGTTTGATGAAGAAAAGAAACTCTATGTGCATGGATTTGATGCTGAGAAAAGCATCTTTTGGGCAGATCCGAAGACTGGAAAATCTAAAAATTTCTGGTTGCGTGCCATGGGATGGTATGTGGTTGCAATCGTAGATGTGATGTCTTACATGAAAGATTCGAGAGTTGAGACTTTTTTCAAACCTTTACTTCAAGAAATCATTGATGGTTTACTCATGTATCAAGATCCTAAAACGCACCTCTTCTACCAAGTTGTGGATATGCCCCATGCTCAAGGTAATTATGTTGAAGCTTCAGGTTCTGCACTGATCAGCTATGCCATATTAAAGGCATGTCGACTCAAAGCTTTGGATTCGGCTTATCGAGCAAAAGGTTTAGAGATTTTTTATGGCATCGTCACGACCTATTTGACTGAAAAAGATGGAGATTTAAACTTAGGCGGTATCTGTCTAGTTGCTGGACTAGGTCCTGAAAACAATCGACGTCGCGATGGCAGTTATCAGTATTATATTTCTGAACCTATCGTTGAAAACGATGCGAAAGGTGTCGGTCCACTCATCATGGCTTACACTGAAGTCATACAAATCAAATGAGATATTCTATAAAAAAATGTGCAATATTCTGCACATTTTTTTCTTCTTATCGATAGCTTCCCAGGAAAAAGATTGCAATGGTTCCAGGACCCGAATGAGCTCCAATCACTGGACCAATGGTATTGTAGATAATTTCATGAACATGGTAACGCTTCTTGATTTCTGATCCTACTGCTAATGCTTCATCCAGACAATCCCCATGAGAAATCATAAGTGTCTGTGATTCGGGATCAACGATACGATCTTCAATCATATCGACCATCTGTTCAAGCGAAAATGCTCTACCACGTGCTTTCTTGATGGGGACGAGTTTACCTTCATTTGAGACATGTAAAATCGGTTTAACACGTAATAACGTGCCTAAAAATGCTTGTGTGTCGGATAATCTTCCTCCACGTTTGAGAGTTCCTAGATCATCAACAGTGAATAAATGACAGATCGAAAGCTTGACTTGTTCTACAAATTTTGACACTTCCTCGATGCTTTGACCTGCCAATCGACGCTGTCCTGCCATGTAGACGAGTAACCCTTGTCCCATCGATGCTGATTTGGAATCGAGGGTGATGATTTTTCGATCAGGGTATGCTTCCATCAGTTCTTGAGCTGCAATCACTGAGGATTGATAGGTACCAGAAAGGGCTGATGAAAATGCAATATACAAGATATCAAGGCCATGTTTTAGAAAAGGCTCAAAAAAAGTGAGAAATGTCCCAGTATTGATGAGTGAGGTCTTGGCTACTTTCTTGTTTCTCAGTTCTTCATAAAAGGTTTCAATCTTTAATTCCCTTTCATCCGGATAATGTGCATAACTTTGTCCATTGATTTCAACAGTCAAAGGAATGATTTCTAGATCGAGGTTTTGAACGAGATCAAGGGTTAAATCAGCACATGAATCTGTGGCAAGTATGTATTTTTTCATAGAATCCTCCCGGTTGTTTCCTTATAGTTTATTATACATGAATGTGTTCAAAATGCATCAAAAAACCACGATTTCACAAACATGAAATCGTGGTTGATGTTAGAGTGCTCGAACCCTCAAGACACCTTCAATACGACTGATCATTCCTGGATGAATGGGTTGATCTGTATCATAGACAAATACACCATAATTCTGATTTTTAGCATTTTTAACATAACTTGCACCGTGTAAATCCAAAGATTTGACGATATCAATCTTGGCATCATGTAAAATCAAGACGCGATGTTTTGCTGATTTTGGATCCAAATGGAGGTTGGGATAATTGACAGAATTGATGATGGATCCTTGCTCAATATACTTCATGAGTTGATGAACTGCCATGACTGCACAATTGTCTTCAGCTTCTTCCGTGGAAGCTCCAAGATGAGGAATTGCGATGACATGATTCATGATTACCGTGTCTTGATTGGGAAAATCAGTGACATAGCGTCTGACTTTACCACTTTCAATGGCTTGTGCTAAATCTTTGTCATTGACCAGTTGATCTCGTGCAAAATTGAGTAAAACGACACCCTCTTTCATTTGTTGGAAAGCCTTGATGTCAATCATATGCTTGGTTTCTGGTGTGAGGGGAACATTCAAGCTGATGAAATCGGATTGACTGTATATTTCAGCATCTGTATTCACGATTTTCAACTCACTGGGGATATTTTTTGGATCTATGAATTCGATATATCGCTCTTTACCAATGACTTTCATACCTAAAGCAAGACATGATTTGGCAAGTGACATACCAATGGCACCGAGACCGATGATTCCGATGGTTTTACCGTAAATTTCTGTACCACCAAATCGTGCTTTGACTTTCTCCACGGTTTTCGCAATCTCTGGATCTTGACGATTTTCGGATAACCAATTCATACCGCCATGAATGTCTCTTGAGGCAAGAAGCATTCCTGCAAGTATGAGTTCCTTCACTGCATTTGCATTTGCACCTGGAGTATTGAAAACGACAACACCCTTCTTAGCATAGACATCAATAGGGATATTATTGAAACCAGCGCCTGCTCTTGCAACAGCCAGTATTTGCTGAGGTAAAACCATGTCATGCATGACTGCACTGCGGACAAGAATGGACTCTGCTTCTTCAATACGATCTGTTATCTGATAGGCATCGGTTAATTCAGCCAACCCGATTTTAGAAATGGGGTTTAAGCATAACATGCGACTCATGCTTTACCTCCATTGTCTTTTTCAAAGATCTTCATAAAGTCAACCAAGGCTTTGACGCCTTCAATGGGCATTGCATTGTAAATCGAAGCACGCACGCCACCGACAGATCTGTGACCTTTCAAATTGTCAAATCCCATCTGCTTCGCTTCTTTAATGAATTTTTCATCGAGTGCTTCAGAAGTGGACTTGAAACATACATTCATGATGGATCTTGATTTCTTTTCAACAGTTCCAAAGAACATCTTGGAATGATCAAGATAGTCATAAATCAATTTCGCTTTTTCAACATTAATCGCATGGATAGCTTCCAAACCACCCATATTCAATAACCATTTGAAAACTTTACCACAGAGATAAATGCCATAGGTTGGAGGCGTATTGTACATCGACTGATTTTCTGCCTGGATGTCATAACGCATCATGATGGGGGTAAACGGAGGTAAGTCTTTTCTGATTAAATCTTCTCTAATGATGACAATGACAGTACCTGCAGGTCCCACGTTCTTTTGTGCACCTGCATAGATCAATCCATATTTTGAGATGTCAATCGGTTCCGATAGGAAGGAAGATGACATATCGGAGACAAGCGGTTTTCCATGAGTATTGGGTAACTCATAATACTTCGTACCGTATATCGTGTTGTTATCACAAATGTGTACATAATCAGCATCTTCAGTGATCTTCAAATGTCTAACATCTGGAATGTAGGAAAACATCTTGTCTTGGGATGAAGCAATGATATTCACCTTGCCGTATTTTTCTGCTTCTTCCACAGCTTTTTTAGCCCAATGACCACTGATGATATAATCAGCAGACTTGTTTTTCATCAAGTTCATGGGTACCATCGCAAACTGTAAAGTAGCACCCCCTTGAAGGAATAAGACTTTATAATTGGAAGGAATACCGACCAATTTTCTCAAATCTGCTTCAGCTTCATCAATGATTTGCTGGTATGTCTTTGAGCGGTGGCTCATTTCCATGACCGACATTCCAGTACCTTGATAATCGAGCATTTCGCTTTGTGCTTCTTCGAGCACTTTGAGGGGCAGAATTGCAGGACCTGCCGAGAAGTTATAAACTCTTTTCATTATTTTTTCTCCTTTTGAAGTGATGGAACAATCATTCTACTTTCTAAATAATACCGTTTTGCAGTTGCAGAACCCATTGAAAAAGATTTTCGAGGCAATATCTTACCTGTATGAATGAACGGAAATAAATCTTTCCGATCCAGAACTGGCATTTTGATGCCAATTGAATTTTCGTGCGTATTGCAAATCTCGATGAGTTCATCTTCACCATGGATATAATCAATCGTGACTTGAGGATGATGCAGTAAGTACTCGTCAATAAATGACTGAATTTGTTCATAGGCTACTGCTGTTGATTTGGGAATATAAAAGGGTGTCATCCCAATTTCCTTGGTGTATACCCAAGTTTCTTCCTCTTTATCGACTGCATGAAACATATCCACCAAAAAGGTATTGTTGACGTTAAATAATACACGATGGATGCCTTCAAAATGAAGTCCGGAATCGTATAGATTGACGACTTCTACCAAAGCAAAGCGTGCTGGATGATCGAGCTGTTGTTCTTCAGTAAGCGTCTGTTTCGTCATTTCCCAATGGGCTTTTGCAGTAGCAAGGCTGTGATTACCATCTCCAACCACGAATAACATGGGATCATCTTGATCAATCAATTGGTAAAACTCATCAATAATCTCGTTACAGGATTCGATCTGATAACCTCTCAAATGTCCTCCCATCATATTCAACACGAAATCATAGCGCTTCTTAAACTGGTGTCTTTTCTCAAAGAGTCGATCAATGATGTGAAGTTTGGAATCATCCATGAGAAGCATGACATGGGATAACTCAAGAGGTGCATTTTTTCTAATCTTCATCCGTGGGGGTATACGTTCTATGATGGTTTTCTCAGTGGTTCTAATCAAAGGTTTTGAACCGGGGGTGTAGTCATAATCTTCTAGATCAATGGCCATCATCAAACCGAGTCTTCTTGAATTAAGGGCTGTTTTTCTCTCAATCAACATGAGTGAAGGACCAATATCTTCTAACACATGATCATGTAAATAGCGATCCATCGTTTGATTAATGGTTTCAATGGTTTTTTCATCCATCTCTTCGAGAAAAACTTCTGGCAAAATCATATTATACGTTGATGGTGCATCATCAATGTATCCTTTCAGTTCTTTCCAGTAGCTGGGTTGGCTGGTGAATTGATCACATGCCACGACTGCCCATTTGGACAAGTCGATCTGCTTTTTTGGCAAAAGCAGATTGGGTAAATGAATGGTTTGCTTCCGGTCTTTCGACAGCATAAAAAAAGTCTCCTTTATCTCATATAGAGCTTATTCCCACCAAATGCATTGTTCAAGGCCCCGAATAATAACATGCAGTTCCTCGTTTAGTCCTTATTTCACTTCTGTTTTAAAGCATTTGAAACATCAAAAAACCATGTGTATCGTATGCTTCTTCGCCATCATCATTGTATCATGAAAGCGCTTTACTTTTCAAGAAAAATCGTAAAAAAAAGTGCCTAAAGGCACTATCATGATGACAAATAGGAATCCATCACTTCTTTAAGTACGGAGGGACGGTTGGTCATGATACCATCGGCACCATTGTCGATCAATCTTCTCATCTCAACAGGATCATCAATGGTCCAATAATGGACTGCTATATTTAATCTTTGAGCGTTTCTAATGATGGCCTTATGGGATAAAGAGAGGCCAAAGGATGACAAAGGCAGTTGCAATGCAGATACTTGATCACGATAAAACAACGATAGACCCAACGTTTGAAGTGCATAAAAACGAATGACTGATGATTGTTCAGGGGAAATCATCAACTTAGGATGTGTCGTTTGTTTCAGTCTTTTCATCTGCATAAATACTTCCTGATGGAATGATGCTAAAACAATTCTTGAATATGTCTGATAATCTTCATCTAAAGCATCTAAAAGATCAATCACCTTGGACAAGGACTCTAGACCAACATCGTCAGATTGCTTGATTTCAACATTGATGAGATTCGAAGGAAACGCTTTGATGAGATCTTCAAGGGTTGTGACGAGGAATTTGGTTTCGTGTCTAGGACTCACTCCTTCTGGATAAGATACATCCATGGGGGTCACTGTTTCACCCAAGTACGTTTGATAGGGTTTCAGTATGCCAGACACATTGAACCCATTAGAACTGGGTTCGACATCATTATGATAACCAAAATCGATTTCCATGGAAACCAAATCTGTATAGTTGGTCTCAATGATAGGTGCGTAGGTTAATGTTGTTTTTTCATCAAGAGTTGTGTCATGGGACAAAATGATGATCCCATCCGCAGTCATATTGACATCTGTTTCCATCATCACATTCGGATCAATGCTGTATGCATGATAAAATGCTTCAAGCGTGTTATCCGGGAACTCATGATTCCCTCCGCCATGTGCAATCAAAATTGGCATGTTTTCTGCAGTTTTCATCAGAGGGTTAACGCCTTGATGTAGACTAGGTTTTGGAGCAATAATGAGAACCATCCAAACGATGAGCACTACAGAAATGATCCGTTGAATCGTGACGCGACTTTTCCAAATATTCATGCTTTCTCCTTGTCGTTCTCTAAATGAATAATACCAATGAAGTTGCCATCACAATCATTCCAGCAATTAAGCCATAAATGGATAAATGATGTTCTCCATATTTTTCTGCAGTAGGTAATAGTTCATCCAATGATATATACACCATGATGCCCGCTACCATAGCGAATACGACGCCAAAGAGCGATTCAGATAAAATAGACATCAATAAAAAGTACCCCAGCAGTGCACCAACTGGTTCAGAAAGTCCTGAAGCAAACGAATAAAAGAATGCTTTTCTCTTGGAACCCGTTGCATGGAAAATCGGTATGGACACTGCAATCCCCTCAGGAATATTGTGTATGGCAATTGCAACTGCAATCCCAATCCCTAATCTTGGATCTTCCAGTGCAGCGATGAAAGTTGCTAAACCTTCTGGAAAATTGTGTAATGCGATGGCCAGTGCAGAAAATAAACCCATTCTGAGCAGGTTTTTATCTTGTTTTTTTTGTTCAAACACGTTGATTCCGACGATTTCGTGGGGATTTTCGGCTGCAGGCACAAGCTTATCGATGAGACCGATGAGCAATAGACCCGCAAAAAATGCGAGTGTTGTGAATAGATAACCTCTTGTATCGCCATAAATTTCAACCAAAGAGGTGAGTGCTTTGGGAAAGATTTCAACAAAAGATACATAAATCATCACACCTGCACTAAATCCTAAGGCGACTGATAAAAATTTCTTACTTGCTGCTTTTTTATGAAAAGCGATGATACTTCCGATGCCTGTGGACAAACCTGCAAACATCGTTAACATGAAAGCAAACCCTATGTTGTCCATATTCATTCTCCTTCATTGATTACACTATGATTATAATCAATGTTAAGGTATTGTTCAATCGAAAGGTCTTATTGAGTTATTGGTAATTCAAATTGTGTGTCCAAGGCATAGGAATTGGAAAACATGTCTTTACAAAATGGAGAACTTCCTTGTTTCTCAGATGTGTTTTACCATTGAAAACCATCTTGAGAGCTTGTTCCTGATTCAGTTGGATTCTTCTACCCTTAATGGATAATACGATTCGATCTTGAGAGGATTCAATGATTTGAAAGGGTTGATAAAGATGTTGAATGTATGGCTCGATTGAACTAAAAAAATAACCTAAATGAATGATTTTAAGTGTCGCACGCTGTGTGATGATATGAAATTTTTCATCGCATTTCGAATGGATTGGATCTGATGGCGATACAACCCAAATGATTTTAGACTTGTGATGTACCTTAAGAAAATCAGGAATCATTTGGATACATGCATCACGATTTCCAGCAAATTCCTTGATCTTCATCAAGTCGTCTTCAACATACACTGACAATATCATATACCCAACCGGAACACTATCCTTCATTAAAATATAGATAGGATAAGTGCAGTATGTGTCGGGGTAAGTCTGTCCCCATAACAATGCTTCAAATTCTGGAAAAGAACGTTCGAATCTGATGTCTTCTTTTTGATAAAGATCATACATCAGTTGAAGATCTTTTTGTTCGAAGTGTCTCCATGTATAGGAAGGATGATCAACAGGTTTCTTGGCTTCTGTAACGAATTGATGCATGTGACCGACATCTCGTGCTCCAAAGCGTTCATAGATGCCCAAATCACCTGAAATGATGATTAAACTGATTTTTTCTTCGAGCATCTTCTCTTCTGCCATTAAAAGAAGTTTGGAAGCCAGTTTTTGTCCTCGGTAATCGATGGCTGTGCATACACTTCCAATCGATGCTACTTTAAAATGAGCATGCGGTATCACTATCCTTGAAGGGTAATAATTGACTTCAGAGACTACTTTATCGCCATCCTTGGCGATCATCATGTGTTGAAGATTATCGCTAGAAAAAAGCAACCTGAATTGCTCTTTCATGTTGGGCTTGAATGTTTCTATGGAAAGCCCAATCACTTGATCAAGTTCAAATAATGAAGCCGATTTAAACTGCATCTTCGTTACCTCGCTTGGGTTTGATTAGATAAGAAATGCCAAGCAAAACGACACCTAATAGAAACATGATGGCATTGAAATCAAATTGAACAATCGGTGCGATGTTATACAGTAATCCACCGACCACTGGACCGATGACCATACCTATCGAAACAAACGATTGTCTCAGACCCATCATGCCACCATACTGACCTTCTTTTGCAAATGTCGCTATATAGCTCTGTTCAAGAGGTACGTAGATTGTTCTAAAAACAACATAAACCATGTAAATGGTGTAGATTGCAATGATGAACTGATTCGATCGAAAGACTAGAAAAACGATGCCAGCAGCAATGATGTGCATGATCGAGATGAATAATATTTGTTTTTTCACTCTGGCTGCAAAAGGAACAATGAAGATACTTGCAAGCAAACTCACGATACCGGTTGCCATCACGAATGTGCCTAAATCTTGTGATGTATAGTTTAAATCAAAGAAATAAATGTCAATGAACTTGCTTAAGTTGGTAGCTCCTATGGTCATGAATGTCATCGATAACATAAATACCAACAAACTTTTATCAATTTTGGTAATCTCTTTAAATCCTTGAAGAATTGTAATCTGTGCAGATGATTTAACTGGTGCTTTAGATTCATCAAAGAGAAGCATAATCATCACAACAAAAACAATATTTAACACAGGTTGTATCAAGAAAACTTTTCTGAAATCGTCTGTGCCTAAAAACTGAATCATTTTAAGATTGGTCGTGATGAATCCCCCAAACCAGTAGCCGATGGATCCTCCGAGGGTTGAAGATGCAGCGACATAGGCAAAATAGCGTGCACGATCTTTCTTTGAAGTGACTTCAATCAATCGTGCAGTGAATAAAGTGGTCGCACTTACGACTCCAAAACCGGAAAAAAGACGAGCAACAACCATCCAGGTTGCATTCCCACTATATCCAAAAAAGAACTGGCCTATGGTATAAAACATCAGTCCAAGAATAATGTAAAATTTTTGATTTCCACGATCACCTAAAATACCCCAGAGGGGTGCTCCAAACATCAATCCGAGTGACATGGCAGAGAAATAAATGCCAAACATGTAATCTGGGATGTCCAAAGAACGAACAAATGCTGGAGTAATGGGATGTCCCATGTTATGAACAATACCTTGTATGAAAAATAACAATATGATGACATAGATGGTCTTCTTCATATACCCTCCTTGAACCTTATCTCAATTATACGATATTTTTAGTGTTTTTAATCGGTCGTAGGTCTGTTTTCATACCATCTTTGGTTTAGGCAAATGATTTGACTTTCGAGGGTCAAAAGAAGACAATAGCATTGAAATGGAGTGTGATTTTATGAAAACAGTAGAGTATGATGTTTTAGGGATGCATTGTGTCAGTTGCTCAATGGGAATTCAAAAATTGCTGAAGAAAACCAAAGGTGTTACAGAGGTAGAGGTTCACTTGACCGATAGTAAGGTCCATGTGACTTTTGATGAAGCTGAAGTCAATGATCAAATCATCATCAATCAAGTGGCTCGACTCGGTTATAAGGCTGTTCAAGCGAAAAAATAGATATGCAAACCGCATATCTTTTTTATATCATCCAATGCTTGGCTGTACAGTTAGACTGGTTTCATGTATAATGAAAACGTAGGGAAGGCGATATGATGCAAGATAAATCAATACTCACGAATCAAATACATACGGATGAAGTCAGAAAAACAGTATTTCATGAACTTTATCAACACAAAAATGATGCCAAAGCGACCGAAAGTCCATTCAAACACTATGCCATCATCATTGCTTCTTTCATATTCAGTTTTGGATTTCCACTTTTTGGGTTTGTTGTATGGATTCTTTTTCGAAGTGATAGACCCAAGGATGCAATCTTTCCGTTTGTGGGAGTGATTCTTGGTTGGATTGCCATCTTCATTTATAAATGGATTCCCATGATATATGCATTTTTTAGCTAAGCACTTCGGTGCTTTTTTTATTGCATGGTTTGAATGATAAATTGAATGAAATTGTATGAAAGTATAGTATAGATGAGAGCATGCAGACAAAAACTGATGCCCACTTCGTATTTTTTATAGAAATGGCTACGATATGAAAAATAAACAGGGATTATGATGAGCAAATGGATGACATAAAGCAATTCTGGAAAATAACCACCTTGTCTCTCTTTTGGAAAGACATAACGGGCAATCATGATGAGGGTATGGATATCGGTCATCATCCAAAAGATCAAGTGATTCTTAATCCAGTTGGATTTGATGACTTCATGGTTACCCATCTGATGAACACTATAATGAGTCATGGTGAGTAAGATGACAGCCATGCCAGCAACATAGATGAAGATGTACAAGATTTTTAACCCAAGAAACAAAGTAAGCAAATAGATGTTTGATAAAACCATGATGATCAGTAGTGTTCCAACAATGCCTGAAAAAATCCAATCATTTTTCTTCATTTTTTCACCTTCTTACACTTCTATTATATACTTCTATGTTCAGTTTGAAGTACAAAGTAAAGAAAAAACACCTTAGGAGTTAATTCGTTAAAAACGGACAGTTATTAAAAAAGAGTAGATAGAGCTTGTCTCCGATAATCAATTGGAGTGAGCTCTTTTATTTTTTCTTGTAATCTTTCTTCATTGTAATACTTTACATACTGATCTACAAGGGCTATCATTTCATCTTCAGATAATTTGTCTTTCAAATAGATACTTTCAGTTTTGAGTGCACTAAACCAGGATTCAATCGGTGCGTTATCCACACAGCTTCCTCTATAAGATACACTATGACGCACATGGTGTTCTTCAAGTAAGTTTGCGTAAAGCAGTGTCGTGAATTGACTTCCTTGGTCAGAATGAAGTATAAGGTTCTTCCGATACTTCAATGGAACACGCTGAACTGCTGCCTTGAAAGTCTCAAGGACTAGTGGATTGTTATTGAACCTTGAGATTCTATAGCTAATAATACTTTTATCATGGAGATCTTTGATTGCACACAGATAGAGAATTCTATGTTCTGTGAAGAGGTAGCTCACATCAATACTCCATTTCTCATTTGGTTTTTTTGTGGTAAAATCTCTCTTGAGAAGGTTAGGTATCTGATGGTGTGGCTTTGTTCCCCATGGATGTCTTTTCTTCCGAATGATGGACTGAATACCATTCAGTCTCATGTAACGATACACGGTGGCCTTGGTCAGGATTAAACCGTGTATTTTCTTTAGGTTCATTTTAAGCCTTGTAATGCCTTGCCTTTTATCCGCTTCATAGCGTTCAAAGATGAGTTTATTCAGTGATTCATCAAATGCTTTATATGCCGGCTTACCTAAGGCTATCCAGTCATAATAACCGCTTCGTGAACACTTTAGTACGAAGCATAACTTCTGGATAGTGTATCGATCTTTCAATTGATGAATCACTTGGTATTTTTCCTTTGCTGTTTTAAGTAAGCCGCCACTTTTTTTATGTCTTCAATCATTTTGATATGCTCAATCAGTTCCTCTTTTGACATATCCTCTAACCTTATTGTTTTCTTAGGTCGTCCGATATTTGGGTTATCCTTCTTGCTCGCTTTCCCTCGCCTGTCGACGGTTGTTCCAAATTCTTGATACTGATCAACCCATCGCTTGACGACGCTTGGATCTACACCTAAATTCTTTGCTATTGTTTTTTGTCCTGCGGTTTGACCATTCAAATACATTTCGATAATTTCGTTTTTTTCTTCAATTGTGTACTGGCGATGCTTTATTGTTTTGCGTTCCATTCAAAAACCTCCTCTCAATTCCTTTATATAATAAAAATAGAGCTATGAAAATACATAACTCTACTCTTTTTATTTTATTGTCCGTTTTAATCAAATACTTTCTCCGATTAGTCTTTTTAATTGGCTCATGATCTCTTATACGAATGTTACTATGCGTTTACAGGCTCTTCATTCATCGTAACAGGTTTTTCGATTTTAATTCCTTCTTTAATGAGTGATTTTTTGAATAACACAGAAACAGCTAAAACAACCATGATGACACCGCTGAAAAATATGATGTCTGAGACATTCATCACGTCAGATAATGGCCCAAATACAAGCATGCCTAAGGGTAGACTGATGGTATGTATGAGCCCGAATACTGAAAAAATACGTCCAATGTAAAGTGGATCCACTTTTTCTTGAATCAGTGCAACCAGTAACGGACTACTCAGTGCAATAAAGAATCCGACAAATGCCCAAAATCCAATATACACCCAAAAGTTAAACGGAATACCTAAGCCCATGGTTCCTATTCCAATGGCAATGTAGGCTAAAAAATATGTGATAAGTCTATTTTTAAACCCTCCCCAGATTGCAATCACAACAGATCCAAGAAGCATACCTGTACCAAAAACAGCTTCAAGAACAGATAATCGCCATGCTTCAGGCCCAAAGACTCGTGCAACTTGAAGATAGGTAAGAAACGAAGGTGCGGCAACTACAATCATAAATAAGAATCCGAAGACCAATATATTCATAATCAATGGGTGTGAAAAAGCATAACGAATTCCATTTTTAATGTCTTTAAAATAATGTATCTCTTCTTGGTTGAGCTCACTTTGATGTTTCGGTAATTTGACATAGAAAACCAGAATCGCTACAGCGATGATTGCGGTTGCGACATCGATGAAGAATATCCACTCAATCGATGTTGTAGCAAGCAATAAGCCTGCCAACAGCGGCATGATGATCATCGATGTCGATTGAATACCTTGTGAAATACCTTGTATTCGAACCAGTTGATCTTTAGGTACAATTTGGGGATATACAGCAGAAACTGCAGGTTGATGAACGGATTGTCCGAATGCTCGAATGACTGAAATCACAAAAACAATCCATAATTCTTTAACGCCGATGAAGAAAAGAATAGCCATCATGAATGTCACAGCAGCAATCACTAAATCTGCAGCGATCATGAGTTTCTTTCGATTGAGACGATCTGCCCACACGCCTGCAAAGGGTGAGATGATGATTGCAGGAACAAATGAACACATCACCATGATGGTCATCATCAATCCAGACTGTGTGCTTAAAGTAACATACCAAAATATAGAATACATGACCAACATCGACCCGAGCAAGGATACGGTTTGACTGATCATAAATGTAGCGACTAATTTTTTCCAATGGTCCATTGTAATCTCCTTGACTGACATGAAGTATATGATGTGAACTCCATTATTATATAACACATGAAACAAACAGGCACGTAAATCGGCTTACAACAACATCAAAAAATGAAGGTAAAACAAAAGTACTTCACTCAACATAAAATTGAATGAAGTACTTGTTTTCTTTGATGATGCTAGGCACTATAGAGCTGGCGTCTTCTCTTTTTGATATCCTGATTTTCAATATAGTCATCAAATGTTCCTTCATAACTATAAGAACCCAATTCACCAATTTCAACAACTTTATTACATACGGATTGAAGTAAGTTGTGGTCATGGGATGCAACAATGAGTGAGCCTTTATATTCTTCAAACCCTTTATTGACTGCTTGGATTGCCTCTAGATCTAAATGAATTGTCGGAGAGTCAATCAAGAGTGTATTGGCTTGTGACAACATCAGTTTAGAATACATGCAGCGCATCTTTTCTCCCCCTGATAAATACTTCACCGCTTTGAGTGCTTGATCACCACTGAATAGCATGCGTCCGAGGAATCCTCTGATGTATGATTCTGCAGGTTCCTTTGAATATTGTCTTAACCAGTCAATCAAATTCTGATCTTTACCTAAAAAATAAGCATCATTATCACTTGGAAAATATGATTTTGTAACCGTTTGACCCCATTTGATGGTTCCTGTATCGGGTTCTAATTCCCCAGCAAGAATCTTTAAAAGTGCAGATTTTGCTAAATCATTTTCACCGAGTAGTGCAACTTTATCGCCTCTGCTCATGGTAAAAGAAACATTTTCAAATAACTTCTTTCCCTCAAGTGAAACACTTAAATCTTTGACTTCTAATACATCTTTACCCAATTGCTTATCGATTTCAAATCCAATGAATGGATACTTTCTCAATGAAGGAATGATTTCATCGAGTTGAATCTTTTCAAGCGACTTCTTTCTTGAAGTGGCTTGAGATGATTTGGAAAGGTTCGCAGAGAAACGCGCAATGAATGCTTTCAATTCTTGAATGCGCTCTTCTTTTTTCTTATTCTTATCTGCCATCAATCGTTGAATGAGTTGTGAGGATTCCATCCAGAAATCATAGTTTCCAGGATAAAGTTTTGCCTGGAAGTAATCGATATCCACCATGTGTGTACACACATTATTTAAGAAGTGACGATCATGGGATACTGTAATCACTGTATTGTCATAATTGACTAAGAAGTTTTCAAGCCAAGCAATCGCTTCAAAATCAAGGTTATTGGTGGGTTCATCGAGTAACAGGATATCTGGATTTCCAAATAATGCTTGGGCAAGTAATGCCTTGACTTTATATTTCGGTAAAATGTCACTCATCTTCTTATTAAACTCGGAAGCAGGTACATTGAGTCCATTGAGTAATATTTCTGCATCCGATTCAGCATTCCAGCCGTTTAATTCAGCAAACTGAGCTTCAAGATTGGAAAGTTCATAACCTTCTTGATCCGTAATCGTTTCCTTTTGATAAATGACTTCTTTGGCTTGCATGATATCAAACAACTCTTTATGTCCAATAATGACTGTTTCAAGCACAGTCAGATGATCAAATGCGTTTTGATTTTGACTCAAAAAAGCAAGTCTCTTATTCTTCTCAATGATGACAGTACCGGATGTTGATTCCTTTTCTCCTGAGAGTAATTTTAAAAATGTGGATTTACCGGCACCATTGGCACCAATCACACCGTAGCAATTCCCTGGTAAAAATTTGAGATTGACATCTTCGAATATTTTCTTATCCGAGAAGATCAAACTTAAGCCTGAAACAGTAATCATGTTAAAACCCCTTTACAAACAAAAATGGCCTAGTGGACGTCAGCACGATTCTGGCCATATTCGCACTTATACTTTACATGAATCATCTTGATTTGTCAATGATATTGTCGTGTTATAATAGACATAAATAGAGTTTATGGAGGTATTCAATGTCCAGTCAAGTCAAAATCAAATACTTAAATGTCGATCGAGCAAAACTTTCACCATCACAATCGAAAAACATGTCCGTTCTCCAGTTGAAAAGTCAAGTATCAAGTCTATTGAACAGTCAAATTCACGGCATCAGTTTCAGTCCTTATATCGGTGAACAGAATCCTGCACAGTTCGATTGGATCACTCCTGAACAAATAGAATCGAGACTCTCCATCATCAAACCTTATGTGAAGTGGATTCGTACATTCTCATGTACACTCGGAAACGAAGCCATCGCGCCGATTGCTAAAAAACATGGATTAAAGACTTTAGTAGGTGCATGGATTGGTGATGATTTAGAAATGAATGAAGCTGAACTTGATAACGTGATTCGTATTGCTAAAGAAGGACATGCTGATTTGGTTGCAATCGGCAATGAAGTGATGCTTCGTGAAGATATCGAACTTGAAGTGTTACTGGGTTATCTCAAGCGTTTTAAAGAAGCAGTTCCTCATGTTCCGGTCGGATATGTGGATGCCTATTATACATTCGTCAATGAACCTCGTTTACTTGAATATTGTGATGTTGTCTTCGCAAACTGTTATCCTTTCTGGGAACGCTGCGATTTAGAGCATGCAGTCAGTTACATGAAAGAAATGTATGCATTCGTCAAAAAGGTTGCTCAGGATAAAGAAGTCATCATCAGTGAAACAGGCTGGCCTACCAAAGGTGAAGCTTATGGAGATGCTAAACCCTCTTTTGAACATGCAGCACGCTATTTCATTGATACATATCAATGGGCGAATTCGAATAACATCAAGGTATTCTATTTCTCATCATTTGATGAATCCTGGAAAACAGATGAAGAAGGCGAATACGGGGCTTATTGGGGATTATGGAATCATCAAGGTGTTTATAAGTTTTGATAGAATGATGATCATCAAAAAAGTTCGTGACTGCACGAACTTTTTTCTCTTTTTAGTGTTTCCGTTGATGTAAAATATTGTTTAATTTATTGATCTGCACTCGATCATCTATCATCCGGTGATCGGCATTGAATTCGTGATTTTCCCGAACTATAAACTCTGGATATATACTTCTCAAGCGTGTGACGATCTCATAGAAAGAAAAAGACTCGTTACTATTCACATGATAGAGATCGGGGGGTAATTGTGTGATGATTTGATGAACTGCTTTTGCTGTATCCTCAAGGAATGAAACAGAGGGATACCACAGTGAGGATGCAGATATGAATCCTTGTTGATCCATTTGTTGATAGAGGTAATCAATCATTTGATTTTTGCCACGGCCTTTGCCAATTTGCCAACCCAATCTGATGATATAAGCCTTAGGATAATTCTCGATGACCAACTGCTCACTTTTTCTTTTGTACGCTCCGTATTCATCAGTTGCATCGGGTATCGAATGGATGGAATGGGGTCCTCGATTGTTGTTTGAAAAGACGGAAACCGTACTGATATAGACAAACGTGATGGATCGTTTTTTACATATTGTGGCAAGCATCGATGTCCACTCATAAGAACCCATGGCAAAATGTAAGAGTATATCAATTTGATTTTGCTCGATGAATGCTTCAATCTGGTCGCTGTGCGTTGTCGATACTTTATCTCGGTCATAGATGACAA
>JANJXB010000033.1 GCA_024709245.1 Acholeplasmataceae bacterium | reverse complement strand
CATCCTCCTGCGATACGTTTCGCAAATTCAACACCGTTGGTTGCTGTTGCATCCTGGCGAATCGCCATTTGGAAATAATTCTCAGTCGAATAGCGATACATGACAGAAGTCCAGCGTGATGCGTTGGCTGCTTGAGTCATACGCATATCTGCTTCAATGATGTAGTTGGTAAAACCTTGAAGGTATGAAGGAAATAAAACGATGGTGTACGCAGATAGAAGAAGTCTGCCATTATCAATGGCTGCAGATCCACCAGCTGCACCGAGATTATTGAAGCGTTGCAAGGTATTTGGAAGTGCGCCGCTTGCATAACTGAAATCTTCTTCATAAATGATATATTCAGTTTCAGATGCCAATTTGATGAAGAAATAGAGTGTCCAGTTTGTACTCTGATAGGAAAAATTCACAGGGAATGTTCCTTTTTCACTGATGGTGACTGTGGTTGCAGTGATCAGGACTGCAGGATTTGTACTGGTAAGTGTTGCTTGATTCAGTGTGATTTCTCCAAAAGTACCTGTCACGTTGATGGATGTCAAATCAATAGGCTCATCCACATTGCCCAAGACATGCGTGCTTGTTTCAGTGATGGTTCTTGGATGTTCCTCATCTGCTGCATAGAGTGCTTTTCCTGCACCCATCCAGTCCAATGCAAAGAATGCAAAAAACAACAGAATGACGATTAAAACTTTCTTTTTCATACGTACCTCTCTCATATGGGAAAACGATTTCCTTATTTGAAAAAAAATAATAATCCGATCATGGCAACCGTTTGGGAAAACGATTTCCTGATTTAAATAAAAAATAAAGGTTTCATGATTTTTGTCATCGGATGAATACCTTTGATGCCATGTATGCGTTTACAAATTCATTATATAAGGGATAATGCTCATTGTCAACATCAATGACTATATTTTCTTACGTGTTGTTTCTCGCTCAACCAATTCGACAGGGATTTTATGAATCACTTGATCTTTGGGTTCTCTCATTTCAATGGCACTGAGTAATTTGAGTGCACTTTGTCTTCCTATTTCTGAAGTGCTTTGTCTTATGGTTGTTAGTTTAGGAATATAATGTTTAGCAAAATCAATATCATCATAACCGACGATCGAGATGTCATTAGGCACTTTAATTCCTCTGGATTCTAGACCTCTGATGACTCCAAACGCAATGACATCTGAAAAAACGAGAAAGATTTCAGGACGGTTGTTCATTTTACTGATGTGTTCTGCAGCGCGTTCACCGGTTTCAAATCCATATCCATCACCAACAATGATATCAGACTCTTCATACGATATCCCTCTTTTTACCATGATCTCTCGATAGAATTCCAAACGATTGTAGAATGAACGCGTCGATAAAGGACCAGTAATAACACCGATGTGTTTGAATCCTAGTGAAATCGCATAATCAATCCCGAGTGTCATCCCCATATAGTCATCTGAAATGACAGAAGTTAGGTTAGGCATGACGATATCGGCTGAGACACAAGGATAATCGGATGCAACAACTTCCTTAATGTTTGGATTATTGATGTTTCCCATGACAATAAAAACGCCATCAACTTTTTTATTCTTGCACCATTCTAGGTAGGTTAATTGATGATCCCCCAACTTACTGACAATCAATACGATCTCATAACCTTGTTTTTCAACTTCACGTTTAAAAGCTTGTAGAATCCGAGAAAAGAAGGGATGCTCAAATCCTACCAATGAAATATCTGAATAAATGACTCCAATCGTCCAACTCTTTTTTGCAGACAATATACGTGCATTGGACATTGCAACATACCCTGACGATTCGACGTGTTTCAAAACACGTTCACGGGTTTCAGGACTGATGCGTCCGGTTCCGTTCACGATTTTCGAAATCGTTCCAGGTGATAGATTCAGTTCTTTGGCAATATCAACGATGGTTTTCTTCACAAGTGCACCTCATGACCATTATATAACAGAAAATTGCCAAAACAGTGGGATTTTGTGCTATAATTTG
The DNA here is from genome assembly GCA_024709245.1 of Acholeplasmataceae bacterium. GTDB lineage: Bacteria > Bacillota_I > Bacilli_A > Acholeplasmatales > Acholeplasmataceae > Peloplasma. The sequence goes on along the minus strand of JANJXB010000033.1, from coordinate 2,520 downwards.
GTTAATCGATTCCATAGAAGAAGGTGTTTTTGATGGAACAATGGATCAAAACGCTATTTGATGATGCCATTTTGGAAAGTGCAGCGCATTGTTTTGGTGTTGAAAAGAAAGATGTTTTTCTAGTCGGTGGATTTGAAAATTTCATTTATGGGTTCACCAAAAACAATCAATCCTATATTTTAAGAATTTCCCATACTTCTCATCGAACAATTCATGATATTTCATCAGAACTGGATTTTGTGAGACACCTATCCGATCATGGTGCACCTGTCTCAAAACCTGTCTTATCGATAAACAATCAGTGGGTTGAACCCATTCTTGCCAAAGATGGATCTGTTTTCACTGTGACGTGTTACCAAAAAGCCAAGGGAGAACGCCCCACAAGAGCACATGTTACTCCAGAATTCCTATTCAATTATGGAAAAACAATTGGACAATTTCATCTTTTAACCACACAGTATTTTCCAGAAACACATCTTCAAAAACGGTTTATTTGGGATCAGGATCCCTTACTCGTTCATGCGAAATCATATTTACCTGCCAATGATGTGATCATTTTTGAACGATTCCGTGAAATCGTTGAAGAAATCAATCGATTGCCCAAAAACAATCTGAATTACGGACTCATCCATACCGATATTCACATGGGAAACTTTTTTGTTTCCAATCATGAACTGACCGTCTTTGATTTTGATGATTCTGCCTACATGCATTTTGTATCCGATATTGCGATCGCACTCTTTTATTACATCGTGTTTATGAAAGCAGATGATACTGAAAAATTAGCAAAAGCTGATTTCTTCATGACACACTTCATGAAAGGGTATCTATCAGTTTATCGACTTCCAAAACACGACTTTTTGGAAATCTCTAAGTTTTTAAAATTGAGAGAAATGGTTTTGTATATTGTATTTTTCAGAAGCACAGATGTTAAAAACGATGAGTTTGCTCGACGTTATGTTGAAACGCATCGCGATCTGATCATCCATCATACACCAGTCATTGACTTGAACTTTGAAAAGTATTATACTTAATTTTACACACCAAACATTTCTAGGTGAAAACCATGAACAAGAAGTTAGCCATCCTTTTATCGATTGCTTTGTTGACTTGGGTTGTATTGCTTTCCGTTGATAATTTTCGAGCTGAACGCAATCAAGCACCACTTTTTTGTGTGGAAGTTCCTTTGAATGAAGTGGATGAATCCACGCGTTACATTGGATTGTTTTATCAAGTCTATCATGTGATTGATGTGGATTCCGGTGTTGAACCCATTGAAATTGACTACGGATATTATGTTGTCCCGTGGTTTGTCACAATCAAGTACATTAAGCAAATGTTAGGTATCACATCAATCACATGACTTCATGTGGTTTTTTATTTGTGAAAAGGTTAAAATTTCGTATAATAAGGAGTAGAACTACAGGGGGAAATCCATGATTAAACGACAAATCCATAATCAACCTAGACGAATTTTCAGACACAGATATTTGCATTCAAGCCAAAGGCATTACGAAAAACACATCACCATCAAAGAAGAATCCTTGTATAAGCCACTTTTAGTGACTTTTTTGATTTTCCTGTTTATGATGGTTGTCATCTTTCCCAACTCCATTTTTGACAACATCGTTCCAGAATTTATGGTTTTCATGAGAAGACTCGTTGGATGGATGAGTTTATCCGCTGTTGCAACCCTACTTGTCTTACCTGTTTCATTTTTTGATATAGAATTGCTTAGAGTCTTTGGTGATACAGCCAATTATAGTAACTGGTTTGTTGTGTTCGCAGTAGGTTTTGCTGTTTTTTCAGACACATTATTTGCGTTTGTAGGATATCGATTCACCAAGCAACTTTCGAAATTATTCGCACAAAAAGTCAAGAAAACGGATGTTGAAAAATCCAATCAAAGGCTTAGGAAATATGGCAATATCGGTATGTTTTTCTTCGCGTCTACACCGCTTCCTTTCACACTTGCCATCTATACAGCAGGTGCAGTTCGATTAAACATTAAAGGATTTTTAATTGCTGTGGCCTCTGGAAGATTCGTGAAATATGCAGCATTTGCACTGTTTTTACGATTATTTGATATCAATCTCGTTGAATTTGGAAGAAATTTATTCACAACCATTTTTGGATAGGAGTCCTCATGAACTTATTTCAGAGTAGTCAAAATTATGTTGAAGTGAGATTGATTGATTCAAATCGAAGAGATTTAATCTTAATTCTTCCTGGCGGAGGATACCAAAGAACATCGGAAAGAGAAGGAATCCCTGTTTGCTTGACCTATGAAAAAGAAGGTTATCATACAGCTATTTATCATTACCGAGAAACACTTTTGATCCATCCTCATCTCGCAAAAGAGGGTCAAGCGTTTTTAACTCAGCTTTCAGCATTGAAAGAAGTCAATCGAATTTTCATCCTAGGGTTTTCGGCTGGTGGTCACTTTGCGTGTCATCTCTCTGAGTTGTATCCAGATTTGATTCAAGGCACGATTCTTGCATATCCCGTGATTACGGGAGA
>JANJXB010000029.1 GCA_024709245.1 Acholeplasmataceae bacterium | reverse complement strand
GATTAAAAGAAATAAAATGATGGCAATTACAATGGTGTTTCCATCACTTGCAAGAACTTCGAAGGGTGCTGAGAAGATTCGATAGAAAGGCAAATGCTCTTGATCTGTATAATGAAAAGAATCAGGGACTACGGTTTCTATACCATCAATCCGTACATAATCATAAGACCCACTTGGGATGAAATAAGTCAAAATGCCAGTCAAGATGAGTAAAACGAGTAAGATAATGATTGCATTTAAAAAAGCTTTTTTTTGAATTGAACTTGCTTGATCATTCATAGATATTCTCCCTTATGATTTCTTGATTGAATTCGGTATCAATGGGTATGCTTTGGGGTTATTATAACATTGATTAGTTCTCGAGTCTATATTCGGTGAACATCCCTTACTCACGTTGATAGACAATCGTATGAATAATCAAAAAAAATGAATGAATCCGAACCAAGAGATAAAAATTAAAAACACGCTTGACACTTACGCAACGTCATGGTTTATACTATATCTGGTGATCACATGAACTATCAAACCAAAGACCTTGCCAAGCTGGCAGGCATAAGCATTCGAACATTGCGCTATTATGATCAAATTGGATTACTGACACCTCATGAAAGAACCGAAAGTAATTATCGGGTTTATCATGATGAAGATGTCAATCAGCTTCAACAAATACTCTTTTTTAAAGAGATGGGATTGGAACTGAATCAAATTAAAGTACTCATGAGAAACTTAAATTCAGAAAAGAGGTTAAGGATTTTAGAATCTCATTTATCGACACTGCAGGAAGACATGAATCGGAAGAAGATGTTAATTGATAATGTCAATCGAACGATTCAATCCCTTAAAGGAGAAATCACCATGACAAATCAGGAAAAATTTGAAGGACTTAAAAAAGATATTTTGAAGAAAAATGATGAATTATATCAAGATGAAGTCATTGATACTTGGGGCGAATCAGCATACAAGGCATCTATCAATGCTTTTAAAGAGATGACAGAAGAACAATTTCATTCTTTTCAAAACCTAGCAACACAGATCATTGAAACACTTCAAGAAATCAAAAAACACGATGTTTTATCGCTTAGAATGAAAGTAGCAAGACTTCATCAAAGCTGGATTCAAACAGCATGGGGAAATCAATATTCAAAACAAGCTCACTTAGGGGTTGTTGATATGTATGTTCTAGATGATCGGTTTAAAGCATATTACGATCAACATGGTGAAGGACTTGCTGAGATTTTGAGAGACTCAGTGCATCAATATCTCAACCATGAATAAAAAATGATCATTATTTCGAATGTGTTTTGGTAGTCATTTTTGAAAAAAGTGCATAAAATAAATATAGAGATACTATTTTAGGCAAATCAAGAGGTTAAAAAATGAAAATTACGGTCAGTGCACTTGTTCATAAAGATGTTGAAACGGTTTGGAATGCTTACAATCAACCTAAGCATGTCATTCATTGGAATTTTGCTTCCGATACTTGGCATTGTCCCAATGCATCCAATCATTTCGTGATTGGAGGATCTTTTTCATATCGAATGGAAGCAAAAGATGGGTCAGCTGGATTTGATTTTGAAGGTATATATGATGTTATTGATTCATTGAAACAAATGAGTTACCATATGGCAGATCATCGAAAAGTGGATGTTTTCTTTTCCTCTCAGCATGGAAAAACCAAAGTGGATGTGACATTTGATATTGAAATGGAGAATTCACCTGAACTTCAAAAGATGGGTTGGCAATCCATATTGGATCAATTCAAAACATATACCGAATCACTGTAACATACGTGAATAACAGATGAAGTTTTAAAAAAAGTCATCCCTTAGTATGACTTTTTTTTGTATACATTATTCCATGGGTTTGAGGTTCCGATTCAATCTTTCAATGATATCCTGCATACGCTTGATTCTTGTTGACTCTTGTTTGGCTGAAAGATAATACCCAGCATATGTTTTTTGAACTGAAGAAGACATTTGGAGCAAGTTACTTTTAGCCAATGGGTGGTCCCCTATCGCTTCAACGAATTGACTCACATGATCCATTGTGATAGGTTCTAAAGGATTGTCCCATTGACCTTTTTGTTTTGCGAGATTAATCTTTTCTCTACCCCAATCTGTCATTCTTCCTTGTTTTTCAAGCATTTCAACGAAATTCTTATTTCGAACTGACCATACACTGCCCACTCTGCGTTCTGCGAAATATTTGATATAGTGAAATTCATCTATCTTTTTGATTTGACCATCAATCCAGCCAAAACATAACGCTTCAAGAAGCGCTTCATCAGGTGAAAGTGTTTGGGGTCCCTCTGCCTTACCAAAGACGAGCCATATCCCTGGATGTGTTCGGCAGTGATTCATCAACCAGTCTCGAAATGATTTTGAATCTCGAAAAAGAAAAGGTTCCATCGTATGTCCTCCTAACTTCATTATAAAGGATGTAAACATACTTTGAATTGAAAATAGGATATTCATGTCTTAATCTTCAACATCAGCGATAAAAATGTTATAATGGTGGCATCATCTGAGGTGGTTTTATGAAATTATCAACGGGTATGACTGTGTCCATTCACAGCTACAAGCATAACAAAAAGCTGCACCGTATTTGGAAAAAAACCGTGGTTCTTTATCAAGATCAGCATATGCTAGTGACCGGTAACAACCGTACAAAAGTCATAGAGGCTGATGGCAGAAGCTGGCACACCAAAGAGCCAGCCATCTGCTATTTCTATACCGATTTATGGTTTAACATCATTGGAATGCTCAAAAAAGATGGAGTTTATTTCTATTGTAATTTATCATCACCCTACTTATACGATGGTGAAGCTGTCAAGTACATCGATTATGATCTCGATATCAAAGTGTTTCCAGATGGCAAATACGTCATCTTGGACGAAAAAGAATATCAAACTCATCTAGGGTCGATGTGTTATTCGAATGAAATCCAACAGATCATTAGCCAACAGAAACAGATTTTGATTGAACGTATTGAAAAGAAGGAAAAACCATTTTGTCTATCGGATATTAAACTCTATCATGATCAATACAAAAGCATGACAAAAAAGTGAGGAACTAACGTGAGATTGCTCAACACTGCAATCAAGATGAGCTTAGTGGGTGTGATCACCAGTCTCGTTGCCCGTTTTTTTGGTTTGGAGTATTGGTTGACTGCAGGTGTTCTTGCGATTTTATCCATTCATCTGACCAAACGAGATTCACTCATCATCTCAGCAAGAAGATTATCAGGATCCCTATTTGCTTTGATACTTGCAACTCTGTTTTTCTTAGGTTTTGGATATGATTTCCTGGTTTACAGCATTTTCGTATTCATCTTTGCCTATACCTCGTGGATGCTTAGGGTATCAGAAGGCATTGTTCCTGGTTTGGTGTTAGTGACTCATCTTTTATCCAGAGGAACTTTTGATGCGAAGCTATTACTTAATGAAGTACTCATCCTAGTCATCGCAATCGGTATCGCATCCATTTTCAATATTTTATATCCGACATCATCAGAAAAAGAACTCAATGAACACATCTCATCGATCGATCAAATGATTCGAGACCATCTTTTTATGCTCGGACTCTTACTTAAGGATCCTGGTTATAGCGAAGAATACTATCGACATTACAGCATTTTGGACCGGAAGATTTCGAAGACCATCGATATTGTTGAGTTGGTCGATAAAGACCTGCTTTTTTCAAATGATCATAGTTATCTTGCCTATTTTCATATGAGAAAAGAACAATCTGCCTACATTCGTCACATGTATAACCATGCTCTCAAAATCAAAAGCATTCATCCGATAGCACTGGAAATCTCAAATTATGTCATTCAAATGACTGAACATGTCGGTATATACAATAAAGCCATCCATCAATTGAAACTGCTTGGAGAGTTGCAGGGGAAATATAAAGAATCTCCTTTGCCAGCCACACGAGAGGAATTTGAAATTAGAGCATCACTCTATCAAATTTTGAATGAAATCGAATCTTTCTTGATGGTCAAGGTTCAATTTCATCATCAGTATCCCGATTTCTCACAAAAACACCTGAAGTAGGTGTTTTTTTATCATGCATTGAGGTGTAAAATAAAGATAAAAGTATGAAAGAAGGGATTAGGATGATTCAATTCATCAAGCAGTTCAAGCATCGTGTAAGTCAAGACATTCAAAACATTATCTTTTTCGTGATTCTCATCTTTTCTTTAGTCATGAGCATTTTAGATATCATTGAAGTGCTTGATTTACTTCAAATCCTTGTCGTTCAAGCCTGTATTTTGGCAGCTGTCATCTTACTCTATTTGAATAAGAAGTTTATTGCAAGCCACATCGTTTTGCTTGTGATGCTTTACGCTAATGGTATCGGTGCATTGGTTCGTTCTTTGCTATCCTATAACTTCTCATTAGGTGCATTTACTGCAAAACCTGAATGGGATGTCTTAATTGCAGGCATCATCTCACTTTATCTCATTTTACTCACGTTATCCTATGTACTGGATGCAAAAGTAACATTCAAGTTCGAAGTGACTGAAGTGCTCATCATGGTCGTGATTGTCGCCATTTATCTTTATGCAAGATATAGTCTTGCAACCATGTTACTGGCAACAATACCTGCATTGATTGCCCTTTTTGCAGGTGTTCCGCTGGCTGCGATGCTAATTCTGATTTGTCAACTCATAGGACTCCCTTTTGAATTGCTTGATGCTCTTCTCGATCAGGGTCTCGATGGATATTCAATTTTTTACTATGTAATTCGAATCGTTGGACTCGGTCTACTCGGTTATGTGATTTACAAAACATATCATGTGGTGATTGCAAAAAAATAAAAAAAGATTGGCAGTCATATCGACTGTCAATCCGATTTAATGAGAATGTTCTAGCATTTCTTCTAAATCTGGAAGCTGGTTGATTTCGCCAGCTTTTTGAATGGATATTTTAGCGAAGATAGGTCCAAGGGTTTCATAGAATAAGACGCTTGCCATGATGATGGTCGTAATTTCAATCGAATACTGTGGAAGTTGCTGCATGACGATGACAGATAAACCAATAGAGATCCCACCTTGAGGTAGAAGAGCAAATCCCAAGTATTTTTTAACCGTAGGTTCTGCATTGACGGAAAGTGAACCGACATAGGCACCCAGGATTTTACCGGAAGCACGAGCAATGATGTAACCCACACCAACGATACCAACGGTATAGAGAATCGATAAATCAAGACTTGCGCCAGCGAGTGTGAAGAAGAGGACATAGAAGACTGCTACGAAATCATTGATGGATGAAAATGAACGATTGGAGTAAGATCTTAAGTTTGCAAGTGTTGCACCCATCATGATATTAGCTAAAAGTGGCGATAAACCCAGAGACATGGAAAGACCTGCCGAAAGCCCGATTGCAATCAATGTTTTAATTTGTAGTTCATCTTTCGGATCTGTTTTCTTTGTGAGTAGAGATAAGATGATACCGACAACCAAACCAATTCCAAGTGAACCCAGAATTTCAAGGATGGGGATACCAACGATATCAAAGATTGAAAACTCTGAACCTGAAGATACGATTTTTGCAATCGAGATTGCAACACCAAATGCCATGATTCCGTAAACATCATCAAGCGCAACAACAGGCAATATGGTTTTGGTTACAGGACCATAAGCTCGATACTGACGGATGACCATGATGGTTGCAGCTGGAGCAGTTGCAGCGGACATCGATGCAATGACTAAGGCGAATGCAAAATCTTGATTGAAGATGAAGTACATCACGGAAAATACGACAGTAATTGCACCTACTACTTCAGCAAGGGTGATGATGGCTATTTTTTTACCCATGGCAATGATATCTTTGAGCATAAATTCACTACCAATACCAAAGGCGATGAATGATAACGTGAGTTCACTGATGATTTCTAAAGATTCAGCTTCTTCCTTACTCACGAAATCAAAAAGCGATGGTCCTAAGAGAAGCCCTGCAATCAAGTAGCCTGATACAGAGGGCAATTTCATTTTTTTCGCAATCTTTCCGAAAATGAGTCCTACGATGACAATGAGTGATAATTTTAAGATAATATCCATGAACATGATTCCTTTCAAGTGTGTCAATCTAACAATAAAAGCGTATGGCGATGATTGCCGATACGCTTGGTTGACTCCTATGAGGTTAGCTGACGGGTTGGGACATCCAAGTTGCCCCTCTTCATATGAAGATTCACCCCAATGACCTGGGTCCCCCACTCATTTCTAAGTGATTCGGAGAATGACGACGAGAGCATTATAGCACATCAAAAACAAGTAAGCAATATAAAGAAATACGATTATTAAAAATAAAAAATGCGTAGTAAACGCATTGAATGACTGAGTGGAGCGGGCGAGGGGAATCGGACCCCCATCTCATGCTTGGCAAGCACGTGTAATAACCATTATACGACGCCCACGTCTTCGTGCTTTTTCATGATAACAAATATTTCGCATGTTGTCAAGCAGTGGCAATAAAAAAAGAGGCTTTTTTATGTATAATTTGCCGTAATCCAGTGTTCTCAAACTCTGCACAAACGATACCCTCGAAAAATCGACTCTTTTCATGTATAATAGACTCATCAGGTGAAACTTATGATCAAAAAATACAAGATTATCGTTCTTATCATTTTACCTTTTCTGATGGGTTATCTCTACACTTCAATGGTTTATCAAGGCATTTGGTTCAAACTTACCGATGGACTCTCAGAATTAAAACTCATCCATTATCCATTCATACTTATCTTGACATTCTATGTAACACTCACGATCCATGAACTGGGGCATTTTTTTGCATTTCTAGTTCAAGGGATATCAATACGTGCACTCTATTTGACCATCTTTGTCTTTTATAAAGACAAGGAGGGATGGCATTTTACCATTAAACCCAAACTTTGGGTTTTAGGTGGAGGACTCGTGATTCCAGATTTACCGCTGATTGATCATGATGATGACTATGAATCCATCAAGAAGATATTCTCGAAATCTCTGATTGCAGCACCCATAGTAACCATTCTTTTCATGGTGATGGTAGGACTCACCTTCATCATTTCACTTCTTTGGGTTGATTCGTCGGTTTGGATTGGGTTTTATGCACTATTCACACTCTTCACCATCATTCTATCATCTCTTTATATATACACATTTAAGTTATCTGCACAGTCTTTTTATGGTGATTTTATTGCATTTCGGAAAATGAAAACAGATGAACCTTTTGCCCTCGCACAAGTGATTCAATATGCTATGTTCTCATTAAATTATGAAGAAAATCAGAGTCATTATCTCATCGACAAAACAAAAGAAATTTTGAAAAACCTCCAGCTTTCTTCAAATCTATTTCATGTCATCTTATTGACACATTACATCGATTCGATCATCCGATCAAGCCAAGACATTGATTTGATACTTCATGAAAAAATAAAGAATTATGCCAGAAAACCATCCTTAAGAGATGAACATCATCTCCTTTTAGCCTATGAACTATGTGCCTATTTTTATAAACTCAAAGATGTTGAAAGAGCGTATCAATTGTTCTTTGATATTCAGTCACGTGCGAGTGACAAATTGGATATCAAAATGAAGAATTACTTGAAATATCGAACCATGCACATCATTCATCTCGAAGATCAATCCTCTTTTCTATCCAAAACTGAAAACATTTATATAGGAAATAGTTGGATCTTTGAAGCTGTATCAGACCCCTATGAACTCTTGGAAGAACAGCATCAAAAATTACCTTTTGTAGAATACAAAACGGATGTTCATTTTGAAGAAATCGCTTCATCAAGCGAACAAAAAAGCGACTGATCAAAGTCGCTTTCATTTTTATCCTGGTGCCCTCAGCGAGAATCGAACTTGCAATTCAGCCTTACCATGGCTGCGTTATACCATTTAACTATGAGGGCAGCAAAATCATTATACAAAAAAAAGATGTAAAAGACAACACTTATGTGATATATTTTTATATGTAGAGGATGTGTTTTTTATGAAGATGATTTTAAGATTAGTCAAGCCATATTGGCGAATGCTGACCATCTCGCTGACGTTCAAATCAGTGGGTGCACTCGCCGATTTATTTTTGCCTTGGCTGATTGCATACATGATTGATACTCAAATCCCAGAGTTGCAAAATGCATCCAGTAATGACCTGACTGGACTCTATCTTTTAGGTGTATTCATGGTTGTCATCGCTTTTATGGGGTTGTATTTGAACGTTGCAGCCAATCGAAAGGCTGAAATGATTGCTGCACTATCTGTTAAGACATTGAGACACGATCTCTTCTCAAAAATTGAAAGACTGACTGCGAATCAAGTTGATCGCCTTACAAGGCCTTCATTGATATCGAGAATGACAACAGACACCTACAATATGTATAATGCAACTGCATCGATGCAACGTCTTGGCGTTCGTGCGCCAGTTTTACTCATTGGGGGCATCTTGATGTCACTCCTTTTAGATCCGGTATTGACCCTTGTCATGGTGGCAATGTTACCTCTCATTCTTTTAATTGTCTATTACTCATCCAAAAAAGGGATTCCACTCTATAAGAAAACGCAAGTATACGTCGACGGACTGGTTCGAAAACTAAGAGAATACATCACTGGAGCAAGAGTCGTAAGGGCACTTTCGATGAGTGACCATGAAATTGAAAAATTTGATGAAGCCAATCAACTCACGGTAGGGGCAGAGCTTAAAGCAACGACGACCATGGCAAAAATCAATCCCATGATGAATGCTGTCATGAACGTTGGATTGGTCATCGTTTTGGTTTTTGGTGCATATCGTCTCGATCAAGGCATGACGGAAAAGGGACAAATCATGGCATTTGTGACCTATTTCACCATCATTTTGAATGCCATGATGAGCATAACCCGTGTGTTTGTCTTATCATCTCGTGCAACAGCATCTGCAGAACGTATTGATGAAGTCTTGAACATGGAAGAAGAGATGAAAGATGGAACACAATCCATTGAGAAAAACATTCAAAAACCTCATCTTGAATTCAAGAATGTATCATTTTCATACAATCAGAAAGAAAGTAATTTAAAAAACATCAATTTCAAACTCAAGCAAGGTCAAACATTAGGAATCATTGGCGCTACAGGATCTGGAAAAACAACCATCATCAATTTGCTGATGCGATTTTATGATGTTGATGAGGGCGAAATCCTTTTGTATGGAGAAAACATTAAAAACCTAAAACAAAACGAATTACGCAGCAGTATTGGTGTCGTTTTCCAAAATGACATTATTTTTGCAGATAGTATTTATGGCAATATTCAGTTCAACCGTGATTCAATCGACGATGATGACATCACCACAGCCATGAGCATTGCACAAGCCGAATTCATCTACGAAAAAGAAAATGAATTGAATCATCAAATGGCTCAAAGAGGGATGAATTTATCGGGAGGTCAGAAACAACGCTTACTGATTGCCCGAGCTGTTGCTGGAAAACCTGATATCCTTATTTTTGATGATGCATCATCAGCACTTGATTATCAGACCGACATGAAATTACGAAAAGCACTCAAAAAAGAGTTTAAAGAGACAACCATGATCATCATCGCTCAACGCATCAGCAGTCTTAAGGATTCGGATTTGATTTTGCTCATTGATGACGGTGAAATTATTGCATCGGGTACACATGATGAGTTACTTCAGTCATCACAAATGTATCAAGACATTGCTTTCTATCAGATGGGAGGTGAGGTCAAATGATGTATGCGGGTAAACAAGGTAGAGGAAGAAACGATGGTTCAGATAAGGTTAAAAATCGTGGCTACGTTTTAAAAAGATTATGGAGTTACCTCTATTTCTACAAAACTAAACTCGCACTGGCGATTTTCTTGACGATCGTCAGTAACGTTTTATCCTTGATAGGTCCTTTTCTCACAGGGCGTACCATCTCAGCCATGGAAAATGGTGTTAACTTCGAACGTGTCTTTTTCTATGCAGGATTGATGATTGTTTTTTATCTCATCAGTTCTCTATTAAGTTATACGTTGTCACTTGCCATGGTGAGAATTTCTCAAAGTGTTGTCTATAAAATGAGGAAAGATTTATTTGACAAACTGAATAAAGTCTCGATTCGCTATTTTGATCAAAACCAAACTGGGGATATCATATCGAAAATGAGTTATGACATAGATACCATCAACACTTCGCTGGCTACCGATGTGGTCAGTATTTTCACAAGCATCATTACAGTTGTCATCTCATTTGTCATGATGCTCATCATGTCACCAATCCTTGTCATTGTCTTTGTGGTCACCATTCCGATTTCAGTCGTGATTACACGCGTTTTATCTAAAATCGTGAAAAAGAAATATCGCATTCGCAATGCCAAACTCGGAGAGATGAATGGTTTTGCTGAAGAAATGATTACGGGACAACGAACCATCCAATCTTATGTACAAGAAGAAACGGTGCTTGCTAAATTTGATAAAATTAATGAAGAAGCAACCACAGCATCGTATGAATCAGGATATTATTCGACTTCAGTAGGTCCTTCAGTGAACTTTGTCTCAAACTTATCGGTTGCACTCGTTGGTGTCTTTGGGGGTATTCTCTATTTCTATGGCAATATCTCACTCGGTAATCTCACAAGCTTTACCCTTTATTCACGAAGATTTTCGGGTCCTATCAATCAGATGTCAAACATCATGGCAGATATTCAAAGTGCACTCGCAGCTGCAGAACGTGTTTTTGGAGTGCTTGATCAAGAAAATGAACCTGAAGATGTAAAAGATGCGATTGACTATACCGATGTCAAAGGAGAAGTCAGATTTGAGGATGTGTCCTTTGGGTATGTTCCAGAACAGACTGTCCTCAATCATGTTTCATTCATTGCACCTCCAGGCAAAGTAGTTGCCATCGTTGGACCCACGGGTGCTGGTAAGACAACACTTGTGAACTTATTGATGCGGTATTACGACGTTAACCGCGGAAAAATTATGCTGGATCAACACGATACCCTGTCACTTTCAAGAAAGAGTCTGAGAAAAGCATTCTCAATGGTCTTACAGGATACATGGATTTTCCATGGTACAGTTTTTGAAAACATCGCGTATGGAAATGGTCATGTCAGCAGATTAGAAGTCGAAGAAGCGGCGAAAAAGGCACGCATACACTCATTCATCATTCATTTACCCAATGGATATGACACACTGCTGACAGATGAAGGCTTAAACATCTCGAAAGGACAAAAACAACTTTTAGTCATCGCACGTGCCATGTTATCGAAAACAAAAATGCTGATTTTGGATGAAGCCACATCAAATGTCGATACCCACACCGAAGTCCTCATCCAAAAAGCGATGATTGCTTTGATGGAGAATAAAACAACATTTGTAATTGCTCATCGACTATCCACCATTCAAAATGCGCATTTGATCTTGGTTGTCAAAGATGGAAATATCATTGAACAAGGCACACATGAAGCGCTTTTGGACAAAAAAGGCTTTTATCATGAGCTTTATCAGAGTCAATTTGCATAAAATAAAAAATTTGTTTCATTAACTTGTAATCACATATCAATGTGTGTATAATGTAGTTAGGCATCAAGGTGCCAAGTTTATAATTATAAGGAGTATTAAAATGAAAGGCGTAGTAAAATGGTTTGACGCTGACAAGGGATATGGTTTTATCTCTTCAGCTGAGGGTAAGGACATCTTCGTACACTTCAGTGCAATTCAGGCAGAAGGTTACAAGACATTGGCAGAAGGCGACCAAGTAGAATTCGAAGTTAAGAACGGCGACCGCGGACAACAAGCGGCGAACGTACGTAAAGTCTAAATTCAAAGGTAATGGGGACTCCACAAGAGTCCCCCTTCTATTTTTTGGGTACAAATGATTGACATTGTTGATTTATGTGATACAATAAACGAGTACAAATGAATAAGCATAGAGGTAGCGATGCAGATGAGTACATTTTTGAGTCAGCAGACGAAGAGAAAATGGAAAGGCAACCATCGCCGAATGAGCATTCAGGCATGAATGAATCATGGGGTTATCTGGAAACACCGATAACACTCCTACGAAAGTAGAGGCGCTAGCAAATGAAAAATATCAATTTTGATTTTGAAGTGTCCTCTTGGGTGCTTTTTTTGTTAAAAAAACAAAAGAAAGAGGAAAAGAGAATGAAAAGAATTGTCGTTTTGTTGGTTTTACTGGTATCTTTAGTAACGATTTCCGCATGTGCAGGAAATGATCAGTTTGATTTGGATACCGAAACAGAAATCGTTGTAGGGCTTGAAGCAGCATATGCACCCTTCAATTGGTCAACACCTGTATCCAGCAGATATGCATTGCCTTTAGATGGCCAAGCAGGTGTTTATGTGGATGGATTTGATGTGGTCATGGCATCCATGATTGCTGAAGAATTAGGTTTAGAATTGGTGATTAAAGCAGTGGATTGGGATGGATTGATTCCTGCACTTCTTGCGGGTGAAATTGATTTAATCATCGCTGGAATGAGTCCAACTGCAGAACGTGCACAAACCGTTGCATTTTCGAATGAATATTTTCGATCTGAACAAGTCATGGTTGTGAGCACCACAGGTGCGTATGCCAATGCAACATCATTGGCTGATTTTTCAGGCGCTAGAGTGGTTGCACAACTGGGTACTTTACAAGATGGTCTCATTGATCAGATTCCTTCTGTGAATCATTTGGAACCTCTCGATTCATATGGGCTGTTAGGTACTGCTGTTGCTTCGAATGCAGCAGATGCATTCATTGCTGAACTCCCCGTTGCTCAAGGTATGGTTGCAGCAAATAGTCAACTGAAAATCATTCAATTCACGGGAACCAATGGTTTTACCGTTTCAGATGAAGATGTCATCGTTTCTGTTGCTCTCAGACAAGAAGATGAGTTACTTCTTGCAGCCATCAATGCTGCTCTGGCAACCATTTCAACAACTGAACGTAATCAAATCATGGCAGATGCTCTGCAAAGACAACCTCAGGAATAATGGATTTATTCATAACACTACCCCCAAAAGATGAGTTTTTCAATACCATCCTCTACTTAATCGAGCAATATTCAGGATTTTTCATCAGGGGTGTACTCATTACACTTTTACTTTCAGTCGTCGGAACCGTGGGAGGATTTATCCTTTCATTGTTTTTGACTGTCTTAAAAACTCAAGAAATAGACCCTAGAAGAGATTCAATCATGACAAAAGTGCTGAAAAAAGCAGGTCATGTATTCGCATCGATTTATATCACAGTATTTCGTGGCACACCGATGATCGTACAAGCCATGATCTTTTACTACGGGATTGCCCCCTTGAGATTATCGTTTTGGACACCGCTGGTTGCTGGATTAACGGTAGTTACCTTAAACACCACCGCCTACATTGCTGAAGTCATTCGAAGCGGGATTAACGGTATTGATCCAGGTCAGATGGAAGCTGCAAGATCGACAGGATTTTCGAGAAGTCAAGCGATGTTTCTCATCATCTTTCCACAAGCCATCAAAAATTCACTGCCAGCCATTGGTAATGAATTTATCGTGAATCTCAAAGATACTGCTGTACTCTCAGTCATCGGTGTATTTGATTTGTTCCGTGCGACACAGTCTGCCACCTCCAGCAATTTTAGAATTGTTGAAGGATTCTTTATTGCAGCACTCATCTATCTCCTGCTCACATATCTGACAGGAAAAGCTGTTTCAGCTTTGGAAAACAAGAAGCCTTTAAGGAGAGTGAAGACCAATGCCTGAACATATCCTTGAAATTAGAAACATTCATAAAAGATTCGGAAACCAATTGGTGTTAAACGGTATCCATTTAGATGTAAGTGAGAAGGAAGTAGTCACCATCATTGGTTCTTCTGGATCAGGAAAAACCACACTGCTTAGATGTCTCAATCTACTCAATGAGCCTGATGACGGTCACATTTATTTCTTAGGTGCTGATCTCATGGATCCAAAAACCAACCTTGAACAGCTAAGAATGCACATTGGTATGGTTTTTCAGTCTTTTAATCTATTTAACAATAAAAACGTACTTGAGAACTGCACATTAGGTCCCATCCGCTTGCTGGGTCTCTCCAAAGAGGAAGCAGAAGAAAAAGCACTCTCATTTCTTTCGAAAGTCGGTATGCTTGAGTTCAAACATGCCAATGTCAATCAGCTCTCAGGTGGACAAAAACAAAGAGTTGCTATTGCCAGAGCATTGACCATGAATCCAAGGATTATGCTCTTCGATGAACCTACTTCTGCACTCGATCCAGAAATGGTGGGAGAAGTGCTTACTGTCATCAAAAATCTTGCCAATGAAGGTATGACCATGGTGATTGTGACTCATGAAATGGAGTTTGCAAAAGAAGTTTCAGACCGAATCGTCTTTATGGATCAAGGGGTCATTGCCGAGATTGGAACCCCCGAAGAAATCCTCGTAAATCCGAAGGAAGAACGTACCAAATCCTTCTTAAGACGTTATACACAAGATTAACGCCACATGCTGGCGTTTTTCTTTTATGGCTTGTTTAAGGAAGCGCTTTTATGTTATAATGATTTCAAAGATGGGAGAGTTGATACTATGGAGAAAGAACTTTTAGAGGTAGAGCGCCAGCATCTCGAAAATGTACTCAAGGAATGTGAACCAAAGTGTTTTGAAGAGGTTAAAGAGAAGTTTGCATTGATGTACACATATGATGCTGTTGGCATGCAGGGACAAAATAGAATTCCTTATGAGGACGTCAAACGACTCAGTCAGGCTAAGGCTCTGCTCGGATATTCAGAAAGAGAGCAAAAAGAAATACTCAATCATTTAAAAGCGTATCAGTATGTCATTGAACTGGCTGAGCAAAAGAAGCCATTTTCAGAAGAAACCATGAAAGACATCCATGAAATTCTAGTAGAAGGCATTTTTCAAGGTGGTGTCTATCGAAACGTCAATATCAATATTTTTGGAGCATCACACCAACCCCCAGATTACGTCAAAGTTTATGATCGTATGGCTAAATTTTTTAGAGACATTGATTCCTTTGAAGGCACTGTCTTAGAAAAAGCAACCTATGCACATGCATCGATTGCAAAGATACCTCCATTTGGGGATGCGAATGGTCGTTTGGCAAAACTTGTACTCAATTATTTCCTGATGATTGGCAATTATCTACCCATATCGATTCCTCTGGAACTTCGTGAATCTTATATTGAAAACTT
>JANJXB010000082.1 GCA_024709245.1 Acholeplasmataceae bacterium | reverse complement strand
CATCCGATTTTGCATTATCGAATTATTCCTATAATGATCTTGAACCGGGTCAAACCGATCTTGAGATGGAACACTTTTCTCTCGAACGTGATCAACAATATGTCATTCCCATGCTCAAACTTGCAAAAACTAAAAATCCATCACTCCTGATGATGGGATCACCATGGTCTGCACCTGCATGGATGAAAGAAAATGGATCGATGAATGGAGGATCCATGAAGACAGAATATTTCGATGCTTATGCGAAATATTTTGTCAAATTCATTCAAGGGTATACTGCAGAAGGACTTCCAATTTATGCAGTCACCCCTCAAAATGAACCGCTTCATCAAATCAATACGTATCCAACGATGTATATGTCAGCGATGGATCAAGTGAATTTTGTGAAAAAGCTTGGATTGCAATTTCAAGCAAATAATCTTGACACATTGATCATGGCTTATGATCATAACTGGGATCAGCCCACGTATCCCATGACCGTAGTGGGTAGTCCAGCATCATCACCTTACGTTGCCGGATCTGCATTCCACTGTTATGGTGGCAATGTTTCTGCTCAAAGTACGTTGAATAATCTTTATCCAGACAAAGGGATTTGGTTTACCGAATGTTCTGGAGGTAGATGGGCAACAGACTTTTCAGGAAATCTCAGCTGGAATCTAGAAAATGTCTTCATCGGATCCATCAATCATTACTCAAAAGGTGTTCTCATGTGGAATTTGGCCCTCGATGAAAATGATGGACCCACCAACGGTGGATGCATGAACTGCAGAGGTGTCATCACTGTACATCCTGATGGTTCTTACACCCGAAATGAAGAGTATTATTTCATTGGTCATTTCTCCAAATTTGTCAAGCAAGGCGCTAAAAGAATCCTTGCAGAATCCAATCAAACGAACCTTTTAGTCACTGCTTTTACGAATCCTGATGGTTCAATCGTCTTGGTTGCCCATAATAAATCGAGAAGTCTCATGTCCTTCAACTTAGTCATCGATGGCCGGGAAACTGAAGGAAGCATTCCAGCGATGAGTGTGACTTCCTACGTGATAACTGCACAGTAAAGGGATTGTTTCGTTTCGTTTTGAAATCAAATTTATAGAAAATATAAAACCGTTACCACATTCGAAATCATGGTTTTTTCAAAAAGCAGATAGATTCTAAATAAAACGCTATCATGATTTACGAAATCGATTTCTTTTTCTTGATTTTTTAGTTGAAATCGTTTTCAAGCAATGGTATAATTGAGTTGGTATTAACCAATCTCATAGATATACATAGGAGGAAAAAATGAAGAAGTATCTCGTGCTTTTATTTGTTATGGCAGTCGCACTTACGATTGCAGGCTGTAACAAGAAGTATGAAGCCCTTGACACAAGCGTAAGCGGAGACGTTACCGTCATGCTTTGGTCAGGAAACGGCACATACATTGAAGACATCGGTAATAAGACTCTCACTGATGCTGAAGTCGGCGGACAAAACCAAGCAACTATTTATGCAGTTGCTAAGGCGTTCAATGCTAAGTATCCCAATGTGAAGATAAACGTTTATGCGAAATCTGGCGGACCTAACGATGGTGGCGTTAGCTGGACACAAGAACGTGAAAACTTCAAGGACACTTATGGTCATTATCCCGACATTTGGGCATCCACTGACTTAGTATCCGATACAACAAACGGTTTGGTTGCAGACTTATCAGTATTCTCCAATGACCCATTGTATGAGTCATTCAACCCTGCAATCATGAAGATGATGAATTACTATGGCGTACAAGCAGGCTTGCCACAGTACCTACTCCCATGGGGCGTGTACATCAACACTGCACTTGCTGAACAGAACAACATCGACGTTCCAGATCCAGATTGGGATCTTGACGATTACACTGATTTCGTTCTTTCTGCAGACAATGTGAATTTCTGGGGCGCAATGGACACTCCATTTAGCTTCATTTTCACAGGTACGACTACACTTGCAGCACAACTTTCTGCATACAGCGGAACTGGCAGCTACATCAATGTGAACTCCAATGAAGTTAGAGCATTGTTGGCATACATTCCAGAATGGGCAGAATCTGCAATTTGGCCACAAAGAGACCTCGGTTTAGTTCCTGATGAAGTCATGAACGCAAACTGGTGGTGGAGCCACAAGTTCTTCATGGAAAACAAGTTACTCGTTAACGATGGCGATCCTTGGATGATGGGCGATGCCGCTAATCCAACTGAAGGACATTGGGGTGCCGTACACTCTGAAGGTTGGGATATTTATCCAAGACCTGCAACTCCATACCAAGGTAACACAGTTGGTGTCGTACTTGACCCACTTGCAGTTTACAATTTCGGTATGTTAGATGGTAATCCTGAATACACTGAAGACGAATCCTTACAACTCAAGATCGCTTATACATTCGCATCCTTCTGGATCGGTGATACAGCAGCTTGGGAAGCAAGAGCAGCTCAAAACTTCATGGATGGTGAAAATCCAAAATCTGCAATGAACGACTCATTCCCATTGGTCACTGGTGATAAGTTCGACGAACAGATGGAAGTTTGGTATTCTATTGATATCCATGCAAGATTTGCTGATACAGCGAAGATGCCAGGATTCCAAGAAGTCTTAAGATTATGGGAAGCTGGAGAAGTCCATGACGTATCCGATAAAGCTTACCTATGGAATTATGACAATGAAGGAACAATGTCTCCAATTCTATACGAATGGTCAAACATGTGGAACCCAGCAGTCATTACTGGCGACCCAGCAGCAACTTCTCCAAGAAGAACTGACGCAGCATGGTTAGACACCGTATTATCTAAGTTACCCGCTTGGAACACAGCATTCAACCAAAGATATGAACTTGCGGCTGCAAGCCTCAAGGAAGGTTTAATGGAATTCTACGGAAAGACAGAATCAGATTTTAGCTAATTCCATCAGCAACTTAATGAAGGCACCGGACACCTGTTTGGTGCCTTCACTTTTATTAAATACAAAGAAGGGTGATATTTTGAGAAATTTTAAGATTACTGTAATCAGCATACTCGCGCTCATGATTGTCGTCGTTGGCATTATTTTTTTGACGAATGATTATGATAATTATGAACCAGATGGAGAAATATCGAATGCTACACGGCAGGCGGCTTTCTCAAAACTGTCCAGTTCTTTGACCAATGAACGTTATACGTTCGTCGACTATTTAAATGATCACAAGTCACACATCGATTACACCTTAGATGATGTTGTTGCTGTGCTTCAGAATCCAGAAGCACTCTACGATGACGACATCGATTCATTATCCTTGGACATTGAAAAAAACGACATTGCCATCTATCATGTATCCGTACCTGAAGATGGATATTATCATGTAGAACTGGAATACTTGATTGGATTCAAGACGCTCAATAATTTGACGATTTCAATTGAAATCAATGGACAGTATCCATATGATGAAGCAAAGACCATTGATTTACCTCTCAATTGGAGTGATGAATCCAAAACGTTTCAAGTGGATCGTTACGGCGATGAAGTTCTTCCCAATCAACTTGTTGATGAAGGATGGCGCACCGTCAAACTCTACAATAATACATATGTATCTGTTTTACCCTTGCTTTTTGAACTGGAAGAGGGTTTGAATGTCATTGAAATCTTAAATACGACTGCAACAACCGTGAAGGTTGGTGATTTGAAACTGGTTGCACCCGTTTCGATTCCCACTTACGAAGCTTATCGCAGTGGTAAACCCGATACCATGGCATCAGATCCGATTGTCATCAATGCAACCGAATATGTTGAGAAAAACTCATCGTTTGCCCATTTGACAGCCTTAAATGATCCAACCGTGACTCCTTTTGATGCAGTTTACAAGAAGCTGAACATCATGGATGGTTTATCATGGGATATTCCAGGTCAATCCATTACCTATGAAATCGAAGTTCCCACCTCTGGGAATTATCATATTGCCTTTCATTATCAAAATCCAAAACACGACTTTTCTGTTTTTAGATCGATTCAAATCGATGGTTCCATTCCTTTTGATGCCTTAAAGTCTTATGAGTTCACTGAAACTGGAACACAAAGATGGCGTTATGAAGTGTTATCGGATGAAGCAGGAGAACCCTATCTCTTTTATCTGACACCAGGTACACATCAGATCACACTACGCGTCGAAAGCGAACCCGTTGAGCAAGCACTCCGGTACATGCAACTCGTGATCGATCATATCAACAAGTTCTCACTCGATATCCGTAAGATTACGGGTAAAGAAGTGGATAAAGAACGTTCTTGGCGTTTTACAGAGTATATTCCGGAAACGGTTGATTACTTGGATGCTTACGAAGTGATGCTGAAATCAGCCATTGAGCTCTTAATTCCTTATGCGCCCAATGGCTCGGCATCAACGACGTTATCCTACATCCAAAAAGCACTTTACAAATTATCTGTCGTTGCTGAAAAACCAGACCGGATTCCTTTATACTTAGAAGATCTCGCAGGTGGTACTGGATCCATCGCCCAATATTTAGGCGATTCTTTGACCATGGTCAAGGAACAACCTTTACATCTGAATCAAATGATCTTCAACGATGGCAGCAAATTGCCGAGAGCAAATGCGAATGTCTTCGTCAAATTCTTTGCAAGTTCGCGTGCATTCTTCTCATCCTTTACCTCCGATAAATACAAACTTACGGAAGATGCTGATGTTGTTGACGTCTGGGTCAATAGACCGATCACTTATGTTGACATGATGCAAAAGATGGCCGATCAGACATTTACACAGGACACAGGCATTCAAGTCAAAATATCTGTCATGCCCGATCCGAATAAACTTGTCATGGCATCTGCAGCGAATCAACAACCCGATGTCGCATTAGGCCTTGCCTCTTACATGCCTTATGACTTAGCGATTCGTGGTGCAGCGTATGACCTTGCAACCTTCCCTGATTACTGGACAGTGGCTGGTCAATTTGCACCGGGTTCATTTGTACCCTACATTTTAAACGATGGTGCATATGCACTTCCAGAAACACTTGATTTTAATGTCATTATCTACCGTAAAGATATCTTTGATGCACTGAATTTCATCGTTCCAGATACTTGGGATGAAGTCATTCAAATATTACCCGAACTGCAGCAGTATGGAATGAATTTCTATCATCCAATTGCGGGTGGTGTATCGATCAAGTGGTTCTATCAGACTTCAGGTTTCATCTATCAAAATGGTGGAAGCCTTTATGCAGAAACAGGCATCAAGAGCAATATCAATTCACCTGAAGCCATTCGCGGCTTAACTTTCTTGAATCAATTGTTTACAAACTATTCATTACCAGAACAGGTTCCATCATTCTACAATTCGTTCCGCTATGCAACACTTCCGATTGGTATCGCTGATTTTGGTACGTACCAGTTGATTAAGAATGCTGCACCTGAACTGGCTGGACTTTGGGAAATTGCAGCTTATCCATCTGTTACAACCGATGGCGTTGAAAACAGACATTACATTGCAAACGGTACTTCAGGTTTAATCCTAAGTTCAACCACCCAACCCAATGAATCATGGTCATTCTTGAAATGGTGGATGTCAGTAGAAACACAAAGTAATTTTGCTTTCAACTTACAATCCACATATGGGCCCACCTATGCATGGTTATCCGGTAACATCGATGCTTTTAGAAACTCTCCATTCCCTGAAAAGGATAAAGATGTCATTCTTGAACAGATTGAATGGCTCGTTGACGTTCCTAGAACTCCAGGACAATACATGCTTGAACGCTCACTATCGGATGTTTGGAACTCAGCTGTTTATGATGGTGTCCCAACTGGAATCGCAGTCGACAGATATACCATTCTCATAGACCGTGAAATCCGTAAGAAGATGATTGAATTCGGATTCCTCGATCAGAATGGTAATACGATTGTACCTTACAATATTCGTGACATTGATTGGGTCAGAGCTCAAATTGAGGAGGCAGCCAATGGATAATACGCTATCTTTATCTGAACTGAAGAAGAAGAGTAAAAGTAAAGCGAGCATCAAAGACGGTCTAACTGTCATGTTGATGCTACTGCCTTATGCACTCTTGTTTTCGATATTCATCGCATTCCCGGTTGCCATCGCGTTTTATTTGTCACTGACATCATTTAACGTCATTCAGTTTCCAGAATATCGTGGACTCTTCAATTTCATCAACATTTTCACACAAGATCCTGTATTCTTAAAATATGTCTTACCCAATACCCTCAAATTTGCACTCCTCGTAGGTCCAGGTGGATATATGTTATCTTTCTTGCTCGCTTGGATGCTTGCACAAATCCAAAGAGGACCCAGAACCATTTTGGCACTTGCCATCTATACACCTTCGATGGTCGGTGGTGTCTTCATGTCCGTCGTTTGGAGAACAATTTTCTCTGGAGATGAATCGGGTTATATTAACGCTTTCTTACTGGACAACGGTTGGATTGACCGCCCCATTCAATTTTTGGTTTCTCCAGACTATCTGATGAATATTGTCATCATTGTTGCATTATGGAGTTCCATGGGAGTCGGCTTCCTCGCGATGCTTGCTGGTATCTTAAATGGCAATGATGAACTTTATGAAGCAGCATACATCGAAGGGATTCGTAATAAATTCCAGGAAGTCATGTATGTCACGATTCCCATGATGAAACCTCAAATGTTATTCGGTGCAGTCATGGCGATTGTTGCAACATTCACCAATGGTTACATCGGTGTTGCTCTATCTGGATCGAACCCGACACCGCAATATGCGGCACAACTCATTACGAACCATATCGATGATTATGGATTTATCCGGTATGAAATGGGATATGCTGCTGCACTATCGGTTGTACTTTTGATCATCATCTATGTTTTTTCCAAGGTAGCCTATAAGCTATTCTTGGATAAGGATTAAGGGGGGATTTCCATGAGTTTACAAGGAACGAAAATCAACCCAACGTATTTCAGTAAGTCTCAAATCGGATTTTATCTGTTCTTGATTCCTCTCGGACTATTCATGTTATTACCCGTGGTTTATATCTTTAACCAAGCCTTTAAACCATTGGATGAACTGTTCTTATTCCCACCGAGATTCTTTGTTCAAAAGCCAACATTCGATAACTTTATCACACTCTTTAGAACTGCGACTTCAACAGGGGTTCCACTTTCAAGATATTTCTTCAATACACTCATCATCACAACCGTGATGGTTACGCTGACCATTTGGATTTCAGTGACCACCGGATATGTGCTTTCAAAGAAGAACTTCCGTGCGAAGAAGACGATTTTTGGAATCAACCAGATTGCCCTCATGTTCGTAAGAACAGCGGTCATTATTCCAACCTATTTCATCATTGTCAATATTGGTTTGAATAACAATCCTCTCGTTCATATTCTGCCTTATCTTGCCGTACCGGTTTCTGTCTTTTTGATGAAGCAGTTCATCGACCAAATTCCGGATCCCATCATCGAAGCAGCACGTGTCGATGGTGCGACCGATATGCAGATTGTTTTTAAAATCATTATTCCACTCACAAAAAATGCGATTGCTACAGTTGCCATTTTGACATTCCAAGGCACATGGGGTGCAGTCGAAGCATCCTCACTCTACATTCAGGATGAGACAATGAAGTCATTTGCATTTTACCTAAACACATTGGCTTTGGCCAATACCGGTAGTGCCCTCGCAGGTGTCGGTATGGCTGCAGCAGCAGGCTTGATCATGTTCTTACCGAATCTGATCATCTTTATCTTCATGCAGTCCAGGGTAATGAATACCATGGCGCATGCAGGCATTAAGTAGGAGGCTACCATGAGAATACTCAAATGGCTTTCCATCATCGTGATGGTCTTCATGCTTCTCAATGTCAGAACACTTGAAGTTGAAGCTTCAGCAGCGACTTCATACACCATGACACTCAATGCCAAAGGCAGATATGTTAGAACGCAAGATGCGTATTTACCCGGTAACACCATCACAACACTTGGATTAAAGGCACCACTTGATATGATGTTTGACGAAAATGATCTCTTATACATTGCAGACTCAGATAACCGTCGCATCGTAGTTTATGATACAATCACCAATCTTTATGTGAAAGAGATCACACATCCTGAATTTTCGAAACCTAAAGGTGTCTTTGTTTCAAACCGTGGCATTTATGTTGCAGATACCACTGCAGAAGCTGTCTTCTGGTTCGACACAGATGGCAACTTCCTGGAAAAATTTGGAAGACCTACGACACCATCGTTTGCAGATACACCTTATAATCCATCCAAGGTTGTCGTTGATAATCGCGGTAACATCTACATTTATGGTGAAGGTGTCAAAGACGGTATCATTCAGTTATCTTTAGATGGTGAATTCTTAGGTTATTTCACATCCAACAAGGTACAATTGTCTTTCGTACAACAAATTTACAAGCTCGTCTTTACAGAAGAACAGTTTGAAAACTTTGCAACCAGAGATCCTCAAACCTTTTCGAATATTTTCATTGATAAAAACTCAATGATCTACACCACAACCATGGGTACCTATCGCAATGCGATAAAGAAGCATAATACCCAAGGTGGGAATATTTTTGCTGAAAGCAGAACCATCAGTTATGATGATGCTCGAGACATTTATGTCGATGAACAAGGCATCATTTATGCCGCCATGCAAAATGGTACCATCTTCGTCTATACCCCTGATGGAGACTTCATTTTCAATTTCGGATCATCCAATCTTGTTGCTGGACAATTGAATGTCGATATTTCTGGTCTATTCTCGAAACTTGCATCGGTTGCTGTGGACTCCAAAGGAAACATTTGGGCACTCGATGATACCAAGAACTTCTTACAATCCTTTGTTCAAACGGATTATGCAACCAAAATATATCAAGCGCTTGATCTTTACAATTCAAGACAGTACAGTGAAGCCGTCGTGATCTGGGATGAAGTTCTCAAATTGAACCAAATGTCAGTCATCGCACATGACAACATCGCAAAAAGCTACTTGCAACAAGAAAAGTACGAAGAAGCGATGCACCACTTTGAACTTGCAGGCAATCGCGTTGGATATTCCGATGCGTATTGGGAAGTTCGAAATGTCGGTATACAATCTGCACTCGGTGCAGTCATCATCATCCTAGTTGCTTATGTTGTTTTATCGAATGTCCTCCAATTTGTGGACAAGAAAACAGGTAAGATCACGTTATGGACAGCACCTGTTCGAAGATTCTTCGACATTCCCATCGTCAGAGACCTCTTCTATGTCTTTCGGGTCATGAGACATCCTGTGGATAGTTTCTATGAACTTAAGAAGGGTCACCGGGGAACGATGACCTCCACCATCATCCTCTATGTGTTATTGTTCGTTCTCTATCTCAATTACAGTGTGAATAAAGGTTTCATCTATCAATTTGTTGCTGCTGAAGATATGGACTTATCCTCCATCGTCCTTGGATTCTTTGCCATCACAGGCGTATTGATTGTCAGCAACTACTTAGATACCTCAATCAATGACGGTATCGGAGGACCCAAACAAATCTTTAAGATGTTCATCTATTCAACAGGACCCCTCATGGTCGCCTTACTCTCAACAACCTTGTTATCCTTTGTACTCACGTACAATGAAACATTCTTCCTCACGTTCATTATGGGCGGTGGCATGCTTTGGACATTCATCAACCTGTTCTTAGGCATCATTGAAACACACGATTATTCTGCAAGACAGACAGTGAAGAGTATCCTCATGACGATTGTATTCAGCTTAATCTTTGCTGTAGTGATCATCATCATCGTCATGATGTGGGAACAACTCTATCAATTCTTAGAAGCTATCATCAAGGAGGTCATTCGAAATGTTACTCAATAAGAAGAAACTGATGATCTTTTTGATCATCTTCCTATCCTCAATGACTTTAGATGCTGCTTATATTGAATCATCCAAAGACACCAAATTACCTCCCGATTCTGTGACTTATGTCATCAGTGAACCCACGGACATGCAGTTTTTGAAAGCTGTTGGACCCTTTAAGTATTATTTTAGGGATTCAAGAGATGTGTTCGCAATTTTTGACACAAGGAATGGATATACTTGGAAAACAGGTCTTGATATCGAATTCGATAGTGTGATTCGTGATAACTGTGACGCTCTTTTGGAAAGAACCGATCCTGTTGCTACTGAAGCAGAGATTTTAGAAACCTGTGTTCCACTCGAAGATCGTATGAATACCCTGTATGAAGGGATTGGTAATTCGCTTTTATCGATGGAGTATTATGACACTTCACTCGGTATTAAAACCATCTCATCAGCTTCAGAAGATTCTGTAAGATCAACACTCATGATGGTGAACAATGACGATACACATTATCGTTTGGATGTCACTTTTGATGTGATCGATGTCATGGTTTCTGTTCACATTTATTTGACATCCAATGGACTTGAATATGAAGTCCGAGATGATGAAATCAATGGAAATGACACCAATAAGATTGCTGCATTTATCTTCAGCCCATTCTTAGGCGCATCAGGTGGCCAACAACTCTTCTTTGATATGGCTGAAATGGATTATCCTCGTGCAAGCGCAGCTGTTGCGAAACCACGCATTCCAGGTTACATTTTCTTACCGGATGGCAGTGGTGCTTTGATGCGTTTCCAAGACAACACAACATCTTTATCAACTTACATTGGTGATGTCTATGGAGCTGATTTATCCACAAACACCTACCATTATCGTTATCAAAACCCTTATGTACCCATGAAGGATCCTTCAATGCCGGTCTTTGGTGTTGCCCATGGAAACCGTCAAGCTGCATTTGTTGCTTATGCGACACAAGGTGCTGAGTTTATGGAAATCATCGCATCTCCACACAACAATAGAACACCTTACAATTATGTCTATTCTCGTTTTACATACAACCAACTTTACCAGCAAATCTACAATCAATCCGGTGCAGGTTATCCTACACTCTTTGAAGAACGCAACCATTACGATATTCGCTTGAAATATGATTTCTTGCAAGGTGACGGATCAACCGATGGTTATCCTGCGGATTATGTAGGTATGGCGAAAAAGTATCGTGATCATTTAATCGAATACGATATTTTACAAGATAATTTAATCGAATCGGAAGAAATGCCCATTCGCTTGGATTTCATCATGTCGGATGCCATGAATAACTTGATTGGAACCCGAGACGTTGTTGTCACGACCATCGACCAAGTCGATGAAATCTTAACGAAACTTCATACGAGTGGTATCAAAAATATCAATTCCGGTTTATATGGTTATCAAAAAGGTGGCATTACTTTGGGTGATAAAGATCGCCCGAACTGGATCAATGCCATCGGAACAAAACGTGATTTTGAACGTGTCATCGAGAACATGAATGATTTAGGCATCGATGTATCCTTGGCACTTGACTATGTCTCGATTTATGAGGAGCAAATGAGTTTGCTTGGTAATGCATCGAAGCATTTGAATGGATGGTACATCAGAGAACATTTGATTCGTGAAGTGGGTCCAGTCTCAGATATGTATTTTGCACGTCCGACTTTGGTCGCTAGCTGGATGAAATCTCATGAGAAGAGTGTAAGAAGTCTCGGCATGCAAAGTTTAACCTATGCAGGGATGACAAACCAGCTTTATGGTGATTATGGCAGAAACGAAATCGATATTCATGGTGTGATTGATTTGTATCAAAACACATTGGATACCCTTAAAGAAACGTATGCCATCAATGCCATCAACCCCAATCAGTATCTATGGGCACAAGTGTCAAGATATCTACAATCTCCGATGTTCACCTCTCAATACCTCATCCAAACCGATACTGTCCCATTCCTACAACTAGTCTTGAATGGTTCAATGGAAGTATATGCAACGTATGCAAACTTCAGTTTCTATACAGAAACCGATATTTTAAGAATGATCGATTATAATGTTTACCCATCCTTCATTTTGACCCATGACCCGTCTTATGAACTCATTTCAACAAACTCTTCAAATTTCTACTCCACAGAATTTAACCTTTATGAAGAAATGATTCATCACATGTATAATCGGATGAATGGTGCTTATGAATCTGTACTGGGAAGCCAGTGGGTTGACCGACTTGTGGTTGCACCGGGTGTGATTGTCAATCAGTATGCCAACGGCGTAGAAATTGTCATCAATTACACAGATGAAATTCAAGTTTATGATGGACGTACGGTAAGTCCGCTGAACTATAGAGTTCTGGATTAGGAGGACACCATGAAAAGAAAACGTCAAAAGTCAGTGTTCTCAAAGAACACAAACTTGAATGCTTATTTGTTCCTAATGCCTTGGCTCATCGGTTTCATCATTTTTGTCGCCTATCCATTCTTATACACCATGTTCCTTTCGCTCAATAGTGTTGTTAAAAACATCACTGGATGGGCAAATACGTACATTGGACTGACCAATTTCGAAGTTTTATTCTTTCGAAATACAACATTTAATCCATTGATCATTGATTTCATCGTGGTTGAACTCACCTATGTTCCAGCCATCATCATTCTAGCGTTCATCTTATCGATGTTACTCAATACAAACATCAAATTCCGTGCGGGATTCAGAATGATCTATTTCTTCCCCGTGGTCGTCTTATCGGGTCCGGTCATGACACAACTCATCAGTGCAGATTCAACTTCCACGATCGATGTCAGTGAAATCATTATCTTCCGCATGATCGAAAACTATTCGCCGTTTTTAGCGGATATGCTCGCCAGTATTTTCAACAACTTCACACTCATTTTATGGTTTACAGGGATTCCCATCATTTTGTTCATGAATGGCTTGCAGAAAATCAATAGCCAACTCTTCGAAGCTGCTCAAATTGATGGAGCCAATTCATGGCAGATCTTATGGAAGATTACCATTCCCAACATCAAGTCCACAGCACTCGTTGTCGCTATCTTCAGTGTGGTTCAAATCGCAATCTTTGAAGTGAACCCCATTTATCAGTTTGTCGTCAATACCATCCGTGATAATTATGCATCCGGACTCGGATTTGCTGCAGCAGTCGTCTTGGTGTACTCATTCATCGTACTCTTGTTCGTCGGTATTGCATTCTTCCTACTCAGAGATAAAGACACTGAACTTTATGAAGAATCACTTAAGGAACGTCAAAAGAGAAACTTGGAAAAGATGCAAAAAATGCAAAAGCGTCAAAACGAAGAAACATTTAAGGATGGTATGAAGCGCATTTGGAATCAAACAAAGACCATCTTCAAGAAGAAGGAGGTGACACCACATGACAGCGAAGCTTGATTTGAAAAAACTCAAGAAAAAACTGATGGGCCACAGTGCAACAGAAGGTTGGATTGGCAAAGGTATCGTTTACGCACTTTTGATTGGTGTCAGTTATATCTTCTTATATCCTTTGCTTCGAATGATCTCCATGTCCTTCTTGACTCAAATTGACTTAGTCAATCCAGAAGTCGGCTGGATTCCAACACAGTTGAACTTAACCAACTACGTGGTTGCGAACCGTGTCTTGGGATTACTTCCTCCATCACTTGCAAACTTTGCTGAAGCGCCCCTTCAAGCCATTTTAGGTATTTTTAGAAATGGTGGAAACTTGTGGAAATCCTTGAAAAACATCACGTATCTTGCAGTCGTCCAAACGATTATTGCATCGTTGACTGGGTTCGCGTTTGCGCGCTACAATTTCAAGTTCAAGAAGTTTTGGTTTGTCATGGTTCTCTTAAGCTTTGTCATTCCACTTCCCATGGTCACCATTCCACGGATCATGATCATTTCGAGATTGCAAGACTCCATTTGGATTCCATTTTACAATTCAATACGTGGTACATTCCTAGAAGGTTTGCTCAAACCCACTTTATTCCAGACACTGATGCCACAATCCACATTCACATTGTTTGGTCAGGGCATTAACTCTGCCATTCTCATCTTGATTTTCTACAACTTCTTCAAGATGATTCCAATTTCCTTAGATGAAGCAGCGCGTATTGATGGTGCTTCATCACCCCAAGTATTTTGGCACATTTATGTTAAGTTGGTTGTTCCCATCATCATTACGGTATTCCTATTCTCTTTCGTATGGAACTGGAATGATATCTATTCAGCAACCATGTATTACAGTGCGAATAATCAACTGATCGTTTTAAGATTATCGCAATTCGATTCGCAATTCTCTGATCTTGCAGGCGCTATTCCAGGTCAAGCAGGAGAAGCGAGAATCAATGAGGCTTATAAGATGGCAGCAACGTTCATATCCATGATTCCGCTGTTCATAATTTATCTGGTCGCTCAACGTAAATTCATCGAAGGTATTGAACGTACCGGTATGACAGGAGAATAAACATGAAAAAATTTTGGATCTTACTCACTTTTATCTTATTTTCAGGTGTTCTTTTAGGCTGTGAAACACAAGAACCTACCGTAGAACCCGAAGAGACAGACTACTCACTGTGCAAAGGCGCAGGATATACTTACGACATCGATGCGATTGATGATTATGAACTCGTCTGGTCTGACGAATTTGAAACTGACGGTCCTCTGGATAGCTCCAAGTGGGGATATGATGTTGGTGGCGGCGGTTGGGGTAATAACGAACTGCAATACTACACCGGTGATGGATCCAACGCATGGAACGAAGGTGGCAAGATGGTGATTGAAGCAAGAATTCAAGCACTATCGGGTAGAAACTACACTTCAGCACGTGTCATTTCCAAAAACAAAGGTGATTGGAAATATGGAAAAATCGAAGTCAGTGCAAAACTACCTGCTGGTGTTGGCACATGGCCAGCCATTTGGATGCTTCCAACCGATTGGCGTTATGGTGGATGGCCAAATTCGGGTGAAATTGATATCATGGAGCATGTTGGAAAAGATTTGAATGTCGTTCATGGGTCCATTCATACAAAGTTTTACAATCACTCGATTGGTACACAACGCTCTGGATCAAGAATCATTCCCACTGCAACCACTGAATTTAATACGTATGCCATTGAATGGTTACCGGATCAAGTTCTCTTTTTCATGAATGATGTTCAGGTTTACCGTTTCAAACCATCTCTTTACATTGATTGCCCTTCATTTAATGAATGGCCATTCGATCAACGATTCCATCTGTTGTTAAACATTGCCATCGGTGGCAATTGGGGTGGACCTACAGTCGATGACAATGCATTCCCACTACGTATGGAAATTGATTATGTCAGAGTCTATCAGTCAGAGTTTATTACCAACTTACAGAAAGGCTAGGACTCATCAATGAAACGATTTGAATACAATTCTGACCACCAATTTGTTATTCACGGATATGATACCGTCAAACCCTTCGCATCCTTCTTACCCGGTGTTGCAGGTATCTTTGGTATACCGATGTGGGTGTACTATGTGAATCGTGGTCAGCTGATTTCAAGTTTCGGACTTGAATCGAAAGATCATCCGATGCTTGACTTTTCACCTGCCAATATGGCATATCGCCGTACTGAAATCGATGGCTTTCGAACCTTCATCAAAGTCAATGGAAAGACGTATGAACCTTTTGCATCCCATGAAGAAGCACAGCGACAGATGAAGATTGAAATGAACGCTGTCTCCATTGAAGAAACGAAAGATAACCTATCGATTGAAGTCCGTTATTTCAATGTGACAGGAGAACCATATCCAGGACTGATTCGTAAGGTCACACTCAAGAATCTCTCCAAGACACCTTTATCCATTGAGTTTGTGGATGGATTAGCAACCCTTTGGCCTTATGGTACAAACCAGTTTATGATTAAAAACATGAGTAATCTTGCGGTTGCTTGGTTTGATGTGTTCAATCAAGAACGCAAGATGCCATTCATGAAAAATAGATCCACAACGGAAGACACTGCCGAAGTGGAAGGCGTTGAAGCGGGTCATTTCTACATCTCCATCGATCAAAACGATGAAAAACTGGATGTCATCTATGATCCGAATCTGGTCTTTGGGTATGAAACATCACTTAAGGAACCGAAAGTCTTTCAAAGCCAATCATTAAAAGCATTACTGAGAAAAGAACAAGTGACAGTCAATCAATTGATGTCAGCTTTTTCAGCTCAAACCTTGACTTTAAATGAAAGCTATACCTTCTATACCCTATATGGTGAAAAAGATTCACTAGAATCACTCAATCTTTTAGAATCATCTTTATCCTTTGATTATTTCAAGACCATTGAAATGAGAGCTAAAGCAGTTGAAGCCGAGATCACAGAACCCATGGAGATTCATACCGCTTATCCATTATTTGATGCATACATGAAACAAAGTTTCTTGGATAACATGCTGAGAGGTGGATATCCTTTGGTTTTTGAAGGAAAAGAAAAGCCGATTATTTACCATATTTTTTCTCGTATCCATGGTGACATGGAACGCGAATACAATAACTTTTATGTAGAGCCTGCCTACTTTTCCCATGGCAATGGCAGTTATCGAGATGTCAATCAAAACCGTCGTAACGATGTCTACTTCGTACCCGAAGCAGCAACCTTTAACATTCGTCAGTTTATGGATTTGATTCAGCTTGACGGACACAATCCACTGACCATTCAAGGCAGTAAACTGATCTTTGATCAAACGTATTTACAGGATGTTTTAAATCTAATCCATGAAGGGAAAGATGTTGTTCAAAACATCATCACAAAGCCCTTTACACCTGGGAAACTCATGACTTCGATTGATCACAACAATCTATCCTGAACCGTATCCAAAGATGACTTTTTGAAACGTGTTCTTTCAAAATCCGTTCAAGAAATCCAATCGGTTTACGGGACAGGTTACTGGAGTGACCACTGGATGTACAACATGGATTTAATTGAGCAATATTTAAATGTTTATCCAGATCGGTTGAAAGATCTTTTGACTGAACAAGGATATCGGTTCTATCAGTCACATGTCTCAGTTTTCCCAAGAGCACTGAAATATGTGAAGACAAAACATGGTGAAATCCGACAACTTGGACCTCTCTACCATGATCAAGAAAAAATAGAGAAGACGCATCTCCAAGTCAATCAAACCAATTTTCACAAAAACGATCAACATCAGGTTGTAAGAGTCAATTTCGCAACCAAGCTGCTTCATTTAGCCCTCATTAAATTCACAAGTCTTGATCCTGAACTCATAGGTGTCATGATGGATTCAGAAAAACCTGGATGGAATGATGCCATGAACGGATTGCCTGCCATTTTCGGTTCAGGTGTTACTGAAACAGTGACCTTGAAGCGTTTGATTGAATTCATCATTCATGGTTTAAAGGATTCGAACATTCGTCACATTGAAGTTCCAAACATCATCGTTGAACTGTTCAATCGAACCATGGTTTCAATACCACTTGGTTTTGATGCCCTTCAGAATACACGCGAATGGTTTGATGCGAAAACGCGATTCTTCATGCCTTCAGAAACCAGTCAGGCAGATTCAAACCTTCTCATCGAAGGTCTTACCAAGATGCTCAAAGTCATTGAAAAAGGCTTAAATAAGGCTAAAGAAATTGGGAATGGATTACTCCCCACTTACCTTTCATACCATGCACTTTCTTATGTTGAAAATGGTAAGACAAATCCTGAAACGAAGTATCCCTGTGTGGATGTGACAAAGTGGAGTGTCAGAATGCTTCCCCATTATCTTGAAGCACCTGCAACCTATCTGAAACAGATCAAGGATCCTGTCGAAGCGAAACAGATATATGACCGTGTGAAATCCACTGAAATGTATGACACGAAACTGAAGATGTACATTACCTCTTGCCCACTCGATGACGAAACACTTGAAATCGGTAGAGCCAGAGCATTCACCAAAGGCTGGTTGGAGCGTGAAGCCAATTTCATGCACATGAGTTATAAGTATTTGATTGGTATCTTGAAGAGTGGTCTTTACGATGAATACATGCATGATATGAGAACCTCGATGCCACCTTTCATGAATCCAGAAGTCTATGGCAGAAGTTTACTTGAAAATGCATCATTCATCGCATCTTCTAATAACCCGAATCCAAACAATCATGGCAGAGGATTTGTAGCCCGTCTCACAGGAACAACATCGGAAGCCATGACCTTACTGTTCCTCATGATGACAGGAAAGAAATTATTCACATTCCAAAACAATGTTTTATCATTCCAGATTCAACCGATTCTACCTTTAGATTTCTTTGATGAACATCATGAAGTCAAGTTCAGATTATTCAATCATATCAAGATCACGATCATCAATCAAACTCAAAAACACACTTATCAAGACGTGAAACCTATCCGATATGAACTCATCAATGGATCATCGAAAGTGATTGTTGATAGCCATATGGTTCAAGGTGAACTGGCATATCACATTAGAAACAAAGTCTACGACACGATTATCGTGCATTTGGCTTAAGGAGTATCCAATGGCAGAAATTAGAGGTGTCAACCTGGGTGGTTGGTTTGTCTTAGAATTCTGGATGAAACCACACCTATTCGAAGGACTTCAGGGGGTTGATGAAACCTATTTTTCAACCCATCACGAAAATCCTAAAGGTGCGCTTGAAGCACATTGGAATACGTTCATCACCAAAAAGGATTTTCAATACTTAAAATCCATCGGGATTCGTCACTTAAGACTTCCGATTCCATGGTGGATGATGGGTGAAACACCGTATCAGTCTTCTCTTCCATGGATTAGACATGCCATGGAATGGGCAACCGAATTTGACATGCATGTCCTTTTGGACCTGCATACAGCTCCAGGTTGCCAGAATGGATTTGACAATGGTGGCATTGTCAATCAGCTCGAATGGCATAAAGATCAAAAAAACATTGACCTAACCGTTGAAAAACTCGAAATGCTTGCGACTACATTTGCAAACTACCCATCCTTTTTCGGTATTGAAATCTTGAATGAACCGCATTGGACCATCCCTCTTAAGACCCTTCAGACGTTTTATCTGAAGAGTTACAAGGCCATTCGAAAACATACAGATGCCTTGGTTGTTTTTCATGATGGATTCAGACCGGATGATGCATCGTGGAAAACTTTCTTTAAGCCGGGTAAATTTAAAAACATCGCATTCGATATTCATTTGTATCACTGTTTTGATCCCAAGATTACAAGTAAAGACTTTTTTGGACATATCGGTGTCATTGAAGCACGCAAACAAATGATTCTAGAACTTGAATCCTTTGTCAGAGTCATTGTCGGTGAGTGGTCACTGGGTATCATTCATGATAAACTCAACCATAAAAACGATTATGAAAAGGTGCTTGTTGAGCGCACACTGGCTTCCTTACAGCTATGGACATATGAACATGCATACGGTTGGTATTTCTGGAGTTACAAGATTGATCGTAGCAGTCACTTAGATTGGGATTTCAAACGCTTGGTTGAACAGGGCATTATGCCCAATCAGTATTAAAAAAGGGTAGAAGACGAATTGATATTCGGATGCATGAGTCAGAACAGTTCGAAAAAGACTCAATAAAAAAAACGTTCTCCTATCTTAAAAAGATAGGTTGAAATCATATGAGAGAGGTGAAATCCATGAATATTCAAGTGATTCGTACAGCCAAAGAAACTGGCGAACGCTGGCAAACACTGCAAGCACAAACATTTACAAAGTCTTATGATACAACGAAGCCAATGATGGTCATCAATCCATCGAAGAAGTATCAAACACACATTGGATTCGGTGGCGCGTTCACGGAATCGGCAGCGTATACATTCCATAACCTGCCCAAAGACAAACGCGATTTGATTACCAAAGCCTATTTTTCGGAAGAAGGTCTTGGTTACAACATGGGAAGAACACACATTCATTCCTGTGACTTTTCTCTTGAAAACTATACCTATGTCGCTGAAAACGACAAAGAATTAAAAACATTTGACATTAAAAGAGAAGAAAAATGGGTCATTCCGATGATCAAGGAAGCACAAAAGTATCAAAAAGAAATGCTGCTCCTCGCTTCACCATGGTCACCCCCTGCGTGGATGAAGTCCAACAACAACATGAATTTTGGAGGTAAACTTCTCCCTCAATTTATGCAACCCTGGGCAAATTACTACGTGAAGTATGTTGAAGAAATGAGAAAGCGTGGCATTGATTTTTGGGCAATCAGCGTTCAAAACGAACCCGCCGCTACTCAGACATGGGATTCATGCATTTACACTGCAGAAGAAGAACGTGATTTTGTCAAAAACTATCTCGGACCCACTGTTCATGCTTACGATAAAGATTTAAAAATTTTAGGTTGGGATCACAATCGAGATATCATTGTTGAACGTGCATCGACCATGCTTGAAGATCCCAAAGCCAATGCATACCTTTGGGGTATTGCCAATCACTGGTATGTTTCCGAAGCTTTTGAAAACATGTCCGTCGTTCATGAACTTTTCCCAGATAAACACCTCATTTTCACAGAAGGGTGTATCGAAGGGGGACCTAAACCCTTGGCATGGCATACCGGCGAACGTTATGGCAGAAATATGTTTGGGGATTTGAACAATTGGGTTGAAGGTTGGATTGAATGGAATCTTCTCTTAAACGAACAAGGTGGACCCA
The DNA here is from genome assembly GCA_024709245.1 of Acholeplasmataceae bacterium. GTDB lineage: Bacteria > Bacillota_I > Bacilli_A > Acholeplasmatales > Acholeplasmataceae > Peloplasma. Next base: position 11,255 of record JANJXB010000082.1, on the reverse strand, counting down.
ATCATGTTGGTAATTTCTGTGATGCACCGATTTTAGCGGATCGTCAAACCCATCAATTGACCATCAACAGTTCTTATTACTACATTGGTCACTTTTCGAAATTCATCAAGCGAGGTGCAAGACGCATTTCTGTCACGCATAATCTACCCCAGGGTATTTTTACAACCGCTTATGAAAATCCAGATGGAAAAATCATCGTTGTGATTCAAAACCAGAATGATCAAGATTCTTTCGTATCACTCAATCTTTCAGGACATGGATTTGGATTTGACATGATTGCACATTCGATTGTTTCGCTGATTATCTCAAGAAACGAGTAGTTTTCGCTCAATTTGATTATTTTTAAAGAAAATCTTTGCGAATTCGCTTTCATTTGTTACAATGTCTATAGATAGGAAGTGATGTTTCATGGTGACCATCGATGAAATTGCGAAACTTTCAAAAGTTTCAACCTCGACCGTTTCAAAAGCACTCAATGGGTATTCAGAAATCAGTGAAAAAACAAGACTGCGGGTAATGGAAGTCGCGAATCGCTTAGGCTATATGCCGAATGCGACTGCACAAAGTTTGGTTCGAAAACGGTCAAATACCGTTGGTGTTGTCTATGAAGTTGAGTATGGTCTTAAAAATCTATTCTTTTCAGGCGTTCTTGAATCATTTCGAAAGAACATTGAATCCAAGGGCTATGATATTTTGCTCCTGTCACACAACACAGACAGTGGACTTGACTACTTAAAGCATTGTAACTCCAAAAATGTCGATGCAGTCTTAGTCGTCTCCGGAGGAGACAACCAAGAAGCCATCAACAAGCTAAAATCGAGTTCACTCGCCGTCATTACACTGGATCCCACTGTCAATGCACCGAATTCCATTTATTCGGATTCATACAATTCCATCAAGCGCTCATGCAAATATCTCTATGAACTTGGACATAAAAAAATAGCATTCATCAATGGATCCTATACAAACTTTATTGGAAATGAACGATTAAGAGCCTATCTCGATTTCATGAAAGAAAAGAATCTTGACCCCATTTACATCAAAGAACATTCCAACGAATCCTATAGCTATGAAGAGGGTTATCAGAACATGAAGAAAATCTTTGAAAGATTTGGTCTACCTGAGGCTGTATGTTCGGTATCGGATCTCATGGCCATTGGTGCAATCAATTATTTGCACAATCATGGTTTCGGAGTTCCAGAGGATGTTTCGGTCATTGGTTTCGATGATCTTCAAGTGTGTGAGATTCTCACACCAAAAATGACAACCGTCAGACAGGATTACGAATCATTTGGCAAACTGGCATGTGATACCTTACTCGGTATGATTGATGGAAAAGTGGAAAGAGTCATTGAACCCATGATCGTAGATACAGAAATTATCGTTCGCGATTCCTGTCGAAAACGTAAATCTTAAGAAGACTGCAAATGCGGTCTTTTTTGTTTAACTTAATAAATTCGTAATGAAAACGAATGAAATAAGTGAGACCTAATTGTATATAATGATAATGCTGAGATGATCGATTTAAACATCTGTTTGTCTCATCACTTTTTGGTGTTATGAGCAGTGCTTAAATGTCACAGCTGCTCTGATGGCCATTTCCCCCGTGCCATCAGAGCATATCTCTAAAAAAACCTCGTTTTTTATCCTCTCTTCATGATATAATGAAGTATATTCAACCGTTTCAAATTCAAGCGAAAGGATCAAGTCCCATCGGACCACGGTATTATCATGAGTCATAAAATCCTGATTGTTGAAGACAATGTCATGATCAATCGAAGTATTGAATCCAAACTCAAAGAAGAAATGTTTGAAGTGAAGGCTGTATTTAATGGAGAAGATGCCATCAAGCAGTTTGATGCTATGAAGTATGATGCAGTTTTACTGGATTTGATGTTACCGATTCGCAATGGAGATGAAGTGTTAAGACATATCCGCTCCAAGGGAGATGTTCCTGTCATCATTATATCCACGAAGGATTCAGATGTCGAAAAAGCGGTCAATTTGGGTCTTGGAGCAGATGATTACCTTGCCAAACCTTTTTCAATGCTGGAACTGGTTGCTCGAGTCAAGGCAGTTCTTAGACGTGCACAGCGTGTTCAGGACAAAGAGATCAAACCCAAGTATGTTTCTTTTAACATCGAAGTGAATATGAATAATTTCGAGGTCAAGAAAAACGGAGTTCCAGTTGAGTTAACATTGAAGGAATTTGAGATTCTCAAATTACTCATCACTCACCCAGATCAAACATTTTCCAAGCAGCAAATGTATCGTGCTGTATGGGGTGAAGAATATTATTACAATGACAATGTCATTAACGTTCATATCCGTAGACTCAGAGAAAAGATTGAGGAAGATCCATCAAATCCAAAGATTGTTGTCACAATGTGGGGATTTGGTTATAAATTAGGAACGGACATCAACACTGGGAAGTAGCCCTGAAGGCTTCTTCCTTTTTTTATTCACAAAATCTTAAGAATTCAGTTATTTTTTTGATACCTTCCTCTTGTTATAATCATAAGGTAAGGAGATGATGAAATGATCACTTTTTCCATGCCTTGGGCGTTCATGATGAACTATGATCATCATAATCAAAAAATGCATATTCAATGTTCAGAAGCATTTTCGGATTTAATTGAGGTCGATGTTCTTCATTATCAATTCAATCATGAAGAAATCATGAACAATGTCCACAAATACGATCATCGAAAGCTTGGTTATTTTACCTTTACTGAAATGAATTCTACATTTGATACATTGCTACGTATACGTTTGACGGACAATGGACCGTATTATCGAACAATTGCTGTATGTTCTAAGACAAACTCAGGGTTTTCATGCATGCATATGCTTGAAAAAGATGTATTGTTGCTGCGAAAAACGGCTCAACTCACTGCAGAAGATATTCGACAGATCAATCTTGATCTTTTGGATGGCGACTGGATCAAAACCATGCATCTGACACATCAGATCCCGAAATTCAAGAACCATTTGCCACAGCTGATAAATCGCCCATAAAAAAAGAGCTTAGGCTCTTATTTTTTTTAAGTGAGAACTGATGATGGATGCGATGAGTTTAGCGCCTTGTTCATTGAGATGGGTATTGTCTTTGATACCATTGGGGTAGTGGATCGATTCGTGAGGTTCCAAATGAAGAAATAAGGATGTTGAAGCTTCTTCACCCATGTCTGAAATGAGTTGTTGGGTGATTTTAAACAGATCAATCAATAAAACACCTTCACGATGTGCAAGCTCCCTCATGGCATCCGGATAGCCACCATGAGTGTTTTCATTGAGGATTCCACCGACAAAATCACGTCTCGTTATCGAGGTTAACAAAACAGGAATGGCATGATGCTTTCTGGCAACATCAATCATGCGTTTCAAATGGTTTGGATAGTCCGTTCGAACATCGGCATAACGACTTGGATCCATTGACTTTTGATCATTATGGCCAAATTGGATTAGCAAAAGATCGTTTTCTTGAATCTCTTGATCGATGATTTTGAGTCTACCTTCATCGATAAACGACTTTGAGGATCTTCCATTTTCAGCTAAATTTTGGATGGTAGCATCAAATCTTAAGGTCTGTGATAAAAACTCACCCCATCCATATTCCGGACGCTTTTCTTCCTTTTTAATCGATGCAGTGGAATCCCCAGCAATAAAGATTGAAATCATGATGACACGACCTTTCTTCATCATTGTAGCATATTTTGATTGACACATTTCATGATATAATAACCGTAGGTGAATCTATGAAAACGAGTTTGATGAGTTTTAATCTGAGAATCAATGTGTTAGTCGATGGAAAACATGCATGGGATTATAGAAAGCCCTTTGTCCATGCTTTTTTGAACGCTGAATCACCGGATCTCATTGGTTTTCAAGAGGTCGGCCCATCGATGTTACATGATTTAAAAGAAGCACTCCCCATGTATGATGTTTACGGTCTTCCAAGAGATTCAAGGGGAGAGGGAACACCGATTTTCGTCAAACGTGACCGTTTCAATCAGATTACTTCGGGAACATTCTGGCTTTCTGATACACCTTTACAGGAATCTAAAATAGAAGGTAGTCATTTTCCAAGGATTGCATCCTACGTCGTCCTAGAAGATCGTGGAAGACGTACCTTATTTTTCAACACTCATTTGGATTATGCCTCAAATGAAGTTGCTCTCAAGCAAGCGAAAATACTGTATCAGAAAATGCTTGAATTGAAAGTCATCTATGAAGGTTCTCTGCTGTTGACCGGTGACTTCAATGTCTATCCAGATTCCAAGACGATTCGATATTTGACATCGAAACTGAATTCTGTTTATGAAGATCCCAAACGGATTGGATTAACCTATCATGGATTTACTCATGAAACCCAAGGTCAACCGATTGACTATATATTTACCACATCGGATATCGATATCGGTTTGTTTAAAATCATCCATTACCCTCTTGATGACCAGTATCTTTCCGACCACTATCCAATCCTCATGGAATATGATACCATCAAGGAATTCGGACAATGAAATATCAAAGACCAAAGAATATTCCAGGTGTGATCTTTAATTTATTGTTCTTAGGTTCCTTAATTGCTGTAAAAATCTCAGACGACTTCTTCCCCATTTACATGATTTCTTTCCTTGGATATGGATTGCTTTATTCAATCATCATCAAAAAAACGTGGAAAGCTCGATTTTTACGCATGACCTATGTTATAGGTATTTCAGTCATCTTGTATTCGGCTTATGCCTCATGGATTCTCTTCTGGGACATGACATGGTTTTATGCGATTGGGATCTTTTTAACTGGCTTAGGACTCATCTATTTTAACGAATCTTAAATGTGTACATTCGTACACGTTTTTTTGTATATCCAAGGATTTCGAAGTCGATATATGATAAACTAGTCCTAAAGATGAGGGGGTATATCATGGCTTCACCTAAAAAATCAAACAGCAAAACTCAGAAAAAATCAACTTCGAATCCTGTATCAAAATCACGATCCAAAACAAGTCGGAAAAAGCCAAAATCATGGGTAACGATTTTGACATTTTTAGTCATTGTTGCACTTGCAGTTTGGTACCAACAGAATCAAATGGAAGAACCAACCTATGGAGCGGATCAAAATGATCAAGGTGAATACTATTATCAAAATTTGACCACCGGTTATTATGCTTCAGCACACAACCTCATCGGAACATCACTGAAAACAGCATTGAATCTCCTATCCAATGACCGATTATCCGCTCAAACATATGAAGATGCAAAAACAGTCCTTGCAGAAGCAGACTTAAGCATCACTGACCCCACAAAAGTCTATAATGTTTACAATGGTTTACTGGTCAATGCCACGTGGGATTCTACATCTTGGCACCGTGAACATGTGTGGCCAAATTCCAGACTTGGGATGGATAGAGTGACTGAAAGTGGCAGAAATCAAGCCTCCGATTTGCACAATTTGAGAGCCATTACCCCTTCTGTCAATTCATCGAGAAGTGACCGGTTTTATGATGAAGCATCCGGTGATTATCAAACCGTTGCAGGGGGTGGATTTTATCCAGGAGATGACCATAAAGGTGATGTCGCAAGAATTTTGTTTTACATGGCTGTAACCTATGACTTTTTAATCTTGACCGATGAAGGTCTTGAAGATGAATCCAATCATTATACCTTGGCAGGAGCCAAAATGGGTAAACTTTCTTTATTGCTTGAATGGCATCGTGAAGACCCTGTCGATGATTTCGAACGCCAACGCAATGAAGTCATCTTTGATGCTCAAGGCAATCGAAATCCTTTCATCGATCAACCTGCCTATGTCCATCTGATTTGGGAAGACTATACCATTGATGATCTTTTACCCCCTGAAACAATATATCAACCTCAGCATACATCGATTTTTCTTTCCATGATCATTGAAAGGAGAACTGGATATGTCGGTTCATTATGAGTTGAAAAAGGGAACCTATTTCATAGGTGATCCAGCGATATTCATCCGTAAAAACCTTGAAGGGGATCGGTTTGTGACCCAATTATGGGAAGTATTTTATCAAGACATGAATCATTTTCATCATTTGGTTTTAGAGGGTGTTGAGTTATACATCACAAGAACTGCTGAAGGTGATGGATATTTTGACGGGATCGGAACAGATACAGGAACCATCATGATCATCCGGATTGATGAATTGAATCAGGATCATCGTTTTATGAACCATTTTCCTGAACGAGGATGTCATTTGCTTGAAGTGAAGGAAAAAGATGGGATTCGTGTTGAATCGTTTAATCTGTATTTTGATAGCGGATTATCGATTCGAACCCAATAAGCATGAAAAAAACCGCCTGAAGAGCGGTTTTGTTGATGAAATGGTACCCCCTTACGGGATCGAACCGTAGACCCACTGATTAAGAGTCAGTTGCTCTGCCAGCTGAGCTAAGGAGGCATATTTCGCCGTGCATTGATTATTATAGCATAGGATTTTGAAAATGCAAGTCTAAACCTGAAAAATCAATGATTTTGAAGGAGGCTATTCTTATATATAAGAAGTTTATTGGACTGTACCGGATTGGACACGTGAAATGACGTCATCGGTCATCTGAAATGCCAGTTTTAAATGCTCTGGATACTTAAACTGAAAAAGCACAGCTGATTTACCGAATTTCAGTCCTTTGATGTTTTTGTCTTTCAAGTTTGATACATAATCGAAATCAGTAGTATAGATTGAAAAATGTTCAGCTCCACCACCCAGCATCAAAAATATTTTCCCCACCAACTTATAAGTGGGTCTTTGATACGAGAGAACTAGACTGTATTTGGGATGATGTTTTGTCATATGAGAGACGACCGCATCAAACCATGATTTTCCGGTTTCAGATAACGAATCACGATACGCATCCACACTTTTGAACATGTTATTCACCTCACAAATTCATCATATCATAGATGATTGAGGTTTGATTCCGAAGTGAATCGGATTTTAACATCCCTGTTTTGATGTCTATCATGATATAATTTGAAGTAGTCATGAAGTGAGGACAACCATGTATCGATATACGTTAGGCTTTATTCAAAGAAAAGATGAAGTGCTCCTTGTCAATCGCCATAAAAACCCTTGGAAGGGCTGCTGGAATGGTTTAGGTGGGAAGGTTGAAGAAGGAGAAGACATCAAATCTTCAATCATTCGAGAAATCTTAGAAGAGACCGGTATCGTCTTAGATCCTTCTACAGTCGAAGATAAGGGCATCCTCACATGGAATTCATTTGATGCGATGGGCAAAGGATTGCATCTTTTTATCATCCGAGTAAAGGATGATTTCAACTACCCAACACCCAGACAAACCGAAGAAGGTCTTCTGGATTGGAAAACCATCGAATGGACAACTGATACCGAAAATTATGGCGTTGCCCATAATATACCTTATTTCTTACCCACAGCATTGTATGATGTCAAACGATATCATTACCACTGCACGTTTGAAGGTAGAATCCTGATTTCAGTCACAAAAACAGAGGAAGAAACACATGATTCTTGAACTTATCTTAGGTGGAGCAACCTTAGGACTTATCGGCATTTTGACACTTTCACTCATTCAAAAAAAGAAGAATGAAACAATCAAAGCAGAATCCAAGTTATTGCTCCAAAAATACGGACAATTGAACACTTCAGGTCATAAGACATACTTTTCCATGAACGGAAAAAACTGGCAGGTTCTCTTTTTTCATGTTCCAGCCAATCAAGATTTAACCATCAATAGCAAAACCATTTGGGAAATCAGAGATGCATCTCAGTCGAGACTCATCAATCAAACACATTTCTTGTCATCTTCAGATCCTAAACTCGTCATCATCTACCCATCAACACTCGTCATCAAACGCTACATCAATGAAAATGAATTGGTCTTTGTCAAATATAACCAACCGTTTTACAATATGAATGTAGTGAGACATTTTGAACTCGAAGACTTTCTCAAGGGGGAATCCGAATGAAAAGAATAATGATTTTGGGTCTCATCATCTCAAGTTTTTTCTTCTTATCTTCTTGTCAGCCTTATGAAATCCTCTATACGGATGACTTACCATTCGAAATTGAAATGACAGATGATGATATCAATATATTGCAAATCACCGATCTCCATCTCACCTATGGCATCGATCAAAGAGATCAAAAGACATTTGAACTGATCAAAGCACTCCATGATGCTGACCGTTATGATTTGATTGTGATTACGGGTGATCTGACAATGTCTCCACAAGGTCCTCAAATCTTTTCAAGACTGATCCGTTTTATGGAAAGTTTAGGGACACCATGGACATTTGTCTTCGGTAATCATGAATCCGATTTTAATGATTACACAGAATACTTGAAACGGATCCCTGAGACAGAACACCTTTTATTCAAGATCGGTCCGAAACTTACCGATGGAGGTTTTGGTAATTTCCAAATTGTCTTCAATCAAGAGGGTGTTCCCTTTTATAAACTCTATTTACTCGATAGCAAAGCTGAAATTGAACCGATTGAAGGCATCGAAGATGACTATGATTCGTTGTCATTGGCACAGGTGAACTGGTATGAAACCCATGTGGCTTTAGATACAGTTGATTCCATTGTTTTCATGCATATTCCGTTAAGACAATACATCTTGGCTGAAAACTACGTGGGAACATTCCGAGAAAAACGAGTTTACGCACAAAGTCTGGATACTGGATTCTTTGATGCCATGGTCTATCATGGCAAATCAAAAGCAGTTTTTGTCGGTCATGACCATTTAAATGATTTTTATTTCTATTTATCCGGCATCATGCTTGCTTATGGCAGAGCATCTGGATACAACGGATATGGTGATCTTGAAAAAGGTGGTAGAGCAATTACCATCGATTCAACAGGTTCATTATCCACACGTGTGATTTCAGGAAGCGAGGTCATGTCATGAGAACAAAAGATCGAATTTTAGTTGCCCTTTCTTCGTTTTTCTATGCAACTGTCGGGCTTTTCTTCACGGGATCGTTTTTATTCTTTCTCATTCCTTTAGCAGGTGTTGCATATGCCATGTTCGGAGGTAGAAAGCATGTTTGAATTCATGATCTACATTCTGGTGAATGCATTCTGGCTATCTTTGATTGGCGGTACAACGCTCCTGTTTTTAATGCGTCTTTATGCTGTTGTATCATACGGCATGGATATCAAAAAGTCACTTCAAATCTTATTCATTCCATGTTCGATTGGGTTCTACTTGTATATTCAAGAATTGAACCTATTCACTAAAATCTATCGAATCATGGTCATTTTCTTCTTTGTTGTCACTGTTTTTGCCAGTCTTTTCCTATTCTACATGCACTTGGAGCTCGATTTCATCTATGGAATACAAGGTTATACGCAAACAATATAATTCAGATATGTGCTTTGTCTGTGGTCTTAAAAATGACGCAGGATTGCATACCCATTACTATGAACTGGAAAACCAGTCTCTTTTAGGCATTTTCAAAGGTGTTGACGTCCATCAAAGTTATCCAGAACGAATGCATGGAGGTATCATTTCTGCACTTTTGGATGAAACGGTTGGACGTGCCATCATCATCAAAGAACCGAGCACCTGGGGAGTTACAGCGGAGCTCACCATGAGATACTTAAAACCAGTCCCGCTTCATGAAGAACTCAAAGTTGTTGGATGGATCACAAACATCAGAAGCCGGATGTTTGAAGGGGAAGGGTATGTCTGCGATTCAAAAAACAACATCTTAGCGACATGTACTGGAAAATACATCAAGCAGTCAGTCAAAGACATTGTACAAGATCTTAATTTTGTGGAGGAAGAATGGATTTATGTCGAGGATAGTATCCCGCCATTGTCATTCGATTTACCGAAATGAGTATATTGGAAGTCGAAGGGTTAGCCTTCAGTTATAGTGGTGACCAACTGTATCACAAAGCCTCGATGCGATTGTTTGAAAACGAACATGCTGTGCTTGTCGGACCCAATGGAACAGGAAAATCAACCTTGTTAAAGTTGCTCGATAAATCACTATCACCGGATCAAGGTACCATCGAATGGCAACCCACTAAAAAAATTGGATATTTGGATCAATATGCAAAGATTGACCCAGAACTTTCTGTAGAAGCGTATCTTTATGACGTATTTTTACCTTTATTTCAAAAAGAGAAAGAAATGGAAAGACTCTATGAAAGAGTAGCAACCGCCCCAGAGAAAGATCATGATCGTCTGTTGAATTGGGCATCTGAAATCGGAGAAAAGCTCTTAGAATCTGATTTTTATGCGATTAAATCCAAGGTTGGAAACATCATCCATGGCTTAGGATTAACGATGGATATTTTGCCCTCACCCATCAAATACTTATCCGGTGGCATGCGTGCGAAAATCATACTAGGTAAATTATTATTAGGGGATTCCGATGTGCTCCTTCTCGATGAGCCCACCAATTTTCTTGACATCAGACATATCGAATGGCTTGCTAAGTTTCTAGTCAGTTATCCGAAGGCTTTCATCGTCGTCAGTCATTTAGAAGAGTTTCTCATGGAAATCGCAAACACTGTGTTTGCACTTGAAAATGGACAAATCACACGTTATAAAGGGGATTATGCGTATTATTTAAAAGAAAGAGAATTGAGAAGCGAACAACAACAGAAAGCATATCAGTCTCAACAGAAATTCATCCAGAAAACGGAAGAATTCATTCAGAAAAACATTGTGCGTGCAACCACAACCAAACGCGCACAAAGCAGAAGGAAGATGCTCGCGAAAGTCGAAAGAATCATTGCTCCTACGCATGTGAAAACGTATCATTTTCAGTTTCCTTTATCCGCTTCGACAGGGAAAGATGTCTTAGTCACGAAAGCCCTTGAAATCGGTTATAGCGAACCACTTTTAGAAGCACTCGATGTTCATATCATGAAAGAGGAAAAAGTGGTCATTACCGGTAAAAACGGAATCGGAAAATCCACGTTCTTGAAAACAGTACTCGGCTTGATTCCTCCAATTTCAGGATTGTATCGTTGGATAGATACAGCCAAGATTGCGTATTTCGAACAAGATACAAAGTTTGAGGATGGGTTGACACCCTTTCAGGTGATCCATCTCAAGTATCCTCATTTCACGAAGAAAGATGTGATGTCACTGCTTGGAAATCACGGAATCGACTATGAGATGGCCAACCGGGATATCAATACTTTATCGGGTGGAGAACAGACCAAAGTCAGACTTGCACTTCTCAGACACCAAAAAGGTAATGTCTTAATCTTAGATGAACCC
>JANJXB010000044.1 GCA_024709245.1 Acholeplasmataceae bacterium | reverse complement strand
TTCACGGATGATGGAAATCGTCACAAGTACGAATGTATAACCCATACCGGATGCAAATCCATCGACCAAAGTATATCTCACTGGATTTTTAACTGCGAATGCTTCTGCTCTACCCATCACGATACAGTTGGTGATGATGAGCCCTACATAAGCTCCCAAACGGGTTGCAATGGCAGGGAAATAAGCTTCAAGAAACATTTGAACCATAATGACGAATGTTGAAATGACGACCATGTAAGTGACCATTCTCACTTTTGCTGGAATTAGACTTCTCATGAGTGAGATGACTGCTGATGAAGCCATGACCACAAACGTCACACCAAGACCCATTGCAATCGCATTATCAACTCTGTTCGTCACTGCAAGTGATGAGCAGATTCCGAGAACTGCAATGACAATCGGATTTTGTCTAGAAATACCGTCTTTGAGGATATTAAACCACTTCTTGTATCTTAATCGAATGAGTTTCATGTGATATCCCCCTATCTGGATTCCCACGCTGCAAGATGCAGTGCGTAAGATTCATTGATGAGCAATTCGAATGCTTTGGATGTGCGGGTAGCACCCGTGATGGCATCCACTTCATTATCTTTGTTGGGTGCAGAGTCTTTATTGATTTCAAGGGATGGAACCATCAGTTTTCCGACAAAGTTTGCAAGATATCTTGCTTCTGCAATGATGCCACCTAAACCTGGTGTTTCTTCTTGTTCAAGAATACCGATTTTAACGATGGTTTCAAAATCATCTTCGAGTGTCAATACACCACGAATTGGACCCCAAACACCACCACCGATGAATTCAAATGACACAAATCCAGTGGAATCATTGACATAAAATGTGAGACCATCGATTTCTTCAACAGTAATCGTTTCTTCAAAAACATCGTGGATGTTCGCAAATGTGTAGGATATGCCATGAGCATCAAGAATCGTCGATTTAATCAGTGCTTCGCGGTTCGCTTCAATGCGATCTCTTGTCAGTAAATCCATACCTACAAGAAGTCCAGAAGTGATGGCACCGAGAACAATGACAAAGACAATCAATTTGAGATATTGTTTCATACGGTTGCCTCCTCTACTTTTTTCACAAAGAGACCATCAATCAAAGGTGAGATTGCGCTCATGATGATGAGTGCAAATGTCACACCTTCAGCCCATGTTGCAAACACACGGATGAGAACGGTCAGCAATCCAAGTCCAACACCATAAATGATTTTTGCATAAGGATTTTTGGGAGCAATGGTTTGATCACCCGCAAGGAAAAAGGCACCAAAGAGGAGTCCACCCACGATTAAGTTCATGAAAGGATCTCTAAATCTTGAAGGATCAATCAACACACCAAGTCCATTGACGACAAAGACAGTACCTAAATATGCAGCAGGTACTTTCCAATCAAACACCTTCATGGCCAGTAAAATGATACCTAAAATGATGATTCCCAGTCTAAATGTTTCACCTGTTGTTCCTGGTGCTTGACCGAGTAAAAGTTGAAGTGCGGAATATCCGATGTCCAATCCACGGTTTAATGAAAGTAACGGGGTTGCTCCTGCTAAAAGATCACTGCCTGGAATGGGCCAACTGATGGCGACTGAATACTGTGCAAATGAAATATAGGCAAAAAGCGCACCTACCAGGGCTGGATTAAAGATGTATTTTCCAGAACCCCCAAAAATGAGTTTACCAAAAACTAGACCAAAGCCTGTGGTATACATCACGAGCCACCATGGAGCTGTTGGAGGTAATAAGAGAGCAACCAAAAGTGGTGTGACCATCCATCCGTAATCGAGTGGCTTTTTTCTCAGTTTTGCAAATAAAAATTCGAATGCTAGGCCTGTTGCGTAAGCGACAACAATCATCAATAAGACATTCAGTCCAAAGAAGATGATTGCAGCAATCGCAAGGATTGCCAGCGCACCCGTGTAAACGTACGTGTTCTTCAACGTTGTCCGGTCAACAGACAATGTCTTTTTTTGTTCATTCATAGGTTCACCGCTTTCTTTCATTCCATCCTTTGATGGATCAGATGACACAGCAAAAAAGGCACCTGAAAGTTTAATCATATTATAACACCGTTCGTCGATTATCACAAACTGGAAGCAACATAAAACAGTGTATCCCGATGTGTTGGAACTTGTTTTCATGGGTTTTCATTGCATACACAAGAACATCTCTTATTTCGATAGAACATATGCGCTATTTATGATAATTAAGTACTTTTTCGAATGAAATCGAATGAAAATGAACTTCGTTTTTTTCGATTGGGAGATGAAAAAATGCCCGAAAAAATCAATTTTGTTTTCGGGCATCAAAAGTCTCTACTTGTTAATACTTGACAGCAATGGCATCAATTTCGACGAGTACATCCTTAGGTAATCTTCTCACTTCAACTGCAGCTCTTGCGGGTTTATGATCACCAAAGAAATTGGCATAGACTTGATTCATTTTTGAAAAATCTGCCATATCAATCATGAAAACTGTGCATCGGACGATATTTTCTTTCTTCAACCCTGCACCTTCCACAATCGCTAATACATTCTTTAAACATTGTAAAGTCTGTGATTCGATGTCTTCACCGATTTTCGCCATGGTTTCAGGCACAAAAGGAATCTGGCCGGACACATAGAGTGTCTGACCCTCTAAAACGCCTTGGCTATACGGCCCGATGGCTTTAGGTGCGTGGTCAGTGTGGATGGTTTTCATGATTTCTCCTTATGATTTTGAAGCTTCAATCATCATTTTGATGAGGCTCTGTGTGAATTCAGAAGGATCTTCAATCGGTAATCCTTCAATCAACAAAGCTTGGTGATATAAAATGGTTGCGTAGTCAGCAATGCTTTGATCTTTCTTTTCATGTATTTTTTTGATGGCATGAAAAAGTTCGTGATCCGGATTGATTTCTAAAATCTTATCTGCATGTACATTGGCTGCATTCGGCATCGTCTTTAAAATCTTTTCCATTTCCATACTGATACCTTCACCGGAGACTAAACAAACAGGAGAATCTTTGAGTCTTGCTGATAATTTGACATCCTTGACTTTGTCTTTCAATGCTTCTTTGATGGTTTTTAAGATGTCTTTATTTTCTTTTTCTTTAGATTTCAGTGTCTTCTTTTGATCTTCATCTATGAAATCTGCATCATCTTTTTGAATGGATTTAAATGGGACATCTTGATAGCTTTGAATGACTTGAATCATGAATTCATCGATTTCATCGGTTAACACCAAGACCTCAAATCCTTTTTCTTTCATGACATCCATTTGTGGCAATTGGTTGATCTGAGATTTTGATTTGCCGGTTGCATAATAAATCGCTTTTTGAGCTTCTGGTTTACGTTCAATGTATTCTTTAAATGTGGTATAGTCATCAGATGTCGATGTCTTAAACATAATTAAATCTTGAAGCTTGTCTTTATTCGCGCCAAACATTTCATAAATGCCATATTTCAGTGTAATCCGATAAGCATCGTAAAATTCGATATACTTTTCACGATCATTTTGAAGCATATTTTCAAGTTCACTTTTGATCTTCTTTTCAATGTGAGATGCAATTTTCTTGAGTTGACGGTCATGCTGGAGCAGTTCTCTTGAGATATTCAAGGATAAGTCAGCTGAATCCACAAGCCCTTTGACAAACTTGAAATAATCTGGAATTAAATCTTTGTTTTTGCCTTGAATGAACACACCTTTGGAATACAGTTGAAGACCTTTTTCATAATGTTCACTGTAAAAATCATAGGGTGGCTTTTTGGGGATAAAGAGAAGTGCAGTGTAGGTTAGCATACCTTCAACATCGGTATGAATGACTTTGATTGGATCTTCATAATCATTGAACTGGTGCTTATAAAAGTCGTTCATCTCTTCAGGTTTGATTTCTGATTTCTGTTTCTTCCAAATCGGAATCATCTGATTCAATGTTTCTTTGACTTGTGATGTTTTTTTATCTTCCGTTTTTTCGACCATCATGTTGATGGGATAACGTACATAATCTGAATACTTCTTAACTAAATTCTTGAGGGTGTAAATGTTGGTGTAATTTGAGAAATTTTCTTCGTTTTCTGCATCATCATCTCTTAAGTGAAGGATGATGGTGGTCCCAATGGTTTCTCTTTCGATTTCTTCAATGGTATAAGAGTCTTCGCCAATAGAACTCCAGCGATATCCTGTTTTCGCATAGGGAGATCTCGTTTCAACGATGACTTCCTTTGCAACCATGAAGGAAGAATAGAACCCAACACCAAATTGACCGATGATGGAAATATCTTTACTTTCGATCTTTTCCATAAATGCTTTTGAACCGGATTGAGCAATCGTACCTAAGTTATCAATCAGTTCTTCTTCGGTAAATCCAATACCATTGTCAGCAATCACCAATTTGTTATCTTTGGCATTCGGTGTTAGCCAAATTTCATAGGTGTCACTTGGAACGTTGTTGTCGGTTAATGACAGGTAATGACGCTTGTCGATCGCATCGCTTGCATTAGAGATCAGTTCTCTTAAGAAAATTTCCTTCTGCGTGTAGATCGAGTGTGTCATCAAATGAAGTAATTTTTGAGATTCTGTTTTAAATGATTGTGTTTTAGCCATGTTATCGCCTCCAAAAAATATTTTATTCAAAATGAATGCTTTGTCAAGTGTGACTCTTTTTAGAATAATTCATCCACTAGCATGTAATACTTAATCAGTTCATGATTCGGAGTCATACCGAGTTTCTCGAAAAATAATGATGTATATTGATCTGTTCCAAGATTGTACTCTAGCGATCTAACAGCAAGACTGATGTCCTGCCACTTGGATGATACTCCAGCACGCCCCAAATCAATCATACCTTTTAACTGATGCCCATCATAGATCATATTCGGTAAACAATAATCACCATGTGAAAAGACGCGATCTTCAATGGGTTGATGAAGAATTAAGTACTCTAGCAAGCTTTCAGGAGATTCAAAATGGTTGAATTCACGATCCCAATCCTCCATATCGACTTGATGCGTTTTGACATGATGAGCTGCAGTTTCAAGCTTTTTTGCAATTGATTCATCGAAAGGACATCCTTCAATGGGCACATTCCATAAAGCCTTTAATCCATCCACGAGACATTCGACGAGTAACACAGGATGATGGATGAATACATCATCACTGAGCATGTGTCCATGAATTCTTTCCATCAAGAGATAAGTATAGCCATTGATGGTTTCTTCACATATGACTTTAGGTACTGCCAATTTTCCTTGAAGATAATGAAGCACTTGGATTTCCTTGATGAATTCGGGATGCGATTGATCTATCTTTAAGACCATTTCTTCAAACAGATATTGATATAGGGCAAGTCTTTGATCTTTTCTTTCAGTGATTTAGGGAGTTGTTTCAGTATTTTGTCCATGGGGTTGACTCCACATCTAATGTATCCTCATTATAACATAAAAAAGACACTCCTATTTTTTTGGAGTGTCTAAAGAGATAGATTAGATTGCACATTTTTCGTAATCGCATTCCTGATTGTTACAGTGAATGCAACCCTGTTTTTTCACAAGGACATCGCCACAAAGTGGACAAAGTTCTCTTTCAATCTTTTCAGGGATATAACCTGTAGAAGATACAGTGATGTGTGTGACATATTCTCTGACCTCATTGGTCTTCTTGTTGATCCATTTCTCTTCAAGATGAACATGGGGTGGAGTTGCTGGGTTCAAGTCTTCTGTATTCTCATTGATACCCGCTAAGATACCAATCTTCGCACAACGGTCTCTAAATACGGTTGCACCCTTAAATCCAAGTTTCCATGCCGTGTTGTAGATGTTTTTGACATCCTCAACGGTTGCAGAATTTGGAAGATTGAATGTGGAACTGATTGCTGTATCGACATATTTCTGGATGGTTGCTTGTACATGCGCACGTTCCATAAAGTCAATATTCTGTGACGTGATGAGTGCCCACTCAGGAAGTTTTTCAGGTTCAACGCCCATTGCTTTTGCAAGTGCAAGGGGTGTCTTTTCCCAAATGGTAATTGTCTTTTCTTCATCAAACATAGAGACAATACGGCGGGTGTAATTGATCTGGAAGAATGGCTCTACACCGCCACTTACGCCCAAAATGTTAGAAATGGATCCTGTGGGAGCAATCGATAGCAATCTTGAGTTTCTCATGCCATATTGCTTAATCAGTTGATCAGTATCTGGATCAATACCGACTTGATAGAACTTAGATTTAGAAATCTTTTCATAGTCAAATCTTGGGAAGGAACCGAGTTCTTTTGCACGGAGTGCAGAAGCTTTAGCTGCTGAGTTTAACATTCTTCTCATCAATTTGTCTAGGAATTCTAAGAATTCAGGAGAACCATAGCGGAGTCTCATCGATAATGCAAGGTCAGCAAGACCCATCACTCCAAGACCGACTTCACGGAATTGAATGACGTGTTCTCTTTGTTCTGGTAGTGCGTGACGATCACCCAACATGGTGAGTAGGTCATCGAGTGCTAAAATCATTTCAGAGACAACAAAATCAAATCGATCCCAGTCGTATGCTGGATGGTCAGTGAAAGGATTTCTAACGAATGCATTTAAGTTAACCGAACCTAAATTGCAGGATCCGTGTGGCATCAAGGGTTGCTCGCCACAAGGGTTGGTTGCAGTGAATTTGACATCAGGATATTCGGATAAGAAATGATAATCATTCATGTGGTCAATGAAGACAACACCTGGGTCTCCCATGGTATGTGCAGCATAACCCACCAATGACAACAAGTCCTTCGCATTAATCTTCTTTTCAATCAGTTCATAAGGTGTTTCAAACTTCATGACCCAAGTCTGATTGTTTTCGACAGCTTTCATGAATTCATCGGTGACAGCAATCGAAATGTTTGCTCCATTGACTTTGGATAAGTCGAGCTTGGTTGTGATGAAATCGATGATATCGGGGTGATCAATATTCAAGACAAGCATTAAAGCACCACGACGGTTGTCTTGTTGCGTGTTTAAAGTTGTGTGAGAATATTTTTCAGCAAATACCATCACACCTGGAGTGGTATTGGATGAGTTGTTGACTTTTGCACCCTTTGGTCTGATTTTAGACAAGTTCATGCCTTGTCCACCACCATAGCTATAGGTTCTTGCAATCTGGTAGTCTACTTTATAAATGGATTCAAGACTATCTTCTGGGTCTTTAACGACATAGCAGTTTGAACCTGTAATGTTACCTTCTCTACCGATCGCATAAAGGTTTCTACCTCCAAAGATAGCTTCCTTACGTCTTAAAATCTTTTCTAATGAAGATTTACCAAACGCGATACGCTTGATGAAATCTTTCTTATCTTCACCATTGATTAAATACTTCTTTAAAATGAGATCCTGGCGCTCATCATTGTCAGCCCATGGATTTTCACGATCTGTCTTTTGCTTTTCTCTATATTTGATATAGGCTCTTGCAGCATCGTATTGCTTTTTCTTCATCAAGTACAATTCAACATCATCTTGGATGGTTTCAATTGTTACTTCTTGATTTTTGTATGGTTTTGCAATTTCTGCAGCTTGTTTCAGACATTCTTCATCGGTGAAATTCTCACCGACATTCTTGTATGCCTTTTGCATAGCATTCGCTATTTTCTTTAAGTCAAACGGCTCCCTAGTTCCGTTTCTCTTGACTACATACATCTTATCCACCTCTTCTATTATTATCCCCTACACCAATCATGTTTTTGAAAGGGTTGTTTGTATTATAGCGTGATTTATACTCGATTTCAACCATGAAGTCTTACTTTAATGAAAGAAATTTTTGACGTTTTTGATACGTAGTATCAGCAAACAAATACAAAATGGCTTTGTTATGGGGCTTTCCCATAAGCAAGGCCATGTGTTATAAAATTACAGTTACCAGCGGTTTGAAACCTTCTCAGCGAATCCTAACATGTCCTTGATTTCAAGTGTCTCAGTATTGGATAATTTGATAGACCCTGAAAAGTATCCAAAGACTTGATGTTGATTGGACTGAAGAATGAGAATGTTCGTGTTGGAGAATCGGTCGAGTATAGGTTTGAACGTGAGATTGATATCTTTGGATTTGGATTCCAAAGTCCATAAAGACATAAAATCTTCTTTGTTGTCTTTCATGGGAATTTGAAACGTGACATCGTTCAATTTATAGGTTTGTTGATCGACAAACAACATATTCTCCGTGGCTTTTGAAGTGTCACCGAATCCATAACCGAGATTAAAACCGATTTTTCGTCCGTTTTGAACTCCTGATAATGATGACCAATACCAAGTGTTTTGATATGTCCACACACCTCTTCCCCAATCTAAGACACCATAGGCGTCGTTAAAGTCGAGTGTTTGTTCACCGATTTTGACAGAACCTTTTGCTTTCAAGAGATTTATTTTTTGATTATAGTAGAAATGCTTCTTCTTTAAGAATGGGGTTGCGATGACCATGGAGTCTTTGATGGTGGGTTGAAGGATAAGATCAATGGATAAATCAACACCTTTCGTGAAGTTTTTCACGGTTGCTGTGATATGTCTATTTTTTCCTTCCAAAGTATAGGAGATCTTGTGATTCTTTTTGTTGAATATCACATTTCCTTTATCCGATGATTCGGGCATCTTGAGTTTCCCATGAGGAAACCATCCAATGTTGGTTGATGATGTCTCTTTGGGAAGTGTGAAATCAAACAAGGTCACCGATGAAAGCCACAAATAATCATTATCAGCAACGGTGAGTGCAATACCATAATGTTCATTACCAACAAAATAATAGTCCCACTCCTTGATTCTCATCCCTCTGACTTTGATGGCACGTCTATCATAGGCTTTCACCAATGCTGTATGATATCCTGCTTCAACGAGATGTCCTTGAGTGTCCAAGAGTGGACCTCTGGTGAGTTTTTGTTGCATGATGTTCCTCCGAGTATGTTTCTATACCTTCATTTTAGTCCAATTGCTTTAAAAAGTCACTCATCGTGTTATCATACAGTTGAGGTATTTATGAAAACATATCGGATTGGTGTAGGTGAGCTTGTTGGATTTCTCTATGCAAGTGGAGATTTGTCTTCTGAGACATTTCAAAACGTATCACTCTTAGAAGGAACCCGTGCTCATCAATATGTTCAAAGTCAATATGATACAGCAGATCAAAGCGAAGTATCCATCAGTATTGCTTGGAAGAATGATGATTATGAACTCATCATCTCAGGTAGAATCGATGGTATTTTAGTGCGCGATGGCATCACCATTCTCGAAGAAATCAAAAGTACACGATACCCTATTTTTACAGACGAGTATCAGGTCAATTTAGAGCACCAAGCACAGTTAAAAATGTATGCGTACATGTACATGCGCGCGAAAAATTTGACAGATGTGCATGGAAGAGTCACTTATATTCAACTCTCTGATTACAAGATGAGACATTTTCCAGACATCTTTGATGTGGATTTACTTGAAGATTTTTTTGAAACTTCTATTTTAGAGTATGCAAAATGGCTCGATGTGGTTCATGCACACAACCTAAGAAAAACAGAATCCTTAAAGCATTTGGTTTTCCCTTTTGATACTTACCGTAGAGGTCAAAGAGAAATGATGGCAGCGGTCTACCGAACGATGATGGAAGATGATATCTTATACGCAATCGCTCCAACGGGCATTGGTAAGACGATGGCTGCACTCTTTTCAACCTTGAAATCGCTTCATGAAGACAATCAGAAGATATTTTATCTATCTGCTAAGACTCAAGGAAAAAGAGTCGCACTTGAATCCATGGATATGCTACATGAAGCTGGTTTAGAAACCAAGACATTAGAAATCACATCCAAAGACACCATTTGCTTCTTAGAGAAAAGAGAGTGCGATCCTGAGAAGTGTCCATTTGCCAAAGGATTCTTTGATCGACTATCGGATGCTACCAAGGATATTTTCATCCATGAGACGTTACTATCCCGTGCTGTTGTTGAACGATACGCAAGAAAGCATTCCGTATGCCCTTTTGAATTTTCTCTTTTCGTTTCCTATTTTGTTGATGTCATCATCTGTGACTATAATTATGCATTCGATCCAAGAATACATCTGATTCGTTATTTTGATGACTCCAGTTTCAAACCTTTGATTCTCGTCGATGAAGCTCACAATATGATCCAGCGTTCAAGAGATATGTATTCATCAACACTCATCAAATCAGACTTTGTATTACTTAGACGTTCCGCTTCAAAATTGAAACCGAGTATAAGAAATGCTGTCAAAAAAGTACTCGATGTTTTTGATACCTATGAGGAACAACTGGCTCTAAAACCTTTCTTGTCCTTTGAACATCTTGATCCACATTTCTTAGATGCGATTAAGCACCTCATGAAAAAGATCGAAAATGCATTGAAAGAGATGCCGAAATATGCACGAAAAAGTGATGTCATGGAATACTATCTGTCTCTTTTATCGTTTGTGATCATCTATGATTTTTATAATGATGCTTATGTCACGAACATCGAGAAAAGTGAAGATGGCGATGTCTCACTTACGTTGCAGTGTTTAGATGCAAGTGAGTTTATTCATGACACGGTGAAAAATAAAGCTTATGGTACAGTCTTCTTTTCAGCAACGCTTTATCCGATTGATTATTATATGACTTTGCTCACTGAAAAAAAAGGCGAAACACTCAAAATCAGATCACCCTTCAAACCAGAAAACTTAAAGATATTCCTGATGAATCAAATATCGACACGATATCAAGATCGATCTTCATCTTTGAATCTCGTGGTTGAAACCATTCAAACAGTCTTAGATTCCAAAAAAGGAAACTATATCGTCTTCTTCCCTTCTTACTTATACATGAGACAAGTCATTGATTTGCTTCCTGTTGAACCCAATTGTGATATCATCATTCAAGAAAAAGATATGGATATTGAATTGAGGGATTTAATTCTAGAACGATTTAAAGAAAAAAACACACGATCCCAACTTGCATTCTTCGTGATGGGTGGCATGTTTTCAGAAGGTATTGATTATGTAGGTGATATGCTCAATGGAGTGATTGTTGTTGGTGTCGGACTTCCATCCCTTTCAGAACCCAACAATCAACTCAAAGATTACTATCAAAAGACGTTTAACAAAGGATTTGATTATGCATATACTTATCCAGGAATGAATAAAGTCATCCAAGCCGTAGGTAGAGTGATCAGACGAGATTCTGATTATGGCATCGCAATCTTGATTGATGATCGATTCACAACACAAACATATCGTAAACTATTCCCAATTGAGTGGAAAAATATCGAGATGATTGGTAAACCTAAAGACTTAGTTACCCCACTGAAATCATTTTGGAACACTTTCAAATAGGATGAACAATGAATAAAACCACTTTGGAAGACCAGAGTGGTTTCTTTTTAAATGCTTCTATTGACGAAAAAGATGCTTGATTAAAAGGGCGAAAGGACTTCAAACTTCATGTCGTGATATGGCTAAATATGAGAAATTATTGAATGTCATATTCGAAAAGAGTCCATTCGGTCGACTTGAAAAAAGTATCGTGTCCCATGATGGTTAACATATTTTGATTGTAAATAATCCGAATACTGACCCGACCCGTACGGTATGTCCCTTCGTAAGGAACCCAGTCATCATCAACTTTGATATACAGCGAAGTTTCTGTCATCAGTTCAATCTTATCTTGATAATCTAGATTGACATACTTGGGGTAATCAAACATGACCTCACTCAATTCAATCTTGAATGTATGCATCAATCCAGATTGTACTTGATGATCAAAAATGATAGATTCTCCAAAGTGGGTTCTCAAAAGTGTAATCATGT
>JANJXB010000086.1 GCA_024709245.1 Acholeplasmataceae bacterium | reverse complement strand
ATCACTGCTTTCAAGTGGAGAAGTGATTGATTCTGATTTGATTGTCGGACTCTTCGAAAGTCACGTGACCGATATGATTGATCGTGTCAGACAATCGGTTGTCATGATTGACACTTACGATGGGAATACCATCGATGGTGGAGGTTCTGGGATCTTGTATAAGAAGGTTGGAAATACCTATTATGTCTTGACCAATGAACATGTCGTGAATGGTTATGTATCCAGTGAATTTGCAATTACGATTTTTACGTCAACCGGTGAAATTCGAATTCCAAAGGGCAGTGTGACACTTCGTGGAAAGAGTCTAGCCAATGATATGGCTGTGTTAATCTTTACATCCACTGCGAATTTACCATTGATTGAAATGGGAAGCCGAGAACATATGCATGTGGGTCAAATGGTGTTTGCCATTGGTTCTCCACTGGATCTACCGAATACCGTCACGATGGGCATCATCAGTCATGTTGACCGTGAGATGAGTGATGATTATGGAATGGATACGTTGACCGTTCAACACAGTGCACCCATCAATCCAGGCAATTCAGGTGGTGCTCTTGTCGATATCTATGGAAGACTCATTGGACTGAATAACATGTCTTACGTGGATGAATATGTCGGTGAAGGAATTGAAGGTCTTCATTTCGCGATTCAAATCGATCGTGTGATGACCATCCTCAGTTCTTTAGAATAAAGGTTTTGAAACGTCAATTCTGGTTGACGTTTCTTTTTTACATGAAATCATATCTCTTTTGGTGTATAATATCATCATCAAATGCATACAATAGGAGCCAACATGGGTAAACTGAAACGAATCTGGTTATTGAGTCTAGCACTCTTCATCATATTATCTTTACAAGGTTTGAATGTATCAGCAGCAGAGGAGATCGATGGTGTTTATTTTGCATCAATCTACTGTAATGATTGTATTGGTCTTGAAAACGATGGTGTCTTTGACACTTTGGAATCACAAGGATATACCATCGAAAAGCATTACTTGGAAACCGAAGTGGATGCCGTTAGAATCCTTCATGATTATCAGTTCACCTACGATTTACCTCTTGGAAATGATTTGGTTCCCATTATTTTTGTGGGTTCAACATATTATACAGGTCGTATCGCCATCCGAGAGGCCGTTGAATCGGGTGAATTGCAAGCGATCATGGATAGTGAATCCTTATTGGATCTTGAAAGTGCGCCAGCCGCTGACTTTTCACTCATTTATTTCGTCTTACTCGGATTTGTCGATGGTGTGAATCCTTGTGCGATTGCGATGCTTTTGATGTTTATTTCACTCTTATCCTTTACGAAGAAGAAGAATGTCTTGATCAAGGTCAGTTTTACCTTCATATTCGCTATCTTTTTATCCTATTTCCTCTTTGGGACTGTCTTATATCGATCTTTGGCACAATTTTCTGCAGCCGCCGCGATTGTACGGATTGTTCCGTGGGTGATTGTCGGACTTGCTTCGGTTGTCTTTTTGTTAAACCTTTATGATTTTGTCATTACATTGCTCAAGAAATACGATAAGATCAAAAACCAGTTGCCTTCTGGCATTCAAAAGTTTAATCGTAAACTCATGAAAAAATTCACTGAAAAGCTTGAAGATGGCAGTAAAGGGATCTATGTGATTACCTTTTTCATAGGTATAGTCATCTCATTCACTGAGTTTTTATGCACAGGTCAAGCCTATTTCACCGCGATCCTACACTTAATTCATTTCACAAGTTATTATCTTCGGGGTGTCGGATTACTCTTGCTTTATAACTTGATTTTCGTATTGCCGCTCATCATCATTGCTCTGATTGCCATCAAGACTCAATCTGTGATGGGTGTATCCGTGTTCATGAGAGAAAAACTGCATTGGATCAAGTTATTTAACGCCATTGTCTTCTTACTCATCATCATTTACTACATCATCTACGTCTTATAAGGTGAAAAAATGAAAATCAAAGTGATCATCGAAACTAAAAATCATGAAATTCTATTTCAAGGAAATCCGATTCATCTTCCTGTCCGAGAAGAAGACATCAAGCGGGTTTCGATTTTGATGTTTCGTGATGAAGATCCTTGCATCATCCATCAATCGTATGCGGTTCAAAAGCTCATCGAAGACATGTTATCTCACTTTGGAAAAAAGACTGTGAAGCATGTGCCTTTGAATGAACACTTGGAACATGTTTCCTTTTTGAAGTTTGATCATTTGAGTGAACTCTTGTTATCCCTCGAGGTGAAATGATGAAAGATATCTATTTGGATCATGCAGCTACAACCCCGATCGACGTCCGTGTTCAACGCAAAATGGCATCTGTCATGAAATATACCTATGGCAATCCCTCATCCCTTCATGCCAAAGGCATCGAAGCCAAGCAGATGATTGAAGATGCCAGAATCATGATGGCAAAAAGCATTGGAGCGAACCCGAAAGAAATCCATTTTTGCTCAGGAGGTACTGAAGCCACCAATTGGGCCATCAAGGGACTTGCCAAAGCACACCCTTTGAAAAAAGAAATCATCACATCCACGATTGAACATCATGCAACGACACATGCTGTTGAAGATTTGGTAAAAGAAGGCTATACCCATACATTGGTATCGGTCGATGCCATGGGTTTTATGGACTTGGATCAATTGGAAGCCATCATTTCAGAAGACACCTTGGTTGTATCAGTCATTTGGGGTAACAATGAGATTGGTACGATTCAAGACATCAAAAAAATAGCAAAGATCTGTCAGAAAAAACATGTCTATTTGCATGTCGATGGCGTGCAAGCCTTTGGTCAGATCAACATCGATTTATCCAAACTGCAGATCGATTTGCTCACCCTATCTGCACATAAGTTTTACGGACCTAAAGGCATTGGAATTTTATACGTCAAATCAGGTGTTGAACTGGATCATTTGATTGCTGGGGGCTCACAGGAACATCACTTGAGAGCAGGCACAGAAAATGTACTCGGTATTGTGGGAATGGCTTATGCAGCTTATTTGATGAAAAGAACGATTAAATCCTATATCAGACACTTGACTGAACTCTCGATTGATCTTTATGAACGCATCAGAGCCATCGCTCCGGATGTCATCTTAAATGGTCCAGAAATTGGAATTCAGCGATTACCCGGAAACCTATCGTTGTCATTTACCGATGTCACATCGAATTCGTTGATTTTCCAACTCTCAGAACGCGGTATTTACGTCTCTGCAGGCAGTGCATGCACATCGGATTCGATCTTGCCATCACATGTGTTACAGGCCATTTCAGTGCCTGAAACACACATCCATGGCAGTTTGAGAATCACCTTTGGGAAAGATTCATCCTTATCCGATCATCCATACATCGCACAAACCCTTGAGGATGTATTGGATACCTTAAGATAATCTTTTCATCTCTTTATCTTTACATCCATCAACACAAGTGATAGAATAAATCTATAGGTTAGGAAAAGGAAGAGTACTTCTTGAATTCATTGAAGAGACAGACCGGTCGGTGCAAGGTCTGATGAAAGAGAAGGAATGTCGCCTTGGAGCCGGTCATGGGAAAGATCAGTAACATGACCCGATTCATCCCCGTTACAGGATTTCGAGTGCCAAGCTTTGCTTGGAACTAAGGTGGTACCACGATCATTCGTCCTTAGAGCAATCTATGGACTTTTTCTTTTGAAAGGAATGAAATCATGAAAACATTGGTGACTGAACGACTGATTTTAAGACCGCTCAAACTATCTGACTTAGAAGATTTCAACCGTTACTCGAAAAAACCAAACATCGGACCGAATGCAGGCTGGAAGCCGCATCAATCCCTTGAAGAATCTGAAGCCATCTTGAAAATGATGATTCGAGAAGATGAAGTTTGGGGAATCACTGAAAAAACTTCGGATGCACTCATTGGAACCATTGGCCTTCATGTCAGAAACTTTGACAATGCCATCTTGAATCAAAAGGAAATAGGATATGTCTTAGATGACATTCACTGGGGCAAGGGCTACATGACAGAAGCCGTCAAGAAAGTGCTTGAATATGCGTTCCTCGATCTGGAGCTGGACTTTGTCCTGTGTGGACACGCACTTGCCAATGACAGGTCAAAGCGAGTGATTGAAAAGGTGGGATTTACCCACACACACTTTGAAGACCGCGATCACTTTGATGGCACCAAAATATCCATAAAAATGTATCAAATCAGCAAAATTGACTATAGAGGAGGACTCCTATGACAACATTAAAACCGAAATACGACTTTAAAGAAGTCGAAGAAAACCGTTATCAAACATGGCTAGACCATGGTTATTTTAAGAGTGGAAACACTTCAAAGACACCGTTTTGCGTGGTGATACCACCTCCAAACGTCACCGGTAAATTGCATTTAGGTCACGCTTGGGACAACACTTTACAAGACATCATCATCCGAAGAAAGCGGATGATGGGGTTTGATACGCTTTATCTCCCCGGCATGGACCATGCCGGCATCGCCACACAAGCGAAAGTCGATGAACGCTTAAAATCTCAGGGAAAATCCAGATACGATTTGGGTAGATCTGGCTTTTTGAAGCAGGCATGGGCATGGAAAGATGAATATGCCGGATTCATTAAAAAACAGTGGGCAGCACTCGGAAATTCACTGGATTATGATAAAGAACGATTTACTTTAGATGATGAACTGAATCATGCAGTCAATCATGTTTTCATCTCTTTGTATGAAAAGGGCTATATCTATCGAGGTCACCGGATCATCAACTGGGATGTTGAAGCGAAAACCGCGTTATCCAATATCGAAGTTGAACACGTTGAAACTTTAGGCAAACTCTATTATTTCAGATATCCATTCGTCGATGGCAGTGGACATTTGGTGATTGCCACCACACGTCCTGAAACGATGTTTGCTGACCAGGCTTTGATGATTCATCCTGAAGATTCAAGATATCAGGCTTATCTCGGTAAAAAAGTCTATATTCCAGGCACGAAAGTCGCAATTCCTGTCATTTCAGACAGTTATGTCGACAAATCCTTTGGAACCGGTGTCGTTAAAGTCACCCCAGCGCATGACCCGAATGACTTTGAAGTTGCGAAACGACATGGACTCAAAATGCCATTATGCATGAATGATGATGGCACGATGAATGAACTCGCTTTCCAATACGAAGGCATGGAACGCTTTGAATGCAGAAAAGCACTGATGAGAAATTTAACGACTTTAGGTCTGGTTGAAAAGATTGAAGATTATACCAATAACTTGGGATATTCAGAGCGTACCGGTGTCATTGTTGAACCAAGACTATCCTTACAGTGGTTTGTTCGGATGGATGAACTGGCAGAACTGACACTTGAAAAGTCTAAAACAGAATTTGTACCTTCCAGATTTAAGAAGACGTTTGTCAACTGGATGACCGATATCCAAGACTGGTGTATCTCAAGACAGCTTTGGTGGGGACACCGGATTCCTGCATGGTATCATGGGGACGAGGTCAAAGTTCAAGTCGAATGTCCTGGTGAGGGCTGGATTCAAGATGAAGACGTCTTGGATACTTGGTTTTCATCGGCATTATGGCCATTTTCAACACTCGGATGGCCAAAGATCACAGAAGACTTCAAGCGTTTTTATCCAACGGATGTGCTTGTGACTGGATATGACATCATTTTCTTCTGGGTTGCCAGAATGATTTTCCAAGGTCTTGAATTTACAGGGGTTGATCCCTTCAAACAAGTCCTCATTCATGGATTGATCCGTGATAAGGAAGGACGTAAGATGTCAAAATCCTT
>JANJXB010000060.1 GCA_024709245.1 Acholeplasmataceae bacterium | reverse complement strand
TAACGCATTTGTTCATGAATACCATTTTCATTTACGATTAACACAGGTTTATGATTGAAGATACCCTTAAAATAATAAATAAATGCAAACAATAGTATCGTCATTATCAAATAAGCGATAACTACTAAAAAGAATGGAATCTTCGAAGTTAACCATACAGGTCTAACATAGTACAAGTATAAACAGAATCCGAATAATGACATTGCAAAAAACAACAATAGTGTTGCTTTTATACTAACCGTTTTTTTCTATTAATGATAATTGATTTTTCCATAAAGTCTCCTACTGATACCTTTTCAATCTTTATTCTAAGTTAACGTGTCCACTTTATCGACATAAAATCATCGAACTTTATTGCCTATATCTTTCCTATCTAAAATAACACTTATTGTTGCCATTTGTTACATTAAAACACCTCATAAACAAAACTGATTCATTTCTACTTTTTCATTGTTTTAATACTTTAGACATCCGATCGGAACTACAAAAACTCCATCTTCTCGTTGATAACCAAATTCTGTGCCTGTTATCACCATTAAAAACGTCGGTCCACTCCCTGTTTTAACATCAACTTTATCAACGAGTTCAAGCAAATGTTTAGCTGCTTCATCAATATCATGTGACCCGAGTTTTACTTCGACAGCTGCCCATCTCCCATCATTGAGATGAATGATGGCATCTGCTTCAAGACCTGATTTATCTCTATAATGCGAGATATATCCACCTAAATAATCCGTATATACTCTTAAGTCTCTAATAACTAGAGATTCAAACAATAAACCCATTGTTTCTATATCCCTTAACAAGTCATCTGGTGTTGCACCTAATAATGATGCTGCAAATGCTGGATCAATAAAATGTCTAGTATTTGATGTTCTAATCGTTGTTTTACTTCTAAGTTTAGGACTCCATGCTGGTAAGTCTTCAATAATATATAACTCTCTTAATACTTTCAAATAATCACTTAGTGTGTTTCTATGTATGGAATAATGGTTTGATTCAACATTGCTTACAATCTTAGCATCAGTTGCTTGAGTAGCTGTATGTCTAGCAAGTGATTTAAGTACGGCTAGTGTTTTAGCTTCATCTCTTTCAACACCATCTATTGTTTTAATTTCCGTCTTAACAATTGTTTGGATATAGCCTGCAACTTGCTTCATCGCAACTTTAATATCTTTTCCAATACTGTTTGGCCATCCACCTCGAACAATTAATTTGGATATATCATTGATAGATAGATTAGATTTTGTCATGTTAAAAGACTTCGAATCAAATAAATCCGATAAACTAACGGTTCCATTTGAATCTGTAGACTCATACAAAGACATTGTTCTCATCAAAATGCGTGAAATTCTACCAACACCTGAATGACTGATTTTTGATTCATCCACTTTAGATGACCCAGTAAGAATATATAAACCCTCTTTTTGCTTTTCATCAACATCATGTCGAATAGCATCCCAGAGTTCTGGTGCAAGTTGCCATTCATCAATCAATCTAGGATTTTCACCTTGCAATAAAATAAGTGGATTAATTTTAGCAGTTTTTAGATAGTTAGATTTTTGTGATGGGTCTTGCATATTCAATATGCTTTTTACATATTGTTTAGCTGTAGTTGTTTTTCCGCACCATTTAGGTCCGTTAATCAACACAGCACCGAATGCGATAAGTTCATCTTGCAATACTTTGTCCATAATCCTTTTATAATATTTCTCCATTGTATCACCCAATATAAGTATATCATCATTACTTCATAACATCAATCTTATTGTGCATTATGTCTTATTTTTATTGTGCATTATGTCTTTATATCATTGTGCAATATGTCAAACTATTGAACTGATACAAATCGTAGCGGAAACATATCACACAACCGACGGCTTAGCTAAGATGTTATATCGGTTGAAGTAATATATTTTTTTAGAAAACTTATGTTTCCACACACTAAAATTATATGCTTAGAGCATACATTTATGTCTCCACAACGATTCTTGTATGTTTTCACATTACACAAAAAGTAAAAAAAAGAAGCATTTAACCCAGTTTTAAGGGGTTAGATGCTTCTTTCTATTATTCGAATAACTTTGTTAAGCCGTTTTTAAAGAAAGCAATGTGATAGACTCAACGTGTACTGTTTGTGAAAACATATCCACAGCCTGTACGAGGTCCACTTTGTACTTATGTTTCAGTAATTGAAGATCCCTGACTTGGGTTGCAGGTTCACAAGAAATATAGATAATCTTTTTGGGACTTAGTTTAATCACAGATTTCAAAAACGATTCAGATGCACCTTCTCTGGTTGGGTCCATGATCAAGACATCAACCATACCCTGGTGTCTATTCATGTAGAAAGAAACATCTTCATTGATAAAATCAATATTTTTGACTTGATTCATTTTCTGATTGAATATGGCATCTTGGTGTGCACTTGAATTGGTTTCAACTGCAATCACATGTTTAGCTCTTTTTGCAGCGAGTAATGAAATCGTCCCTATACCTGAATAGGTATCCATGACAACATCCGTCATTTTTAGATTTGCGATATCAAGTGCTTTTTG
>JANJXB010000031.1 GCA_024709245.1 Acholeplasmataceae bacterium | reverse complement strand
CTTCTGTATCCCTCAGTTGTCTATTGACAGTACCTGATTCATCTAAGACTGAAGGATTACTACTAGACCACGAAATAGCAGCATTTTTCATCAGTGGAGATTGAAGTGGTAACCAAACATGAGTAGTGATATGATCACTTTGATCATCTCCTGCATAAACAATATCCATGGCCTCAATGACTTCATCTAAGGTATATGTTTTTTCTTCACAGGCCATTAAACCCAGTGAAAAAATCGCTAAACCGATCAATAATAATATCTTCTTCATGTCGTTCCTCATTTTTCGTTTTTTTAAAGTGCATATCTATTGTATGATGATTGGATACAAATGACAAGCATTTCATTGGATAAGATACAAAAATAATGGGTTTTGTAATCAATTTCTATATAAAATATAGATAAGCCCTGGGATAACATCCCAAGGCTCATGTTTTTTAACTGCCTGCAGATTCGTAATGTTTCAATCCTTTATGCCACACAAAGAGCCCAAAACTCATCAATAAAGTCAGTACAACCACAAGATATCCCAACACTTCAAAGAAACTGATTTGTCCAAAAATATACAACCCCGGATAGTAACTCACCAGTGCGAACGGGATCACAAAAGTCATCAATCCTTGAATGAGTTTAGGAAATATACTGAGTGGGTATTTTGTGAAATCTGAGATGTTATAAGTGATCTGCATCAAAGGATAACTGTTTTTCAGCCAAAATGATGTGGATGAAGTGAGCAGTTTCAAAGCTGTAAATAAGAAGATGCCGAGTCCAATGAAAAGTAGTACAGCCAAGACATTCCAAACGGTTAACATCAAATGCATTCGGATGGCTGTTGTGATGACTAAAGCTGAACCTAAGATGATTTCACCGAATGCATCGGGTTGAAACCGTTCAATTAAGAAGGTATACAGTGGATTCACGGGTCTGAGTAGGTATCTGTCCATGGTGCCTTGTCTGACAATTCTAGGAAGTAACCAAAGATTATCAAAAAACAGATGATCAATCCCTTTAGGAATGAGTGATAATCCATACATCAACAGAATCTGATCAATCGAAAATCCTGCAAGGTGCGTAATGTTTTGAAAAATAACGTATAAGAATAATAACCCAGCGGCTTGATTCAGCATGAATGCGAACATACCAATCAAGAAATCAACTCGATATTCCATGAGACGTTTTAAATACTGCTTGAAAAAGATGAGGTAAATCTTACCGTATCGCATGATTTAACCTCCAAAAACAACCATTTTTTTGACCGAGAATCGGTACATAAAATAGTTGATGATTTTAAACACAATCACCCATAAGAACAGAACGGCAAGTCCAATCAATGCGCTACTGTCTGTAATCTTTCCAAGGAGAATGAGCGGTGGGTAGCTGATGTATTGAAATGGCATGTAAGTGATGATGTTTTGTAAAAATGCCGGATATAGTGCAATTGGAATGAGCTGTCCTGAGACGATTCGAATAAACACACTCATGAAAATGACCAAACCAAATTCATTGTTGGTGTAAATCACAAGTGTACCAAAGAAAAACGCAAACTCAAACATCAGTAAGGTCATCAGAGGTATGAATAAAATCGAAATGAGGATATCCCATAAAGTAATAGTGTAGACAATATCAAAAACGAGGGTAATCACGACTCCCGTCGTTAATACAACCGGTAATAACAAGACGAGAATACCGATGGCTCGTCCAAAGACTTCAAAAACAAGTCGCATTTTATAGGAGATGGGTTTGACCATGTATAGGCTAATCCGACCTTCCTTGATTTCTTCTGCCATTGCCCACACGGTATCTAAGTCGGTAAAGATAAAGAATAAGTTGGTTGCAAGAAAGTAAATCAGCATCTGATTGAAAGAAAAACCGCTGATGGTATCATTGAACTGATACACCGATTTCCATAAGAAAATCATCATGACAAACTGAAAGACGTCAACGAGAAGCCATAGCCAAATCGTCCCTCTATAGATGAACATCTGCATGATGGATGCCCTGAAGAAGGGCAAGTATTTCTTGACTCTATTCATTTTACACCATGCTTATAAATCGCTTTAATGATGTTTTCCAAAAGATCATCCGAGATATCGATATCAATCACTTCGGTTGCTGAAAGCACCTTGTGTATGATATCTTTGATGTCTAGCTTCTGTTTGTTGAAGGTTAGTGTGAGCTTGTTGTCTTCAATATGTTTAATAAAATCGGGATCTTTTGAAAGAAATGCACTGGTATCAATCCGATGCAGATCTTCGATGTTTTTCACTTCAAAAGTGATGATTTTCTTAGAACCGTAAGATGCCTTGATACGTTCTAAGTCTCCGTCATAAATGATTTTACCTTGGTCAATCAATAGAATTCGATCACACAGTGATTCGATATCGGAAAGATCATGGGTCGTCAGTATGACAGTGGTATTGTACTTCTGGTTCAAATCTTTAATGGTCTTTCGGATGTTTTCCTTGGCGATCACATCAAGACCAATGGTGGGTTCATCTAAGAAGAGAAGCTTCGGATTATGAAGCATGGATGCGACAATGTCCGCTTTCATACGCTGTCCTAAGGAGAGTTGTCTCACGGGTTGTTTCATGTACTCCGATAAGCCAAAAAGACCTTCGAAATAAGCCATGCGTTCTTTATAGTCTGCATCGCTGATTTGATAGATTTCTTTTAAGACTGTAAAACTTTCATTCAAGGGCAAATCCCACCAAAGCTGAGTGCGTTGTCCGAAAACAACGCCTATTT
The DNA here is from genome assembly GCA_024709245.1 of Acholeplasmataceae bacterium. Taxonomy (GTDB): domain Bacteria; phylum Bacillota_I; class Bacilli_A; order Acholeplasmatales; family Acholeplasmataceae; genus Peloplasma. Next base: position 20,765 of record JANJXB010000031.1, on the reverse strand, counting down.
TTTTAGCGTTTTGTGTGCGTTTCTGATAAGGAATTAAACCGTCTACATTCACTTCACCACTCGTGGGTGTGAGAATGCCTGTGAGTATTTTAATGGTTGTCGATTTACCGGCGCCGTTGGGTCCGATATAACCAACAATCTCACCTTGCTTAATCGTAAAATTGACATCGTCAACAGCAACTTTTTCAATGCGCTTTGCATTGAAAAAACTCTTCATAACGCCCTTTAAGCCTGATTCCTTTTCATAAATAATAAATTTTTTTGTTAAGTGTTCCACACGGATGATGTCCATCTGGGATACCTCTTTTCTATGGTGTATTTTGATGTTTTTGTTTGGGTGATCCTAGCGCTCTATCAACATGTTCTCAATCCTTTTCTCTCTTATTTCTTATAGTCAATTTGACTTAAGTCAATCTTAAATCTGCAGAGGGGATCCCCCTTCAGTGCCGTACTGATGCATTCAATCGGCAACTCTTGATTGAGGGCTACCTCAAAGGGCAGTTTCGTAAATCCAGCACTGCAATAACACCATCCAGCATCAATGTTGATGCCTTTTTCGAGAATGGATGCTTTTGCAAATGGACAGTGACACGCATGATAACTTTTCATCTGATCACTTTCTGCTTTGATGTACTGATTTGTATCATAGGGAATTTTGGTAATGTAGAGTTGATCATCCTTGAGTACTCCGCTCATGATTTCTGGATTGTTTTTAACAAAATCAATGACGTCCTGAGTGATGATTTGCTCAAACCAAACTCGGTCCTGCTCAAAAAACCGTGTGAGTTCTTCGACTTTCCGTTGATGAAGATCTTTCAAGTAGGCATCGAGTGATGTTGATGCCTCATAGATGATTCTTTCTTCCTTAAATGCATCCCTTGGAATCAAGTGATGGTTATCGGTTAAGATCCTTTTCATTTCGAGTTCACTTGTTTTCAACTTGATTTCTTCCATCAATTTCTCAGTGAACTGGTTGATCTTAATCATGTCAGTTCCCAAGACCGGAACTGGATAATTCTTTTGAATGTCTTGAGCTCTTTCTTTTCCAAGAACCTGATTCATTTTTCGATAGATACTTTCAATGACATCTAAAGCACCTGTGTATTGGGTGAGTCTCACAAAAATTTCATGTTGCTTTGTCACCCTAAAATAGCGCATCATCGCAACAAAATGATCGACATCGTTCGTCTTCGTTTGCACCATCTTCTCAACAAAACGATCTATTTCATCCACTCGGATTCCTTCGATGCCTTCTGAATTTCCATGGTCTTTCAGATAGGCATCCAGTGTTCTGATCCACTGTTCTGCAAACTGAAAAGACTCATCGCTCAAATGATTCGTTTCATAAAGATTCTTTAACCATTCTAATTTCATATCCAACACCTCGAATCGTATCAACCGATTTTTATTATACAAAATAGATTGGATTCTGTGATAAAAATGATGAAAAAGACAAGAAAAAAACAGGCACGGATGCCTGTTTTATAGGTTAAACGAATTCGATGATTGCCATTGGGGCAGCGTCGCCTCTTCTTGGCACCGTCTTAATCACTCTGGTGTATCCACCTTGTCTATCCTGATATCTAGGACCGATTTCGGTAAACAGCTTTTGGAGTGCATTCTGGCCTTCTTTGACAAATTCAAATCTCACAGTTTCAGCAGCCTGTCTTCTTGCAGCCAGGGAGCCGTCTTTCGCGAGTGTGACCATCTTGTCAGCCAGTTTCTTCAATTCCATCGCTTTCGCTTCAGTTGTCACGATACGTTCGTTGATGATGATATCAGTGACAAGGTCGCGGAGCAATGCTTTTCTCTGATCGCTGTTGCGTCTTAGTTTGCTGTAAGCCATGATTTACTCCTTCTCTTCATCGTCTAAATGAAATTTAGAATCTTTGTTGGAAGTGTTTTCGAATTCAAGACCATGTTCAGCCAGCTTTTCCTTCAATTCCTTAAAGGACTTTCTGCCTAAACTTCTGAATCTCATGACATCTTCCTCGGTCAAGCGAATGATCTGTGCAACTGTGTAGATACCTGAGCGTTTTAAACTGTTGAACAGACGTACAGATAAATCGAGTTGTTCGATCTTCATTTCAAGCTTCTTATTGGTTGGTTCTTCCTCTTGTTCAAAAATAAAGTCTGTCGATGCTGCCTGTTCGCTGATTTGAACGATGACGGAGAAATAGTCAATCAGCATCTTGGATGCGAGTGCTAATGCATCTTTTGCGCTGATGGCTCCGTTGGTTTCGATTTCAAGCTGAAGTTCATCTGCATCTCCTCTTGTCTTTTCGACATGATAGGAAACACGGGAAACTGGCGTAAAGATCGAGTCGATCGGAATAACGCTCTTCTCATTTTTGGAAAAAACCTTATTTTTTTCCGCATTGACGTAACCGACGCCGCGGCGTACAGTCACTTCCATGGATAATCTTCCGGTATCGGAAAGGGTTGCGATCACCTGATCGGGGTTGATGATTTCAACACCGTCAACATGATTGAAATCTGCTGCAGTCACTTTACCTGCGCCTACGGCGTACAGTTCAAGTTTCTGTTCGAAATCTGGATCCTTGGATTCAACCTGGAAAATCACTTTTTTTAAGTTCAGGACGATGCCCATGATATCTTCATAGACGCCTTCCATGGTTGTAAATTCGTGTTCAACGCCATCCACTTTGATGTTTACGATGGCTGCGCCAGGTAGAGAGGAAAGTAGTACACGTCTGAGCGCATTGCCCAATGTAATACCATAGCCTCTTTCTAGGGGTTTAATCACGAAACGACCTTTATTGCCGTCAACGGATACTTCTTCTACTGCGGTTGGTTTTTCAAACTTTAACTCTTTCACAAGTGTCCCTCCTTGGCATTATCCACGTGGACGTTTGGGTGGTCTGCATCCATTGTGTGGAACGGGTGTAACGTCTTTGATTGCTGTAATTTCAAGACCTGCCGCCTGTAATGAACGGATGGCTGCTTCTCTACCTGGGCCTGGGCCTTTGACTGAGACTTCAACCTTGATCATGCCATTGTCCAGTGCAGATTTAGCAACTGCTTCTGCGGACATCTGTGCAGCGAATGGGGTGGACTTTCTTGAACCCTTGAAGCCAAGTGCTCCTGCACTGCTCCAAGCAATCGCGTTGCCATCGACATCGGTGATGGTGACGATTGTGTTATTGAAAGTGGTATGAATATGTGCTACGCCGACGGGAATATTCTTTTTAACCTTACGTTTGGTTGTCTTTTTCTTAGCCATTGTCTATTCCCTCCTACTTCTTCTTGCCTGCAATCGCCTTAGGCTTGCCTTTTCTTGTACGTGCGTTGTTTCTGGTGTTTTGACCACGTACTGGCAATCCTTTACGATGACGCATGCCACGATATGAACCGATTTCCATCAAGCGCTTGATATTCAGAGTAATTTCTCTTCTCAAGTCACCTTCAGTTGTGTATTTCTTGACTTCGTCACGAATGCGGTTCAATTCATCTTCTGATAATGCTTTAACACGTGATTCTTCACTCACGTTAGCATCCTTTAAAATTTGTTTGGACAACGGTAAACCGATGCCGTAAATGTAAGTTAACGAAACCACGACGCGCTTATCGCGTGGAATGTCAACGCCTGCTATTCTTGCCATAGTTCCTCCAAATTAACCTTGTCTTTGATTATGTCTTTTGACTTTTTTGTTGATGACGTAAATACGTCCCTTGCGCTTGACGATGATGTCATCTTCACTGCGCTTTTTAACAGATGCTCTTACTTTCATGTCAATTTCTCCTTATTTGCGGCGGTAGGTGATTCTGCCGCGTGATAGATCGTATGGTGATAACTCTACCGTGACTTTATCACCAGGTAAAATGCGTATGTTATTCATGCGGATTTTACCGGATACATGAGCTAAGACAATATGCCCATTTTGCAGAAGTTCAACTTTGAACTTTGTGTTAGGCAACACTTCAATGACCTTAGCCTCTACTTCAATTAAATCTTCTCTTGCCATAGATTCACTCCTTCTTTAGGGTTGTTAATATCTCATATCCAGTTTCCGTAATCACGATCATATGCTCGAAATGTGCCGAAGGCTTTCGATCGGTCGTGACGGTTGTCCAATTGTCGGTCAGGACCTTGACCCTTTTAGTGCCCATATTGACCATGGGTTCCACACAGAAGGTCATGCCTGGCTTAAGAATCGGGCCTTGCTTCGGCTTACCGAAGTTGGGTACATAAGGCTCTTCATGAAGATCTCTACCGATACCATGACCGGTGAACTCTTCGACGATGCCGTAGCCGTAGGGTCTGACAAAGGATTCGATGGCGTAACTGATGTCCGAGACGTGCTGACCGGGTTTAGCCTGTTCAAGTCCGATGTAAAGCGATTCCTCAGTAACTTTGAGTAACTGCTCGAGTTCGGGTGAAACTTGGCCGACGGGGTACGTCGTCGCGGAGTCCGCGTGATATCCTTTATAGTTGACACCAAAATCTAACGTAATAATGTCTCCTTCTTTGAGAATCTTCTCTTTCGAAGGAATACCATGAACGACGACTTCATTGACTGAAGTACAAATGGATCCTGGAAAACCATGATAACCCTTGAATGATGGGGTGCCTCCAAGACTCAAGATATGCGTTTCGGCGAGGAGATCGAGTTGAAGCGTAGAGACGCCGGGTCTGATATGGGGTACCAGCATACGTCTTGTTAACTCTAGGATGCGTCCAGCTTCGCGCATCAACTCAATTTCACGTTGTGACTTGATTAGAATCAATTCATCTCACCTAATGCTTTCTTGATGATGGCATCTGTTGCTTGAATGGAATTTCTTCCATCAATGTGCATGACAGATCCCTTTTTTTCATAATATCCGATGACTGGAGCGGTTTGGTCAAGATAGATGCGTAAGCGTCTTCTGACCGTTTCTTCCATATCATCGGCACGTTGAATGAGCGTGCCCTGATCCAGATCGCAAATGCCTTCTTTCAAAGGTTTCTTATTTTGGATATGGTAGACTGCGCCGCACGTGCTGCAGACTCTACGTCCGCTGATGCGTTCGATGATGACATGATCGGGCGCTTCAAAGTTGATGACAGCATTGAGCTTCCATCCTCTTTCGATGAGCAACTGATCAAATGCTTCAGCCTGACGGATGTTTCTGGGATACCCATCGAATAAGAATCCCTTTTCCGTATCAGGTTGTGACAACCGGTGGCGAACAATCTCGTTGGTAATGTCATCAGGTACTAGTTCGCCCCTGTCGATATAAGACTTGGCAATTTTGCCAACGGTTGTATTGTCTTTGAACAACTCTCTGAAAATATTACCTGTCGAGATGTGTGGAATCTGGTAGTGTTTGACAAGTAATTCAGCTTCAGTCCCCTTGCCGACGCCTGGTGGACCCATCAGAATGATACGCATGATATCATTCCTCCGTTATTTGAAGATGCCGCTATACTCTGCTTGACTTGCGTCTGTTTCGACCTGTTGTGTAGTTTCAATCGCAACCCCAACAATGATGAGTAAGCTTGTTCCACCGAGTGTGATCGCTTGTGCTTCGGTTCCTGTGAAACCAAAGACAATCGATGTCAATACGGGTAGAGAAGCAAGCACCACGAGATAGACTGTTCCAATCACTGTAATCTTGAATAACAGTTTCGCAACAAAATCTTTCGTGTCAGCACCTGGACGAATGCCGGGTACATAAGCGTTCGACTTGGATAAATTGTCCGCAATCTTCGATGGATCGATCGTGAGGAACGAATAGAAGAATGAGAAGACGATGATTAAGAAAATATAGAGAATGAATCCAATGGGTTCTTGTGAACTGAAGATGCTGTTGATCCAGCTTGTCAGTCCAGAAGATGCGGATCCACTCGCAAATCCAACGATCGTGAGCGGAATGGATAAGATGGTTTGAGCAAAGATGACTGGAATAACCCCTGCGCTGTTGATCTTCATTGGAATGTTTGAATCTGATTTGCCCTGACGGTTTGCGTATTGTACTGGAATCTTTCGGGTTGCAATCTGAACATAGACAACGCCAAGCAAAATCGCAAGATAGAGAAGGACGATGAAAATGAAGATGACGATATCCCAGCCTGTACCACCATTGGTGATGTACTTGGACCATAGGGTTGTCATCATGGCAGGCAATGAAGTCACAATACCAGCGGTGATCAGAATGGATGTACCATTACCGATACCTTTTTTGGTGATGAGATCCGCAAGCCAAATGGTGAGTGCGGAACCCGCAGTCATCACAAGTGCCATGTAAATGTAGAAGAAATATCTGTAGTTTTCAACAACAGATGCTTCAAGACTTGGAATCAGTACTGAACCGTTATTGGAAATACCGATGATCAATGCAAACGACTGGATGAACGCTAAGACAATCGAAATATATCGTGTAATCTGGTTCATCTTTGCCTTACCGGTTTCGCCTTGTTCACTCCACTCTTTAAACTGAGGAATGACCATTTGGAGAAGCTGGACAGCAATCGATGCAGTGATGTATGGGGATATCCCCAGAGCCATGATGGAGAATCTTTCAAGCGCTTGACCGCTAAAGTTATTCAAGATCGCAACAAAGCTTCCTGAAGAACGCATGAAATTAACGATCGCACGTGTGTCAAACAGAGGTACAGTGATATGACTTGCAATTCTAACAACCAATAGAATGAACAAGGTAAATGCCAATCTGAGCATTACCGTTTTGTTACTTAGAATTCTCTTGATACGTAGCCACACTTCAGATCACCTCGACTGTTCCACCGGCTTGAACAATTGCTGCTTCCGCAGCCTTTGAAAATACATTTGCCTTCACGGTAAGTTTCTTTTCCAGCGTACCATTGGCAAGAACCTTGACACCAGATTGCGTCTTCTTCAAGATGTTTCTTGCAACGAGTACTTCAGGTGTGACGACTTCGCCGTCATTGAACAGATTGAGGTCAGATAGGTTAACCACAGAAAATTCCTTGCGGTTGACGTTTTTAAATCCTCTCTTGGGGAGTCTTTGGAAGAAAGGAATCTGTCCGCCTTCAAAACCTGGGCGAGCACCGCCGCCAGAACGTGCAAGTTGACCTTTCGTACCTTTACCGGCTGTTTTACCGGTACCAGAACCTGGGCCTCTACCGAGACGTTTGCGAGCTTTACGCGCACCCTCTACGGGTCTTAATTCGTTTAACATTGGCTTTCCTCCTTACTCGACTTCGAGAACTTCAACTAAGTGTGCGATGGTTTGAATCATACCGAGAAGGGCTTCATTAGCCTCTTTCACGACAACTTGTTGAGGTTTCTTGAGTCCAAGTGCATGTGCTGTCTTAATTTGATTTGGTTTTCTACCAATCAAGCTTTTGGTGAGTGTAATTTGGAGTTTCATATTACTTCAACCCCGCAATATCCACACCACGAAGTGCTGCAACTGTTTCAGCAGTTCTTAAGTTCTTTAAGCCTGCGAATGTTGCGCGAACCATGTTGATGGGTGTGCTTGAACCAATAGACTTAGACAGGATATCATTGATACCAGCGAGTTCGAATACAGCACGAACCGCCCCGCCGGCGATGATTCCGGTACCTTCAGCTGCAGGCTTGAAGAATACTTCGCCCGCACCGTAGTGTCCAGTCATGGCATGAGGAATCGTACGTCCGTCAACAATCGGGACGTTGATCATATTTGATTTTGCATCTTCAACAGCTTTTTTAATCGCATCGGGTACTTCAGCAGCTTTACCTGTTCCGAAACCGACTTGACCTTGCTTGTTTCCAATAACAACTAAGGCAGCGAAACGGAAGCGGCGTCCACCTTTAACAACCTTGGTGACACGGTTGATGGAGACGACACGTTCTTCGAACTGGTTTTCAACTTGTTCTTCTTGCATGTATCTTTCTTTAGCCATTTCGTCTTCCTCCTTAGAATTGAAGTCCTGCTTCACGTGCAGCATCAGCAAGTGCCTTGATCCGTCCGTGATACAAATATCCACCGCGGTCAAAAACGACTGATGTCACACCGATAGCAAGTGCTTTTTCGGCAATGAGTTTTCCAACTGCCTTCGCAGCTTCAATGTTGGAGCTGTGAAGACCAAGTTCTTGTGTACGAGCACTGGTCAGTGTGGTCTGATTGACATCGTCAACAACCTGAACATAGATCGCTTTGTTCGAACGGTAGATGGATAGTCTTGGACGTTCCTGTGTGCCGTCAACAATTTTTCTAATGCGCAGATGGCGCTTTTGTCTCGTGACATTACTTGATATTTTCTTAATCATATGAATGTCCTCCCTTACTTAGCAGTCTTTCCAGCTTTGCGTGGAACATACTCATCAACATAACGAATACCTTTACCAAGATATGGCTCTGGTTTTCTCGTACTTCTGATTTTTGCAGCGAATTCGCCTACGGCTTGTTTGTCGGCGCCTTCGATGATGATATCAGTGTTCTTTGGAATGGTGACGGTGAGTCCTGCTGGAATCTCGAGATCAATTGGGTGTGAATAACCCATGCTTAGGTTCACGGTTTTGCCTTGGAGCGCTGCTCTGTAGCCAACACCGCGAATTTCAAGTTGTTTCTTAAATCCGACGGAAACGCCTGTGATCATGTTTGCAAGCAATGCACGGGTTGTTCCATGGATTTTTCTGGTGAAAATGGCATCATCTGGACGAGAAATCTTAATTTCAGATCCCTTGTGTTCGATGGTTAAACTTGGGTTGAATTGGAATTCAAGTTTCCCTTTGGGACCCTTGACGATAGCGTAGTTTTCTGCACTGATCGACACGGTAACACCGGCAGGAATATGAATCACTTTATTACCTATACGTGACATATTTTCCTCCTATTACCATATGTACGCGAGCACTTCGCCGCCCACTTGGGCAAGCCGTGCTTCACGGTCGGTCATGATGCCTTTGGATGTGGAGATCAGGGCAATCCCTAGACCATTCAACACCTTTGGCAAATTCTCTACTGCTGCATAGACGCGAAGTCCTGGTTTCGATATCCGTTTCAGTCCTTTGATGACACGTTCTTTCGTTTTTGTGTATTTCAAAGTGACAACAATTTTACCTTGAACTCCATCTTTTACGACTGCATAGTCGACGATGAAGCCCTCTCTTTTGAGCACTGATAGAACATCAGTCTTCAAACGGGATGCAGGCATTTCTACTTTTTCGTGACGCATTTGATTTGCGTTGCGAATACGTGTTAGCATATCCGCGATTGGATCAGTCATAACCATAGTTCTTCTCCTCCTTACCAGCTAGCTTTTTTGACACCAGGAATTTCACCCTTGTGTGCCAATTTGCGGAATGTTAAACGTGACAATCCAAATTTGCGCATATAGCCGCGTGGACGTCCGTCTAACGCATCGCGATTTCTGAGTCGCGTAGCGGAAGCGTTTCTTGGAAGTTTCGCAAGTCCTGCATAGTCGCCTTTTTCTTTCAGCTCTAAGCGGATTTCACGATATCTCTCAACGACTTGACGACGTTTTTCATTTTTAATGATCATCGATTTCTTAGCCATGTTTCGCCTCCTACTTCTTAAACGGCATGCCTAAGAGTGACAGCATTGCGCGTCCTTCTTGGTCTGTTTTAGCCGTTGTTACAATGACAATGTCCATACCACGAACTTTCTTGACTTTGTCCAAACTGATTTCTGGGAAAATGATTTGTTCTTTGATCCCTACAGTGTAGTTACCGCGACCATCGAATGCATTTTGGGAAATGCCTCTGAAGTCACGTACACGTGGAAGAGCAATGGAAATCAATTTGTCCAAGAAGAACCACATTCTGTCGCCACGAAGGGTAACCTTCGCACCGATGGGCATGCCTTCTCTGAGTTTGAAGTTAGAAATGGAAGCCTTGGCCTTGGTGACCAATGGTTTCTGACCAGTGATGGCTCTCAGTTCTTCAACTGCATCGTCTAAGACTTTTGCATTGAAGACTGCATCGCCAACACCCATGTTCACAACGATCTTTTCAATCTTTGGAACTTGCATGACTGTGGTATAATTGAATGCCTTAATCAGTTCGGGTTTGACAACATTTTCATATCTGTCTTTAATTACGCTCATTGTTCAAACTCCTTATTTATCAAGGCTTTCGCCTGATTTTTTCGCATAACGGACTTTTTTGCCGTCAACGATGCGATATCCAACGCGTGTCGGGGTTCCTGTTTTTGGATCCACGATCGCAACGTTTGATACATGAATGGGGGCTTCTTTTTCGACGATGCCGCCCTTGTCATTGGCCTGTGTTGGTCTTTGGTGCTTCTTGACTTTATTGATACCTTCGACTAAAACACGGTCTGTTTTTGTGTATACTTTCAGGACACGGCCAGTCTTGCGCGTCGTCTTGCCTTTTTTATCAGTTACAAATTTGTCTTCTTTGCTGCCTGTAATGACTGTAACTGTATCTCCAGTTTTGATGTACATAGACGTGACCTCCTTATAGTACTTCAGGAGCGAGAGAAACAATCTTCATGAAGTTTTTGTCTCTGAGCTCTCTGGCAACGGGTCCGAAAATACGGGTCCCGCGTGGGTTTAAATCATCTTTAATGATGACAACTGCATTTTCATCGAACTTGATGTATGAGCCATCTGCACGATGAAGGCCTGTGACGGTACGAACGATGACTGCCTTAACGACATCACCTTTCTTAACCATACCAGCCGGGGTAGCTTTTTTCACTGTCACAACGACAACATCTCCGATGTTCGCATAGCGACGGCGGGTTCCACCCAGAACCTGAATCACAAGGACTTCTTTGGCACCGCTGTTGTCAGCGACAACCAATCTGGTTTCTGCTTGAATCATAGTGTGTGTCCTCCCTATACGATTTCGGCTTTAGCAACGACTTCCAAGAGACGGAATCTCTTGATCTTGGAAAGCGGTCTGGTTTCCATAATGGTCACAGTATCGCCAACCTTTGCTAAGCCTTCTTCATCATGTGCGTGAAATTTCTTCGAAGATTTGATGCGCTTGCCATATAATGGAGACTTTTTGTAAGTGTCAACAACCACAGTGATTGTCTTGTCCATTTTGTCGGATACAACTGTTCCGGTATATACTTTTCGATTGTTACGTTCCATGGTATCCTCCTTATTCAGTACGTTCACTGATGATTGTCTTCATTTGTGCAATCGTCTTCTTAATCTGTCCAATACGTGCTGTATTTTCGAGCTGTCCTACTGCAAGCTGGAAGCGCAGGTTGAACAATTCTTGTTTGAGTTCGACGATTCTTTTTTCGAGATCAGGTGTACTGATCTTTCGGATGTCTGCCGCATTCATGCTTGCTCACCTCTCTTCACAATCTTGGTCTTAATCGGGAGTTTGTGAGATGCCAAACGGAGTGATTCTCTAGCAATTTCTTCAGAGACACCGTTGATTTCAAACATGACTTTCCCTTCTTTGACAACCGCTACCCAGTGGTCTGGAGCACCTTTACCGGAACCCATACGCACTTCAAGTGGTTTCTTTGTCTTGGCCATGTGTGGGAATATGTTGATCCACACCATACCAAGTCTCTTCATATGTCTTGTCATCGCGATACGGGCAGCTTCAATTTGACGGTTGGTAATCCAAGCGCCTTCAGAAGCGATCAGGGCATATTCTCCATTGAGGATTTCATTTCTGCCTTTTGCCTTGCCTTCATAGCTTACGCGGTGAGGACGACGGAATTTAGTTCTTTTAGGCATTAACATGATTATTTGCCTCCCTTGTTGTCGCGAGTGTTATTGCGTCTTTCTCTGTCTGGACGGTCCTGGCGTGGAGCTCTTTCATCTTGCTTTTTCAGGTTTTCTTCTCTGGTTTGTCCTGGAAGAACTTCACCATTGTAGATCCAAACCTTGACGCCGAGAATTCCATAAGTTGTGTTTGCTTCTGCAGTTGCATAATCGATGTCACCACGAAGTGTATGAAGAGGAACTTGTCCTTCAGCATAGCCTTCGCTTCTCGCGATTTCAGCACCACCAAGGCGGCCGGAAACGAGTGTCTTGACACCCTTAGCACCGGACTTCATGGCGCGTTGCATAGCAATCTTTTGTACTCTTCTGAATGAAGCTCTGCTTTCGAGTTGTTCTGCGATGCTTTGGGCAACGAGTGTTGCAACTCTTTCTGGGCGTTTGACTTCAACGACATTGAATACGATTTCTTTCTTGGTGAACTTTTCAAGCCACAAGACAGCCTTTTTCTTCGTTTCGGCATCTCTACCAATCACGATACCTGGCTTTGCGGTGTGGAGTGTGACTTTCACACGGTCTTTACCGCCCTTACCCTTGATGCGTTCGATTTCAACGTGAGAAACAGCGGCTTTTTTGTAGAATGTATTGAGGTAATCACGAATCAGTGCATCTTCCTTGACGAGTCCTGGTACAGCTGTTTTTTCAGCATACCATTTGGAGTCCCAAGTGCGGATGATACCAAGACGCATACCTATTGGATTAACTTTTTGACCCATGTCTCTTCACCCCTACTCTTTATCTGCCACGATCACAGTGATGTGGCTAGTTCTCTTTTGAATGATGTCACCTTGACCCTTAGCTCTTGGGAAGAGTCTCTTGAGTCTGACACCTTCATTGACATAAACTTCTTTGACAAACAGATTGTCGACGTTGGCATTGTTGTTATGCTCAGCATTGGCAACAGCACTGTTCAGTACTTTTGCAATGATGGGCGAAGCGGCACGTGGTGTAAACATGAGGATAGCTCTTGCTTCCTTGATGTTTTTACCTCTGATCAGGTCAATGACCAATCTTGCCTTACGTGGAGTAATGCGAACGGTTTTTGCAATTGCTTTGGTTTCCATAGTCATTCTCCTCCGTTACTTCTTCTTAGCTTTCTTGTCTTCTTTGTTATGGCCATGATAGGTTCTGGTTGGAGCAAATTCACCAAACTTGTGTCCAACCATATCTTCTGTCACGTACACGGGCACATGCGATTTACCATTGTATACTGCAACGGTATGTCCAACGAAATCTGGGAAAACGGTTGAACGACGTGACCAGGTTTGGATTACTTTGTTTTCATTTGCCGCATTTTGCTTCTGAACCTTTTTTAACAAATGGTCATCGCAAAATGGTCCTTTTTTTAATGAGCGTCCCATAATGTTCCTCCTACTTCGTACGGCGACGAACGATTAAATCGCTAGACGCTTTCTTCTTGTCGCGTGTCAGAACACCGCGAGCCTTCTTACCCCATGGGGTCATGGGTTGCTTTCTACCAATTGGTGTCTTACCTTCACCACCACCATGTGGGTGGTCATTCGGGTTCATGACGGATCCACGAACCGTTGGGCGTACACCCATGTGACGTGTTCTTCCGGCTTTACCAATGTTGACAAGTTCCCAGGATTCGTTGCCGACGACACCGATGGTTGCACGGCAAGTGCCAAGGATCTTTCTCATTTCGGAAGATTGGAGACGTACAAGTACGTATTTGTCTTCGCGACCGAGAATCTGAGCGGAAGCGCCGGCTGATCTTGCGATCTGGCCGCCTCTACCTGGAGAAAGTTCGATGTTGTGAATGATGGTACCGACTGGGATGTTCATGATGGGTAATGCGTTACCAACCTTGATGTCTACTTGTTCGCCAGAAACGATTTCGTTTCCAACTTCAAGTCCCTTAGGTGCAATGATGTATCTCTTTTCACCATCGAGATAGTTGATGAGTGCGATATTCGCACTACGGTTTGGATCGTACTCAATGGTTGCGACCTTACCGATGATATTATCCTTATTTCTCTTGAAATCAATTACGCGATATTTTCTTTTTGCACCGCCACCGATGTGACGAACCGTGATTTTACCTTGGTTGTTGCGTCCGCCGGTGCGAGAAAATGGCTCAAGTAGTGATTTTTCAGGAGTGGATGTTGTGATTTCTTCGAATGTTAGTACAGTCATGCCACGACGACCATTGGTTGTCGGGTTGTATTTTTTAACCGCCATTTGGTTAAACCTCCTCTAATAGTTCACTTAAATGGTGAAGGCGTCAATCTTTTGACCCTCAGCCAGCTTAACGACTGCTTTTTTGTAAGCAGATTTGTAACCTTCGTATTTGCCCATTCTCTTGAACTTTGGCAATACGTTGATGGTGTTGACTGAGAGAACCTTGACATTGAAAATAGTTTCTACAGCCTTTTTGATTTCAACTTTGTTTGCTTTTCTATCAACCTTGAACGTATATCTGTTTTGGCTTTCAATGAGCTTTGTTGATTGTTCAGTGATGATCGGTGCTTTTAGAATGTCGTAGTATTTAGTCATTTCCAAGTACCTCCTCGAATGCCTGGACTGCAGCCTTTGTGATGATTAGGTTTTTGCAGTTCAGAATGTCATAGACGCTGACATGTCCGACGAGCGAGAATGCGACAGTTGGGATGTTTCTTGCTGCAAGAAGTTCGTTGTCTGCAAATTCAGTTGCAACCACGAGTGTCTTGCCAACAACTCCGAGTGTGTCGAGTAATTGCTGGAACAGCTTGGTTTTAGGTGCTTCAAGTGCGAGGGACTCAACAACTTTGAGCTGACCATTTGCTGCGTGGTAGGACAGTGCGGATCTGAGTGCGAGTTGACGAACTTTTTGGTTCATCTTGACCGCATAGCCTCTAGGTGTTGGTCCGAAGACGATACCACCATGACGCCATTGTGGAGAACGGGTTGAACCTTGACGTGCACGGCCTGTGCCTTTTTGACGCCATGGTTTCTTACCGCCACCGGATACTTCACCACGATTTTTAACATCGTGTGTACCTTGTCTCATTGCTGCTCTTTGCGCATTGACAACATCATAAAGTGCCTGTTGGTGCGGTTCGATACCGAATACGAAGTCGGATAAGGAGAGTTCAGCAACTTGATTTCCTGATTGATTCAGTACGTTAATTTTTGGCATGATGACTTTCCTCCTTATTTCGAATTCTTGACAGCGGTTCTCACGATGACAAGACCTCTGTTGGGTCCTGGTACGCTACCACTGATCAGCAATAACTGATTTTCTTGATCCACGGCTGCAACGACTAAGTTTTGGATGGTGACAGTTTCATGTCCCATTTGACCTGGTAATTTCTTACCCTTTAACTTACCCTTCATTGCACCCATAGAACCTACTGCGCGGTGATATCTCGAACCGTGTGATTCAAGACCGCGATGGAAATTGTGTCTCTTGATGGTACCTTCGAAGCCTTTACCTTTGGATGTACCGGTAACGTCTACGATTTCACCAACTTGGAATAGATCCGGCTTTAATGATTCTCCAACTGGGATGCTCACCAATTCGTTTTCTAGCTCTTCGTTAAAGCGGATTTCTCTAATGAAGCGCTTAGGTGCCGTATTGGCTTTTTTCACGTGCCCTTGTTCAGGCTTGTTACTTACTTTGTCGCGTTTAGTTTCGAAGCCGACTTGTGTTGCAACATAACCGTCTGTTTCGACAGTCTTTTGTTGTAAGATCACATTGTCTGCCACGTCTACGACAGTGACTGGAACGAGCACACCGTTAGCATCGAAGATCTGTGTCATTCCTAGTTTTCTACCTAAGATTCCTTTGGCCATATGTTTACCTCTTTCTTGTGTTTAAACTGTTGTTATTTTTTCAATACGATGTCAATGCCGGATGGAAGATCGATATCCATGAGTGCACTGATGGTTTTTGGGTTTGGATCAATGATTTGAATCAGTCTCTTGTGTGTTCTGCGTTCAAATTGTTCACGTGAATCTTTGTTGACGTGTGGTGAACGAAGGACGGTGAAGATTTCTTTTTCAGTGGGTAGCGGAATTGGACCTTGTACGGTTGCTCCAGTTCTGAGTGCACTATCCACAATCTTCTTAGCTGCCTGATCGATCAATCTGTGATCGTAAGCCTTTAAACGAATCTTGATTACATCTTTTGCCATTTCTAATAGCTCCTTTCGCCTATAATCGGGTATAGACTTGCTCCATGGAAACACCTGACACGTAGACAACGGCTATCCGTGTGCCAGCAACCTTCCATTTCACAGCCTGCTCGGTTTTGCACGAGCGTTTCTATTATATGATAAAAAAAGAGATAAAGCAACACTAAAGATGCTTTTTCTCTATGATTTTGGCACTTTTTTTGGATAAAAGTATTTAAAAATGAAAAATCGAGATTTCTTGTTCAGCAATACACGGAATGGGGTGAAATGCGGTGTCTCTTGTGATTTATTCTTGAATATTCATCTAAATTTGTTGATTTTTTTGTTTTCGAGCTTCGTGAACACCTTTATATTTACCTCGTGATGATGTATACCTATGAAGGACGGGTAACGTCTTAGGGAGATCATGAATCGGGAGTGCAAATTCGTAAAATCCTGCCTTGATGAGTTTATCCAGAATCTTTTGGTTTGATAATACTTTCCCCATCACGATGTGTTTGGTTTGATTCAAGTAGCCTCGAAAGAATTGATGCATTTCTTTGAGATCTTGCCAAAATAGCGATTTGAGATCTTGAAAGGTGAGTGAAAGGGGGTGTTTGGGTTGATCCGTGAGTTCTTCGATCAGGTGATCCATGTTGATGATCGCAAACTTCAAGCCCTTGAAATCTTCATGATATTCTAACGCGGATTCGGTTTCAATCATGAATCCGATGTCTGGAAGAATGCAGTTTGATGCTTCAAACAGTGTTTCAATGATCGTGGTCCACGCTTCTACTTCTTTGTACACTCTAACCATGGGAACTACAATTTTAGGGATATGCTTTGTTTCGTTCATCGCGTTTGCAATGCCTTTGATGAGGTGATGAATGAGTGCAGGATACTCGTGATACAGGTCTAAGTCTATGTAATGATTGGGTAGATACTCGATGGTGTCTTTGGGATTGATATTCGGAAGTACTATATAGACATCTTTGTTCTTTTGAGATTCCAGTAATGTCTTAAAACAAGCTGAAAATTCATCAATAGAAGGCATAGTTCCTTTGGTATTATACATGGATTCAGTCCTGTAGATGCATCCTCCATGGACTAGATTTGATGAGGATACGTCCTTAATGAGACGTTGATCGGATAGTGTTGCGAAAAGTTGGATTGGGGTAGCATCTAGAGGTTGTGAAATCAGATGGTTTTGAGTGGTGAGATGATCCTCATTATCTGGAAAATGATGCGTTGACAGTGTGTGTGCTTGCGTATCAATAACAAGTTCTTCTCCGTTTGAGAACATGTAAGGTGTCGTAACCATCGGCATATGATACACGTCTGCATAGCGATGCATCTGTTCCTGATTCACTTCTGTTTTGAAGATGAAACCGCGAATTTTATCATCCAAGTCATTGAAATAAGATGCATGAAAGTGTTCGGTTGCAACAATCGTATCCTGATGGAGACGATGAGTCCATTCTTTGAAGATGACCTGATGATACCTTTGAGTCAGGCGATGATGAAGCATTTGAAACGCTTCAAGAACGATAGGTATGCCCAGCATCGATCCCGATTCGATACGATGGTCTTCTCTTTGAATAAATTCGTGAACGGATGTCTGATAAGACTCCATAAATCCGTATTTTTGTTCAAGCATCAATGTATAATGGCGTCTTTGAATCGCTCTCGAATGGAAACTGCTCATGGCATGTATCCATTCGACGGCGACTCCTGCCTTTGTCTTGGAATGAAAGTATGGAGATAAGTGAACCATTTGATCAAACTCATCATCACGTACTTTCGCAGCTTTCCGATACAAAGTAGCCAACTCGAATGCATTTAAACCTTTGACAAACTGCCTCTCGTCATATAGGCTCACATTCCCTTTTCCAACCGAACTCCCATAATAAATCGCATCAAAAGATGACGTTTCACGCCTCAAAACCTGTCCCCCCTCAGAATGATTACTTTTTTAGATAATGAGCAGCACCAATGATGCCTGCATTATTTCCCGTTTTTGCAAGGATAAAAGGCACAGATCCAGTATGAAATCTGGCATAAGGCTGATAATACTGTTCGATTAAATCCACCAAGAATTGTCCTGCTTTGGAGACGCCTCCACCTAAAATGAAAACTTCAGGATCGAGAACAACAGCCAAAATGCTTGCACTATAAGCAATCGCTTTGGCAACCCCATGCACAACTTCAAGACCTACGGGATCATTTTCTTTAGCAGCATCAAAAATCGCTTTAACCGTTAGGTGATCCAGATGAATCGATGTCGGGAGTGTTTGGGCGAGTAATCGTGTTTTCTTGAATATGGCTTTTGTTCCGCACACTTGTTCGAGACAACCTTTGGATCCACATCCACAAAGTTCATCGGTTTCAAAGGGAATCGGAATGTGACCAATCTCGCCACCTAAGCCGGTTCCACCTTCTAAAATCTGGCCATCAATAATCACACCTCCACCAACACCGGTGCCCAATGTGAATAAAATCGCGTTTTGGAATGGACGTTCAAGACTGTTGTTTTCACCCAGTGCAGCAAGTGTTGCGTCATTGGAAACCTTGACGGTGACATTTCCGGGTAAGAAGAGTGACATGTTTTTTGTGATATCCATCGTTTGCCAATTCAAATTCGGACATTTTTGTACAAATCCATTTTTCACTGGGCAAGGTACAGCAAGACCGATGCCTAAAAGATCATCAAAACTGATTTGATGATGTTGATTCATCGTTTGAATTTCCAATGCAATATGCTCAAAAATCGAGACTTCTTGATGCTCTGTCGGGGTCTTGATTTCTCTCGATTCAATCAATTCAAGTGTGTTTTCTTTAAATAGGCCAAGTTTGATGTTGGTACCACCAATATCAACGCCATAGATGTATTGTTTCATGTTTAACCTCTATTTGTGATTCACCTCACATATTATACATGATACTGTGTGTGTTTCAAATAGAAAGTCATAAAAAAGAAAAAATAAGACATCCTTTAGGATGCCTTACCGTATAATCTTTTTTTTAGTAGCGTTGTTTGAAATACTGGCTGATATTTTCAAGTGATTTCATGAGTGCTTCATCTTTCTCAAGTTCAAGGTCTTTGAACATGGATTCGATCATTTCCTCATGGAATTCCTCATGAACCTTGAGTACTTCCAAAGCAGAATCATTGAGTTGCAGAAATACTTTTCTGCGATCCGCTTCATCTCTGTAGCGAATGACATAGTTTTTTCTGACCAATACGTTCACCGAAGTGGTCAGCGTTCCTAAAGTGACTCTCAGTTTTGCAGCCACATTCCCCATGGTTGGAACCGCAGAGTTTTTAATGGCTTCAAGCACATGGACTTCGGTCATCGATATTTTAACACCACGTTTTTTAAGGACATCTGCCTCAATCGATAAGATATGATTGAAAACATCGACTAACAATTCATTGATCACTTCTTTAGGAGAAACCACTTTGCATACCACCTTTATGATTTAGAGTACGATATATCCAACGCCTAGAGTACCAGGACCTGCATGTGCACCAACGACTGGAGTCAGTGGAACGATTTCAA
This sequence comes from Acholeplasmataceae bacterium, assembly GCA_024709245.1. Taxonomy (GTDB): domain Bacteria; phylum Bacillota_I; class Bacilli_A; order Acholeplasmatales; family Acholeplasmataceae; genus Peloplasma. The sequence goes on along the minus strand of JANJXB010000031.1, from coordinate 1,383 downwards.
CAGTGATATCTGGTCTTGATGCTAGGATTTGACCCTTAATTTCTTGTGCTTTGTCTTCGTTGTTTGTATACGCAATGAATGCAACAACATTCTTGCCTTCAATATCAGCAAGGAGAACTTCTAAAAGTCTCTTTTGTGCTGCAGCAGTTGTTCTGATTTTTTCAAAAGGAACGAGTGATCCATCTCTTTGAACATGAAGGAGAGGCTTAATCTTCAAAAGCGTACCTAAGAAACCGCTCACTGCAGAGAGTCTACCGTTCTTAATCAAATACTTCAGTGTGTCTACGAGCACATATATATAGATATGGTCTCTTATTTTTTCCAATTTGTCAATGATTTCTCTGACTTTGCTACCACTCTTGATCATTTTAATGGCTTCAAGAACGAGATATGCTTCACCGTAAGATACGCTTCTGGAGTCAATGACAAAGACGTTAACGCCTGGAACCATGTCTTTTGCCAAGACTGCACCTTGGTAAGTACCAGAGAGTTTGGATGAAATAACAACAGCAATAATGTCAGTATATCCTTCATCACGAAGTTCTTCATAAACTGATGCAATCTTACCTGTAGCTGTTTGTGATGTCGATACATCAATGTCTGGATTTGCTACAATCACATCATAGAATTCTTTTGCTTGAATGTCGACATAATCCTCATACTCTTTGCCACCCAAATTCAACGTAGAACGAATCAATCTTACTGGATAATCCAGTTTCAGGTAATCTACACCTGAGTTACCGCATACAACAATCCCTATTTTCTCACTCATTTTTCTTTCTCCTTCAAATATTTTGAACTTCAAATATTAAACCTATCTCTATGATAACATAAGGAAATATAAAGTCAACGAAAATGAGTTCTTTTATAATATCTATAAGAGAAATGTCATCGAGAGGTATGGAAAAGATTTTTAGTTTAATGTCCTTCAGTATCTTCTTCTGTCTTGATGCGTGCAAAAACAACGGTATAACTGCGATGATTTTCAGCATAACTCATGGCTTTTAATTCCCAACCATCATTGACATGATCATCCAGTGTTTCTTTAAGTTTTTCTTCCGTAGCAAGCCCCATGAATGCTTTGACAATAACGATCTTGTGTTCAATCATGATGATCCCCCAAGTACTAGTTCTATTTTAGTTTCAATTATATCACAGAGAATTAGATCCAAAAAAACACATTATTCTACCGTTATCCCGTATAACCCCAGATGACTGGGTATTCGTAATAATTCCAGTTTTCATTCCAACCCGATGGTCGCGAGTAAGCACGAACATAAATGGTGATGTTTTTTGATCCTGTAAATACATGACTTCCCATCGTAATCACGGATGCAGGAATGATGATCTCATTCATTTTTAAATTGTAGGCAAACGCATAAG
>JANJXB010000030.1 GCA_024709245.1 Acholeplasmataceae bacterium | reverse complement strand
ATACGATATAAACTTTAGACATAATGAAATTAGACCAGTAACAAGCCTAAACCGATGATGATACCGGAATAGAGTAATACGATTAAACAGTAACCCATGATATTCTTAGCACCAAGTTTAGCAATACCTAAGACTGGAAGTGCCCAGAATGGTTGAATCATGTTTGTCCATGCATCGCCCCATGCAATTGCCATTGCGGTTTTCGCTGTATCGACACCTAATGTGATGGCTGCTGGCATCATGATTGGACCTTGAACTGCCCATTGACCGCCACCGGATGGAACGAAAATATTGACGATACCTGCAGAAAGGAATGTGAATAATGGGAATGTGGTTTGGTTGGAAATGTTGACGAACATATCAGAAATAGCACCTGCCAATGAAATATCTGTTGGGCCTTTGGCAGTCATAATACCCATGATACCTGCATAGAATGGGAATTGAAGGATAATGCCACCCACACTCTTCGCTGCATTGTTGACTGCGCGTACGACATTGATTGGAGTGCCGTGTAATAAAATCGCTGTGAATAGGAAAATGAAGTTAACGATATTCAAGTTTAAATCGAAGCCTTTGTCTACGAAATACTTGATGATGAAAATGAAACCAAGTGCTGAAAGGATGTAGTTGATGACTCTGCTATTTTCCATTTTTTCAGCAGGAGTCATTTCCTTACGGTTCTTCATTGCTGGAGCTGGTTCGTCTTCAAGAAGTGCTGGATCAACAGTCTTCACTTTATCGCCTTTTGGATGCATTAATGTCAAAAGGATAGGTAATGTTAACAGAATAACACCAACAATCACGAGGTTTGTGACTGAGAAAATGGTTAAGTTTGTTGAAATAGGATCAATGACTGCTCCACCAGTTTGTGTTGCTAGTGCAGCACCACCAGTTGCGAGTGCAAGAGGAATGGAACCGGATAAACCTGCGTGCCAAATCAAGAATCCGCTATAAGCTGCTGCAATCAGAAGTGGATAGTCAACACCCTTGACACGTTTTGCTACTTCTTTCGCAAAAATCGCACCAATGACAAGACCGAATCCCCAGTTGATGAAGGAAGCGACTAATGCAATGACAGATACCCAAATGATTGCTTGAATCTTATTCTTTGGAATGGCTGCTAATTTGCCAAGACCTTTTTTGAATAAGGGTGCATTCGCAAGAATTGTACCTGTAACTAGAATCAATGCCATCTGCATCGAGAATAGGAGCAAGCTCCAGAATCCACCGTACCAAGCATCAACGATACCGAGTGGTGTCGTCTTGGTAACAAACAGTGAAATGATGATGACCAAGAATGTCAAGATGACCGCAAAGATAAATGGATCTGGTAAATACTTTTCGACTAGCTTAACAGATCCCGCCGTTAATTTGTCAAACAATTTTTTCATACGTCTCTCCTAGACCTCCATTGTTTTTAAGTTATCACTCACGATGAGTGTAGCTTCAGTTGCTTGTTTTATTTCTTCGAGAGTCACACCTGGCGCAAGCTCGGTGAGGACAATGCCTCGATCTGTAATCTCCATGACACCAAATTCCGTGACAATCATGTTGACTTCTTTTACTGCAGTATAAGGTAATGTACATTTCTTTAAAATTTTAGGTTTTCCATTGGATGTGTGTTGCATTGCAACAATCACTTTCTTTGCTCCGACGAGCAAATCCATCGCTCCACCCATACCAGGGACCATCTTACCAGGAATGATCCAGTTGGAAATACTTCCCTCTTCATCGACTTCGAGGGATCCCAAGACTGTCGCATCCACGTGGCCACCACGAATGATACCAAAGGATGTCGAACTATCAAAGATGACTCCACCGATACCCATGGTGACTGGTTTTCCTCCAGCGTTCGTTAAATCATAATCTTCGTGACCTTCAAGAGGTGTGGGTCCAAGACCCAACATGCCATTTTCAGATTGGAATGTGATATCAACATCTTTGGGGATGTAATTCGATACCATCGTGGGTAATCCAATACCAAGATTGACCACATCTCCATCTTTAAGTTCTTTTGCTACTCTTCTTGCAATCAATTCTTTTGGATTCATCATGATTGTTTCCCCTCCACGATATAATCGATGAAAATGTGTGGTGTGACAACATGATCTGGATCGATTTCACCCATCTCAACGACAGTTCTTGCTTCAACAACGACAAGTTCGCATGCAGTTGCCATCAAAGGATTGAAATTTCTCGTAGTCTTGTTATAGACAACATTTCCTTTTTTATCCACACGATGACCGAGCAACAATGCAACATCAGCTTTCAATGGTTTTTCAAGCAAATAGGATTTACCATCGATTTCAATCACTTTTTTACCTTCTTGGACCATCGTTCCGAATCCTGTTGGAGTTAAAAATCCACCAAGTCCTGAACCCGCTGAACGAATTCTTTCAGCTAAAGTACCCTGAGGAACCAAAATGACTTCCATCTCACCTTTGGTCATCTTGTCACCAGCAATTGGATTGAGTCCAATATGAGAAGCAATCAAAGTCTTGACTTTTCCAGCTTCAATCAATTTACCGACACCAACCCCAGGCAGACCTGCATCATTACAGATGATGGTTAAATCTTTAACATCCGTTTTCAAAATCGCATCGATCAAGTTGGTTGGGGTTCCGATGTTCATGAAGCCACCCACCATGATGCTCATACCACTTTGAATTTTGGCAGCAAACTCCGTGATCGAGATTAATTTACGCTTCATCTCTTGCCTTCCTTTCGATTTAAATATATGTAAGCACTTACTTACATTATACACATTTCTTTATAGGTGTGCAAGCGGTTACAGATAGAAAATAAAAAAAAGAACTACGCTATTTCATAGTTCCTTTAGACACAATAGAGTCTGATGATATCTTTGACAAACTTGTTGATTAAATCTCTGTGATCCGCATCATGATAGATAGCAGGTGCATGCACTTTTAGAGTGAAGATACCCATAATCATAGAGACAATCGAAGTTGAGATGAGAAATGGATCTCCTTTGAACACTCCTTCTTCAACTTTTTTAGTAAAATATTGTTTCATATATTCGGTATAGTCAATGGTATTGGTAAACTTCATACCCTCTTCATCGATTTCTCTGATCTGAATTTTGTACATTTTGATATTGTTCTGCAAAAACATGTAATAGACATCAGCAAATATTTGGATATCCTCTTTGACATCTCCTTTGATTTCGTGAGATATCTTTTCGATGATATTACCTTCAAATGCGAAGTGACGGATGACAGCCTGTAAGAGATTCGACTTACTCTTGAAGAGTCTAAAAAGTGTTAATTCGTTGACTCCAGCCTGTTCCGCAATTTTGCGTGTTGAAACACCAGAATAACCATACTCTGAAAACAGTTTGGTTGCTGATAATAGAATCTTTTTTTCAGTGTTTTTCATCGCTAACCCCCAAAACAATCCAATTTCGATGATTGATTTTTGATGTCAAAGTTTATATAGACTATTATATCATACTTCATTTCATCAGGTCGATGATAGACTTACAATGAAAAATGTGAAATAATTCAAAATTGTACGCGTAAAAGTATACTTTATTGCTTATTGACTCGATGCATTCATGACAGCCTTTGATACTTTTTTTACAACTTTTGGATTGAAAATGCTTGGAATAATGTAGAGTTCGGATAGCTCTGTCTTTTTGACTATACTCGCCAGAGCCTTACAAGCAGCGATTTCCATACGCGTGGTGATTTGTGTCACTCGACTGTCGAGCGCACCTCTAAACAAACCGGGAAAAATGAGTGAATTATTGATTTGATTGGGAAGATTGGATGCTCCCGTACCAACAACTCGAGCACCTGCTTTCAGTGCGAGTTCTCTAGATATTTCAGGTATTGGATTGGCCATTGGAAAAACAATGGCATCTTGATTCATGCTAGAAACCATACTTTCAGTGACGATATTGCCTGCAGAAACACCAATGAAAACATCTGCACCTTTCATTGCATCAATCAGATTGCCTTTTATCTTGTTTCGATTCGTGAATTGTGCAATTTCAGCTTGTGCTCCATTTAGTTGTGGATCCCCTTTGACAATGATTCCAAAACGATCACACACTGTGATATGTTTGGCTCCTAATTCCTTTAAAAACTTGGTAATTGCAATCCCTGCACTACCCGCACCATTAATGACAATATGGACTTGAGATAATTTTTTATTCACTACTTTTAATGCATTCAAAAGTGCAGCACCACAGACGATGGCGGTGCCATGTTGATCATCATGAAAAACTGGAATATCACATAATTCTTTGAGTCTTCTTTCCACTTCGAAACAGCGTGGTGCAGAAATATCTTCTAAATTAATACCTCCAAATGAAGGAGAGAGACGATAAATGGTTTCCACCAATTCATCGACATCTTTTGTATTTAAGACGATGGGTATAGCATCGACATTGGCAAATCGTTTAAAGAGAGCACATTTACCTTCCATCACTGGTATTGCAGCAAGCGGTCCAATATCACCTAAACCCAAGACAGCAGTACCGTCAGAGATGACAGCAACCGTATTTCTTTTTGAAGTCAGTTGATAGACTTCTTCGGGATTTTCTTTGATCGTAAGACATGCTTTGGCAACACCTGGTGTATATGCAAGGGTCATGTCGTGCATGTCGTTTAATTTGACTTTGTTTTTGATTTCAATTTTACCATTCAATTTTCGATGCAATTCGAGTGATTCCTGCATAATATCCATAAAGACATCTCCTTTATTCTTCTGTCATTCATTCATGAATTCATCATGGCTCTTCCATTCTAGAATACCATGATTCACTTCATTATCATAGAGAGGCTTGGGTATTCATCCTCTAGATTCATATGAAGAAAAAGGGTAATGAAGATCAATTTTGAATATCAACAAAAAAAGCACTCATGTTTTGAAGTGCTTTTTGATGATTAAACCTATCGATAGAGTCTATAAAACCATGAAATTGTGTGTAAAGAAGTATTCAATTAAGCTTTTTCTGGTGACAATACCAATGAATTTGTCATTTTGATCGAGTATGGGAACAAAATTTTCATTTTTGGCAACCGATAACAAAAGTGTAAGTGTAGCATTGACACCGACAGTTTCATAATCTCTTAAACGTTTGATATCTTTCACGAACACCTTGTCCATGTCATCTCCACTGAAGCATTCCTGATGGTTCAGTATGTATTGTAAGATATCTCCTTCAGTTAATGTTCCGATGTAATGATGTTCACGATCAATGATCGGAATCGATGTGAATCGATGTTTTGTCATTCTTTCTAATGCGACTTTTAATGTCTCATCACTATGCAGTAAAATAACCTCGTGAGCTGGCTTCATAAACGATAGAATGTTCATCCAATCACTTCCTTTTCTATGAATTTCGATTTCATTATACCATATATCCAAGAGAAAAGAAAACCTATTCTTATATCAAGTCTTATCGTTAAGTAAATGAAGAAACAGATGAATATTAAAATAAAAGTTGTACCAGCACGATGCTGATACAACTTTTGAATCCCGATGATATGACTAAAAATTAAACACCTTGTTGTAACATTGCTTGATAGACCTTCATGAAGCCACCAATATTTGCACCTGTAATTAAGTCATCTGGTCTTCCGGTATACTTCAGTGACATTTCATGGCAACGTCTGAAAATCCGTTTCATAATTTCATGTAATTTCGCATCGACTTCTTCGAAACTCCAATTTTGGAATGTCGCATTCTGGCTCATTTCGAGTCCGGATACTGCAACACCACCTGCATTGGAAGCTTTACCTGGTCCAAACAGGATATGGTGTTCTCTGAAATATTTGGTTGCTTCGATTGTTGTAGGCATGTTGGCACCTTCAGCAACCAGATAACATCCATTTTTAACAAGTGCTTTCGCTGAATCAATATAGATTTCATTTTGCGTTGCACAGGGTAATGCGATATCACAAGGAATATTCCATATGTCTGTTGGATTTGGGCTAAAGATAGCTTCTGGATGGAAAGACTGATATTTATCAATCACGACTGTATTTGTCTTTGATAAATTCTTGATGAGTTCGATATCAATTCCGTTTTCATCATGAATGACACCGGAGATGTCAGAAATTGCGATGACTTTCGCTCCGAGTTGAATTGCTTTTTCAGCTGCCATTGAACCTACTTTACCTGCACCACTGATGATGACACGTTTGTTCTCAAATGTTTCATGTCTGAATTCACGAAGCATTTCTTCAACAAAATAGCATAGACCATATCCGGTAGCTTCAGCTCTGCCAAGCGAACCACCTGATTCAATTCCTTTGGATGTGAATGTACCACTGAATTCGTTTTCGATTCTCTTGTACATGCCATACATGTATCCAACTTCTTTTGCTCCAACTCCCAAATCACCTGCTGGTACGTCCATTCTTGGTCCAATATGTCTATAAAGTTCAAGGATGAATCCTTGACAGAATCTCATGATTTCGTTATCGCTCTTACCTCTTGGATCAAAGTCAGAGCCACCTTTTGCTCCGCCCATGGGTAGGCAAGTGAGTGAATTTTTGAATGTTTGTTCGAATGCTAAGAATTTCATGATGGACTCATTGACGGAATGATGGAATCGAATACCGCCTTTATAAGGTCCAATTGCAGAGTTAAATTGAACTCTCATGGCACGATTCACTTGAACTTTACCGGAGTCATCAACCCATGATACTCTGAATTTGATGATGCGTTCTGGTTCAAGAATTCTTTCAACGATGGCATCCTGCTGAATGCGAGGCTCGTGATCGACAAGCAAGTCGAGTGATTCTAGAAATTCTTCGACTGCTTGAAGAAATTCTGGCTGATCTTGATATCGCTTGGTTAGATCAGCATAAACCTTGATTAGATACGTACTTTTAAGCATTTTGTAGTTCCTCTCTTATTTTATGAATGCGTTCAAAAACGCATGGTGCACATGAAAAAATTGACGGCAGGCATTGACTGTCCGCTTTTATTAAAGATGATTGACTTCATTTATGATAATCCTAAGATATTCGTGATTCACCATGTACTATTATACTATGAAAGCGCTTTATATCAACACATGAATCGACAATATTGTATAATAATGATTATTTAATACATTATCCAAAAGAATACTTAATGTAGGACTCTTTGCAATAATTTTTATCAAACATATATTTCATCCATAGAAAAAGTATGAGAAGATAAAAACATTGAATCAAAAATAAATCCATCGATAAGAAACATGACACACCATTCATTATATCTTATCTTCAGTATGATTATGCTATAGACACAATCAAGTTATTCTTGTTTCTATTCATATAAACTTAAGATGAAATGTGCCATTTGACATATACCACTTTATCATCAACCGTATCAATCATTTGTATTTGAATCAGATAATGGTAACTAGAATACATACCAGTGAATGAATATCCAGAACGTTCAATCATCGGTAAATCTGTATCTCCTATATCATAATATCTATCAAGTTTGTTGACAAAAGGAACAACAATGATTTCTGTTGGGTTATCGTTATCAAAGATACCATCGTGATTATATCCCCATTGGAAGACACGACAATAACTCGTGAGTACACTGACATGATCTTTTCCGATTTCTGCCCAAATGATCAATTCATTTTCATCAAGTTCTGGTAGATACACATCGACTGGAACTGCTTGATTGATAGTAGATCCATTCCCAAGTACACCATACATCGCATTACCCCACATCAAAACGCGCTTAGGAGTGAAAGTTAAGTAGGTAGGTCCATTTGAGGAAAGCCCATGATAAGAATCTTGTGTATCAATCATTAATTCATCAGTTTTATGGATAGGTAGCAAACCAATATTCGAACCCCATGCAAGCATCTGTTGATTCGTGGTAATCACAAAAACTTGTGAAATATTCATTTGAACATATTTTATAGATATGCCAGATACTGGGATATTTTGGGTTATTTCGGTTGGTGTCGAACGATCCGTTCTTGTGCCATCACCGAGTTGGCCATTGAAATTGTACCCCCAAGTGAAAACTCTACCTTGATCAGATATTGACATTTGATATCGGTCTCCAGAATACACTCTCTTAATGAAGTCATCTCCAGAAAGTGCAAATCGGCTCGTAATGTCAATTGGAGAAAGTGTTGCAAAGGTCTGAAATCCATTTCCAAGAGATCCATAACTTTGATTTCCCCATGTTAAAACACGATGATTCGATGTGATGGCGATTCCTGCGTGATGTCCAAAAGAAAGATTGGTAATGGTTTCTCCCATATTCAATGAAAAATAACTAGTAACATCGACTGGAGTGTTGCGAGTTGTACCAAAGCTTCCTAGTTGTGTATAGGAACCAAAACCCCAAAAAAATACTCTTCCCTGATTTGTCATCACACATGACATATTCAGATTTGCATAAAGAGAGGTGATTGATTCATTTTCAAGCAATCCAAGTCTTTGTGTGATATCCATCGGTTTCTTAAAGCTACTTGTACCTCCATAACCGAGTTGACCTACTTCATTATTTCCCCAAGTGAGAAGTCTATCGTGTGATGTGAGTGCAAGGTAATGATTCGAACCTGACTCCATCATCACTATATATTCACCACTCAACAGTCCATAAGAATCTGTCATCTCTTGAGGTATCTCAATGTATGCATATGACTCCATTCCAAGTTGATAACTGGTGTTATCTCCCCACGAAAAAATGCGTCCATTGGATGTGAGAAGATGTGTATAAAACCGCCCAGCTGAGACATAAAGTGGAATTTCATCGTTCATGAGAGGCATTCGATTTGTAATCTCAACAGGTTCAAATCGATTGATGAAAGTGCCATCACCCACAGAACCCATATCGTTCCTACCCCATGCATAAATGCGGTTTTGATCGGTGAGTATCACTGTAAAATAATAACCTAAATCCAACTGTCTAACATAATCACCGGGTTCTAAAGATAGATTGGTTGTGATATTGAATGGAAGAGATCGATTGGGTACATTGCCATTCCCCAATTGATAATTGGAATTTGATCCCCATGTATAGATACTTCCTCCAACGGTGACATAAGCACTTGTCATTTGACCCGCATGGATTGTTTGAATAGGATCTTGTGTGTTTTCTAATGTAGAGGTTAAATCTACAGGTGTTAATCGATCAGTCGTTGTACCATCTCCTAGTTGCCCTTCCCCATTATCTCCCCATCCAATGATTCTGCCGTTTGATGTTTGCACAAACACATGGGTGACACCAACACTGATAGAATCAACATATTCTGAAGGCATCAACCCTAGGAAAGGTGTCACATTATAAGGGAGATATCGATTCACTCTTGTTCCATCACCGATTTGTCCATATTGATTGTCACCCCACATGAATACTCGACCTAATGAAGTCAATGCGGCTGAATGATTATAAGAAGCGTAAATCGAAACGATAGTTTCATCTTCAAGCAAATTGAATTTTTCAGTAATCATCCCAGAATTGATGAGTAAACTTCCTGTTCCTAGTTGTCCAGATTCATTCAATCCAAATGAAAAGATGTTACCACTTTCTGTGAGGACAAGTGTATGAGCTCTCCCGATAGCAAATTGAGTGATGATTTCACCTGGTATCCTCATACTTAGTTCTTCTGTGATATCGATGGGTTCTGTCAGAGGACGTACAGAGGAAGCACTCAGTTGTCCAAATGTGTTATCACCCCAACCGATGATTCGTCCAGATTGAGTAATAGCAAATGAATGTGTTCTCCCAACAAAGACGTCACGATAAGGATCATCACTTTGATCGTGATAATAAATGACAGACAACTTCATCGATTTGAGTTCCCATTTGGCATAGAGTGTTAAATGACTCGTTGCAGTCATAGAATCATCCATCACTTCTTCGCCTTCAAAGAGAGGATTATCGTACCATCCTGCAAAACGATAATCTAGTTTCTGAGGTGGAAGAGGATGTGACAGTATTGAACCGTGTTGAACATCTTGATCTTCATAATAGCTAAAGCCATCTACTACATAGAGTATGACATACTTCTGATAGACGTAGAGAGCCTGAATATCTTCATCCGATTGAATATTCGTAAAAACATGTGACCATCCGATGAAGGTTCCCCCATCGATTTCACTTGGGATTGGGGCATGTGCATCCTCTCCATGATGAATCATTTGTATAGAAATCACTTCACCCTGTTCTCCGATGAATCGGACTGTATGCATCCATCCCAGATGACTGATATGAAGGACTGTTAAATTGCCTGTTGAGTCTTTGACTTCGATTCGGTATTGACCTTGAGCCATGGAGAGACTTGGATCTTGAATCAACACTCCTTCATGATAAAACGAAAACTGTGATGCATCAAATGTGCGATCATGATTATCTTTCACTGTCATCAGATTCAAAAAATCGTTGATTGTTGTAGGATGATGGACCCAAATATCATCGATGACACCTTCTCCCTGAATCATACTCGCATAACCATCGATGATGATTTCTGGCGATTCCACATCATGCAAAAAGATATCAATCATGAGTTTTTCCATATCTTCTCTCAACACAATTCTTTTCACAAATCCAGAATCATTCACTTCAGAATCCATGATGATCTCTGTTTCTAATATCATCGGTACTTCATGGATTTCAGATACTCTGAGTGTTTGTTCTCCCATGACTTTGACCAGGTAGAAAACAAGTGTATAAGTCCCCATAGAAAGTGTTGAAGGTATCGAAATTGGCATTAAATGATGAAATACCATCGTATCAAACTCATACGATTGTGTTTCAAGCATGGATAGCAGTACGGTGCGATTATCAGTTTTTAATCCAACCATCAGGGTGTACGAAGATTCTTGCTGAAGGAGTGGTGAAGGATCAACTGTAATGACTAAATCAGATAAAATGATTTCGTTGTTTTCAATGGAACCCAAACCTTCTATATGATTGCTAAAATCGATTAAATTCAATGATGTATTGTCAATCAATTCAGGCATCTCTTCAATGGTGACATGAGGTAGTTCATAAAACATTCTAGTCACTTCAAGATGTAGATAAATGTATGCTTCAATGTATGAAATGGTGTCAGCTAAATGATCATAGCTATCATATGGCATGATGTCAATTGGCATCATATCTTGAGTTATCTTCATGGATTGTGCATATTCATTATAATTTTCATACACATCTTGATATTCCAAGATCAGATCTTGAGTTTCCCCGTATTGATAGGAAATACCCAAATGCTCTAGATAAGCTTCTAATAATTGCATCGCTATAGTAAAGTCAGATTCATCGATATTCAAAGATAAAACACCATAATAATTGTGAAGGTTGCTATAATCGCGCTCACCTTCTCGACCAATATATGTTGCCATTTCTAACATTCTGACCTTACCTTGCCAAGGTTCATCTTGGTTTGTAAATACCCCTAGTTCGGTACGAATACCAGTCTTCCAAGGATATGTTCCTCTACTATAGACATACCAGTCCGAAGGAGGTGTGATTCCCTTACTGATCATGTCGTCAATCGCCCATTGCATATCTTGAGGCTCGGGTACTAGACTGCCCTGTTCTGTCAATAAAGCATCAATGCCATCAAAAGCAGGCAAATAAAGTTGTACTTCAATACCTCCTGTATGTCTGACAATAAACATGACATTTGATGTTGCATCAGGAGAATAAACAATAATCATTGGATTATCAGGAATGATCAGATCACCAAGTGCTTGGTCGACGCCAATTTGAACGGTATACCAACCAAAATCTCCTGAAATCATATTCAGATGGTTGTCATAATATTCATAATATCCTTGATCATTGAGATTAACCCCTCTGAAATGATATTGATCTTCTTTGGGCTGAAAATTCTCATCAAGCCAAGCTACATAGTAGTTAAAGTCTCTTGAAGCGACAACATTATAATAATATGATGCACCGTAGTAATCACCGATGGTATATATCTGAGTCGTCCAGAATTCTATGACTTCTTCTCCCCGATCATTGAAGTAAATGGCAATTTTATCCGAAGAAACAAGACCGTCCGGTTCATAAAACCATCTTGAATAGAGTTCAACTCTATCCTTCAAGGCATCATAATGTAATAAATAATACATTTCTCCCGATTGAACCCATGTATCCATAACAGTG
>JANJXB010000010.1 GCA_024709245.1 Acholeplasmataceae bacterium | reverse complement strand
TCCTCGAGAACGGCACCTGATTTGGGATTATCCACGATTGATGATGTTGAAGCGCGTGCACAATCTGGAGTACTTTATAACATCTCAGAATTGATTGAAGCAGATACTTCAGGCATCAACACGATGGATTTATCTGAATTCAGACAAAGTCAACTTGATTTTGCAACGTATGAAGGCGATTTATTCGCAATGCCCTTTTCTGCAACAACACGTGCACTTTATTACAACTTAGATATGTTTAATGAATTAGGACTTGATGCTGATGATGTTCCTGAAACATGGGCAGAACTCGAAGCACTCGCAAAGCAGTTTGATGTCGTGAATAGTCAAGGACAGATTCAAAGACTCGGATTTGATCCAACGTATGGCAATGCGACTTACCATGGTTGGTTGTGGCAGAAGAACTTAGATTTCTTTGATGAAAATAAGTTACCGACCTTAAATACACAAGGCCATATCGATGTCTTGAACTGGATTAAGAATTTTAACTCCAATTTCACCAGAGCTCAATTGTCATCCTTCGGTGAAAGTAATCAGTTACTCGGTATCAATGTGTTTGCAGCTGAAAGAGTTGCAATGATTGTTGAAGTGGATGGTTTATATCAAATCATCAAAGATGCAGGAGCAACTTTCAATTACGGAGTTGCACCCATTCCGATTCCTGAAGGTGGCAGACATGTCAACTGGGGTTCTGGATTCTCGATTGAAATGTATGACAACAACAAGAATGAAGATGACCAAAGAGATGGTGCATTTGAATTCTTGAAATACCTGTTATCTAAAGATACACAAATCCAGATGGCAGAAGTGAATGGTTGGATCATGAGTCATATTTCAGCGATGGAAGAATATGTCGCTGGCGATCCCATTCTCGAAGCATTACTAGAGGAAGTTGATTTTGCAGTCGATAAGGTCTTCATTCCTTATGCACCATCTTGGCATGGTAATGACTGGCAACCTTATTACACTCAAGCATTATCCGGAGATTTGACCGTTGAACAGGCTTTAGCAGCAGCAAGAGCGAATTATTTGCAGAAGAAACAAAACTACGACGCGGTCAATCCATAATCTTTATCCCGAGAGGTTTTTATGAAGAGTTTATCCATGCAGAAACTGAAGAAACAAGAAAACTTGATGGGGTATTTATTTGCCTCTCCCTGGTTGCTCGGTCTGATCGTCTTAGGGATGTTTCCGATTCTTGCATCGTTTTACATCAGTTTCACCAATTATGACATGCTTTCTTTCCCGAGATTCATCGGGTTTGCAAACTATAGGATTCTCTTCACCAATGACAATCTCTTCTGGAAGAGTATGGGCAATACGTTTTATCATGTCATCATCGCGATTCCTTTAGGGATTGTGGTGGGTGTTGCCTTAGCCTTACTCTTAAACAACAAGATCAAAGGCATGAGCATTTACAGAACGATGTTTTATTTGCCCAATGTCGTATCGGTGGTTGCGATGAGTTTATTGTGGTTATGGTTGTTCAATCCGAATTTCGGGATTGTCAATGAAATTCTAGCTCCCATTTATAAACTCTTAGACATGGAACCCTTAAGATGGCACCAAGCCGTTGAAACCTCGAAGATTACACTCATCATCATGGGTTTATGGAGTGCAGGTGGGTCTATGGTGATCTATCTCGCTCAGATGCAAGATATTCCAACGACACTGTATGAATCTGCTGAAATCGATGGGGCAAACTGGTTTAAAAAGACCTTATACATCACATTACCCCTCATGACACCCTCGATCTTCTTTAATTTCATCATGGGGATCATTGGTGGTTTCCAAGTATTCACGATTGCATACATCATGACATCAGGCGGACCTGCGCAATCGACTTATTATTACGCGTATTACATGTTTGACAAGATGATTGCCGATCAACAGATGGGTATGGCCTCTGCGATGGCATGGATCTTGCTTGTGATTGTATTGTTCTTTACGGTAATCGCTTTACGCCTCAATAAGTATGTTGTCTATTTAGGCGATGAAAGTTGACTATAGAATCAAAAAAATAGAAAAGGGAGAATTGAAATGAGAAGAATTGTATCACTTTTAGTCCTTGCGCTCTTCGTGTTCGCATTGTCGGCATGCTGGCCAGGGGAAATTGAAGTTTCGACGACCTTCAACGCAGATGGTTCTGGAACACGTTATATCATCTTGGAAGTTATGGATGACACTTTATCCACCACTCCAATCACGAACCCAGACGACCCTGCTGGAACTGAAGGCAAAGGTGCAGTTTTAAATGACAAGCACATTACGGGTGGTTTGATTGAAATTCAAACTTGGTTAGAAGAAAATGCACCTGATTTCATCACTGTTCATGAAGCTGAAATCGATGGTTATACACGCATTTTCACCATGAGTTTCGATTTTGATGATTTCGATGATTTCTTGGATAAATACGAACAACTCGTCAATTTAAGTCCAAACTTATCTTGGGAAGATTTCGATGATGATGAATATCCAACACTTGAAGTCACTGGTGGTTTCACAAAGACCATGACATTCAAAGAATCCAAGGCTATCGTTCAAGCATCATTAGACTGGGCAATTGATGGTATTTTCAACTCCATTTATGATGCTGCTGACCTTGCAGGATTTGTGGGTAAGGCTGACATTTCAGTCCTTGCAAATTACACAGTCACCATCAATGAAGGCTCTTATGAAGAACTTCGTTACTACGATCCAGCTGCAGTCGATGGCACAGGAACTGGTAAGGTGATCTTTGTTGTCTCTGAAGATTTCACAGCAACCGGTGAATTTGTCAATACTGGTTTGATCATTGGTTTAGTCTTGGGTGTTGCTGCTGTTGCAGGTGCTGGCGCATTCGTATTCTTAAAGTTAAAGAAGAAGTAAGATAAGAGATGCTTAAAGAAGTTTATCAAAAATTCACTGACTTGGTTTTCGTCAATTTACTGTGGATTCTGGTAAGCTTTTTAGGCGTGTTCGTGACTGTCGGAGCAGCAAGCACCGCGATGTTTTCAGTCACATTTCAATTGCTAAAAAAGAAAGAGCCGACCAATGTGTTTTCCTCCTATGTGAAAAGCTTCAAAGAAAACTTTGTTGCGAGCACATTGGTCTGGCTTGTTCTTGTCTTATTGTTTATACCGCTTTACATGATGTACAATTACGGTCTCAATCAAGGTTTATCCTGGTTGGTCGTGGTTGCACTGGTTGGATTTTATCAATTACTCATTTTTACGCTGTATGTATTTCCTGTGATGGCAGTCTTTAAGACAAGATCGATGTTACAACTCATCAAAAATGTCATCCTCATGGCCAATACAAACCTATGGACGAACGTGAAAATCATTGGAAGCTTGGCACTCGTTGCTTTACTGATGATATATATTCATGAAAGTATGCTGCTCATTGGCATCGGAATTTATGGGATTTTGGTCAGTTTTCATTTAAATATTGTTTTCAAGCCTTTTTATGTACAACTTGACGCACTAGACGAAGAAGGAGAATTGAAATGAGCTATCTACCATTCCAATCGTTATACGATAAATTTCCAGTGATATCGGTTGATACCCATGAGCAGTTGATTCTTGGGGCATCAAAAATCATCAAACATCTTGAAAATACCGATGGAATCATCGTTTTTGAGACATATCCTGGAATTGATTTATCGACGCTTCGAGATGACATCATCCTCAAACTTAATCCAAAAGAAATCATCAACATTGAACATTACGCAAAACCAGAATCCGAAATTGATCTGATGCTTGAAAAAAACATTACCAATGATCGTGTTTTTGGTTTATACGCACATCATACCATTCATGATTTTTATAATCATTACACACTTTTAGAACTTCGTGACATGCTTTCGCACAAGAAAGGCTTAAAAGTCGTCTACGGAACTGGAGCAAGTCTTATTCCAGGCGATTTACTCATTCATGTCAGTCTTACACGTTGGGAAATCCAATTACGGTTTCGTCAAGGTGCATCCAATCTGTTCAAACACAATCCCGATGAAGATATCTTAAGAAAATACAAGCGAGGATACTTTGTGGATTGGAGAGTTGCAGACAGAATCAAGCATGAGATCATTGATCGTTTGGATTTGATCATCGATTATAACGATCGATCCAATCCCAAAATGATCACACGCTCATTCTATGAAAAAGCACTTGATCAATTGGTTCAAAGACCTTTTCGAATGGTCCCTTACTTTGATCCAGGCGTCTGGGGCGGACAATGGATGAAAGAAGTCTGTCACTTAGATCCAAAGGAAAAGAATTATGCATGGGCTTTTGATGGAGTGCCTGAAGAAAATTCCATCAGACTTGGATTTTCAAATGGCTTTTTTGAGATCCCCGCTCAAGATTTAGTCGATTTTAGAACTAAAGCACTCTTAGGGGATCGTGTTCATGGCAGATTTGGGAGACAATTTCCGATTCGCTTTGACTTTCTAGACACCATGGAAGGTGGAAATCTTTCTCTTCAAGTTCACCCTTTAACCGAATACATTCGTGAAAAATTCGGGATGTCCTATACACAAGATGAATCCTATTACATCTTGGATACGAAAGATGATGGGGTGGTCTATTTAGGATTTCAAGAGGATTTGAATGTTCAAGCTTTTCAGCATGATTTAATCGAAGCTTCCAAAGGTCTTAAGAATTTTCCTGCAGAGCGTCACATTAACATCTGGAAAGCGAAAAAGCATGATCATTTCTTAATCCCTGCAGGTACCATTCACTGCAGTGGTAAAAACACCATGGTTTTAGAAATATCGGCATGCGTCTATATTTTCACGTTTAAGTTGTGGGATTGGGGTCGAAACGGACTGGATGGTAAACCAAGACCTGTACATTTAGAGCATGGATTTAAAAATCTTCAATACGATCGAAGAACTGAAATGGTGAAGCATGAGCTCATCAACACTCTCACTCAAGTCAGTGATGTTGAAGAGATCACAGGACTTCATGAACGTGAGTTCCTTGAAACAAGACGCTTTACCTTTAAAGATTCCGTGATCATCCCTACGAAGGGTTCCGTGAACATGGCCAATCTTGTTTCTGGAAAGAAAATGACGATTGAATCCGTCGATGGATCTTTTGAACCTTATGAGATTCATTATGTTGAAACATTCATTGTTCCTGAAACGATTAAAGCCTATAAAGTTGTCTGCAATGATCTAGAGTGCATCTTGATGGTTGCACATGTGAGGTAGATATGATTGAATACATCATCATCGTCATCTTAGCGATTTTACTTCCGATAGCAAGTCAAATCGCGTTCAAGAGAGGAATCAAAAAAGGATCGAATGACTTTTTCAAGTTGTTGGTTGCTTTTGGTTTTGACAGCAAAGTCAAAGCCTTTAAGGTATTGAATAAGCGATCAACTCCAGGTGGCATTGTATTCATTGGTGATTCCATCACTCAGGATTATCCCGTTTCAGAGTGGTATCAAGGCATGAATGTATACAATCGTGGGATTGGTGGCGATACCACAGAAGGATTGCTCAAGCGGATGGATGTCTCGGTCTATGATTTGAAACCTAAGACTGTCGTCTGTCTGATTGGAACCAATGATTTCGCACTCCTGGATGCAACACCGGAAAATGTTGCAGCCAATATCGAAAGAATCATCACGTTGATTAAGGCTCAGGATGAGAAAACAAACATCATCATTCAATCGATTTATCCAGTCAATCCAACCATTGATCCTTTGACCGTTGGAAAAAGAACCAATGCGTGGATTCAAAAAACCAACAGTATCTTAAAATCACTGCGAGATATCACTTATGTCGATGTATACACGCCTTTATCGGATTCCGATGGTCTTCTCAAGCAGGAGTATTCACATGATGGTCTTCATGTGAATATGGATGGATATCAAATCATCACGAATCAAATCAAAGAAGTACTCTAGATCAGGCAACTGGTCTTTTGTTTAGCAAATTAAGATAGACAAGATGTGAAAAAATCTTTATAATGGTCATGGGTGAGATGATGAACGACATACTATTTTTAAAACCCGTCTTCAAAGAACGTATTTGGGGCGGCAAAAGATTGCAAACTGAATTTGGATATGAGATCCCTTCGGATCATACGGGCGAATGCTGGGCGATTTCTGCGCATCCAAATGGGGCATCCGTCATCATGAATGGACCTTTAGCAGGGATGACTTTAGATTCTGTCTATGCAAAATATCGACATCTTTTTAATCATCATGAAAGCGAACGCTTTCCACTATTGACAAAAATACTCGATGCAAACGATGATTTATCTGTTCAAGTGCATCCTGATGATCATTACGGTTTGCGTGTTGAGGGTGATTTAGGAAAAACAGAATGTTGGTATGTCTTAGATGCAGTTGAAGGCGCAGAAATCATATACGGACATACTGCAAAAACAAAACAAGAACTTAAGACCATGATTGAGCAAGATCGGTGGGAAGATTTACTCATCAAACGGAAAGTCAAACCTGGAGATTTCATCTATGTCCCTTCAGGGACGATTCATGCCATCGGTAAAGGGATTTTAATACTTGAATCTCAACAATCCTCTGATACGACTTACCGTGTCTATGACTATCACCGAAAAGATGATCATGGAAACACTAGAGAACTTCACATTGAAAAATCAATTGATGTTACCATGACTCCAC
>JANJXB010000119.1 GCA_024709245.1 Acholeplasmataceae bacterium | reverse complement strand
AGTTGAACCCGGATTGTACATTGCAGAAGAAGGCATAGGCATTCGAATTGAAGATGATGTCGTGGTCACCAAAGAGGGTGCCATCAACTTATCCAAAGACATCATCAAGGAAATCAAGGACATCGAAGCATTCATGAAACGCTAAAGGAGCCGCATGGCTCTTTTTTTTTAGAGTAAAATCGAGAATCCTTTCTAACATAGGTTAAGGAGGGATAAGATGAAACGTATCACGATGCTTCTATTGATATTATTATCGATGAATTCAATCAAGTTCTATAGTTATGGCAGTGCAAATTATCAGACGTATGAAACCATTGAAATGGTCACGGGTAAACTCTTGGAAGATTTTACAGAAAAAGAATATCAAACCCATTATGAGAAAGTGGATAAACGATTATTCATGGGCTGGAGAGTCCATAAAGTCAATGAACATGTAAAAGCAACCTATGTCACAGAGACAATGTTTTCCTATTACAATGACGGATATACACCGATTGAATACAAATACACGCTTTCGAGGAAAGAAACATCAAAATTGGGGTTATCTGCAACAGGTTCGATTGCTTTATCATCTTCAAAAGGAGATAAACTCTTTAAAAACAATCTGGATTCATCGTTGAAATTGTCTGCAGATTATCAGGTGACGACTGAAGATAAGGAAACCTATGAGATTTCACTTGAAGTGGATCCTGGTACTCAAGTG
This sequence comes from Acholeplasmataceae bacterium, assembly GCA_024709245.1. Classification (GTDB taxonomy): domain Bacteria; phylum Bacillota_I; class Bacilli_A; order Acholeplasmatales; family Acholeplasmataceae; genus Peloplasma. The sequence goes on along the minus strand of JANJXB010000119.1, from coordinate 5,378 downwards.
GATTTATATACCTACGGAGAAGGTAAGGTGACCAATGGGGTTGCTGCTCGATATGTGTTATTTGTCCGATTGGAACGAGGGGGCTTTGAAGTTTTTTTAGTCACGACCCAGTATCAGCGATTGGAGAAAAAACGGATATGAAAACATGGATGTTTTATGTAACATCACTGGTTTTGGTTGTAGGGATGGGGATCATCATTTACCATAATCATCCCTCGATAACCCCTCAATTGCTTTCTGTGCGAAAAGAATATGCACTGATTGCAGATGAAGATAAGACCTTGGATGTCCACTTATATGTCAATGTCAGTGATCATCCCATCATCCATCCTGAAAGTCACGTCAGTGCATCGTTATCCAATCTGGATGGCACAAAACGCATGGATGTCATGCTTCAAGACATCAAAAAGGGACAGCGGGAATCCTATTTGGAAATGATTTGGACGGAATGGATTTTCATCTATGAAATCTCAGTTATGGGTTATGATTATGTGATTGCGGATTGCTATCTTGAAATCACTCTCGAGTCCGGTGATCCTTATCAGATTGAGTTGGGTAAACTCTACATCACTCATCTTGAGGACACTCAGGAAGTGCTGGAATGGAATGATTTATCTGCAAAAAAACAAAGTGGATCCTTCTTATCCAGAATTTCTGAGATTGAAATTGGCTATCTGGAATTGAATACTCCAATCCACAAAATATCAGTCGGCACGGGTACACCTTGTACATTTGAAGTCATGGACGATCACATCAAAGTCTATGTTCCACACGACTTCTATCTTTTAAGTCGCGTGCCCATCCTGATTGAATATGAAGATGGATCGCGTCAAATCATTCAAAATTTTACCTACATCATTGACCATCATATTTTAAAAGAAAGTGGCATGTTGGTGAGAACATATGCCTTACATTAGCTTAAAAAATGCAGGGAAACATTATTTAAATCGGAGATTTGATTTAGAAATCGATAAAAATGACTTTGTTTTAGTGAGCGGTGATAATGGGACAGGTAAGACAACACTCATTCAACTCGTCTTGGGATATACACATCCTGATATCGGAAGTGTAGAGATGAAGAAAATCAGGATTGGATTCTTACCTGAAAAAGCGATGCTTCCGATGTTCATCCAAGTCTCAGACTATTTAAAGACCATGGCACGAATCAAGAAGGGTAAAGCAGACGATTTTTTAATCCATGCCCTGCAGGTCCCCATGATGCATGGCATTCATGAGTTATCCAAAGGTAATCTGCAAAAACTTGCCATCGTCTCGACTTTCATGGGAAATCCAGAATTGGTCATTTTGGACGAACCTTTTTCAGGACTCGATTCTGAAAGCCAGGGGATACTCGCTTCCTACATCAAGATGAAACAAAAAGAAGGCATGAGTTTTCTCATTTCCACACACAAGCCTGAATACTTTTCAGAACTTGCCAATAAGACCATCGATTTATGATTCAAGCACTCATCATGATGCAGTTTCACTTCAAAAAACGAATCGTCTTGCATTTACTGATGCTCGTTGTCATCCTTTCAATGTTACCTCTCATGATCAATTTTGGACAAGATGATTGGGAGAGAATCCAATATTCAGCACTTTCCATACAAACCACCTCTCTATTGATGCCTTTTCTCATCTTATTCATCACCATGGATCATCACATGCCGGCGATGAGACCCATGGATGCTTTTTTCGGTCGTTCTTTCATGTTCTTTTCCAAGTGGATGGTTTCAGCCATCGTCTACAGTTATGCATTTGTGATTATTTATTTCATTCAAGAATCCATATGGACACTTTGGAATGGTTCCAATGTGCCTGTTCAGATCTTAAACACCTATCTATCTTTGCATGCTGAAGGTCTCATCCTATTAACTCTATGTCATTTAGTCCTCAAAGATCGTCATAAAACCTTATCACTTTTGATTCCCGTCCTGTTTATTGTATTGGCCATGGCACTTGAAGACATCAAAAATCCGATCTTCCATTATTTATTTCCAATTGGCAATACACTCTTTCGTCATGATCGACTTGCGTATCCCTATCAACTGTGTTATAGTGTTCTTGTACTGATGGTCGCTCATCAAAAAAGTATCTGGGAAAACCTATAAAAGTTTTATTTTCCTTGACTTTCGATGGACATATGGTATAATCATTACGGTAATCAAATAAGTGAAAAGAAGAGGTACCCTCTCGCCTGATGGACGAATTCATGGGCAAACATGTCACGATCAATTCTTTTGACGTTACAAGTGGGTACGAAAGTACACACTTTTTCATTTATTACATCTAAACAGAAGGAGGTGGCCTGCATTAAACAATTCAAACCGATTCAAAAAAACACCGATCTCGTGAATGAGCACATCCCATTTGGTGAGTTGCTAGTCATTGATGAGCAAGGAACTAAACTTGGTATTCTCTCCAAGAGAGAAGCACTTTATATTGCTGGAACACGTGAACTTGACCTAGTGGTTGTTTCACCGGATTCCAAGCCTATGGTTGCTAAACTGATGGATTATTCCAAGTATCGTTATGAACAGCAACGTAAGCTGAAGGAAATGAAAAAGAATCAACATGTTGTCGAGTTGAAAGAAATCAGACTGAGTCCAACGATTGACACTCACGATTTCGAAACGAAACTAAAACATGCGATCAAGTTCCTTGAAGGTGGAGACAAAGTCAAAGTCTCTATTCGATTTTTCGGTCGAATGATCACTCATGCCGATGTCGGTATGAAAGTGATGGAACGTTTTATTGAAGCAATTGGATCCAGAGCTCAGATTGAATCTAAGCCTAAAATGGATGGCAAGAGCATGATCGCCGTGTTAACACCCAAAGAACACTAAGAGGAGGATTTACTACCATGCCAAAACAAAAGACACACAGTGGCTTAAAAAAGAGAATTAAAGTAACAGGTACAGGAAAGTTGATGAGAGGTCAGGCGTATACCGGACACTTGGCAGCATCCAAGACAACCAAGCAAAATAGACAATTAGGTGCAGAAACATCGGTTCACGCGACTGACAAGAAGCGTATTAAATCGCTGATTTCTAACCTGTTGTAATTGAAAGGACAAAACCATGCCAAGAGTCAAAGGCGGTACAACCGCAAGACATAGACGTAAGAAGATTTTAAAGTTAGCCAAAGGCTATTTCGGTTCTAAGAGCACGATTTATCGTACAGCTCATGAACAAGTGATGCGTTCACTTAGATATGCTTATAGAGACAGAAAGCAAAAGAAGAGACACTTCAGAAAGCTTTGGATTCAAAGAATCAATGCAGCTGCCAAGCTCAATGATATGAAGTATTCCAAGCTCATTCATGGACTCATTCTCGCGAATGTTCAAATCAACCGCAAGATGCTTGCCGATATTGCAGTTGCAAATCCAGAAGTCTTTACTCAATATTGCAAGATTGCACAAGATGCACTTTCTGGCAATTTGCCAAAGAAAGTTCAACCTGCTGTAAAACCAGCAGTCAAAGCAGCTCCTCAAGCTGAAGTCAAAGAAGTTGTTGATTACTCCAAACTTCTTGTGAAAGATTTGAGAGCACTCGCTGTTGAAAAGAATATTGCTGGCGCAGACAAGATGGTCAAAGCAGATCTGATTGCTGCACTTACAAACGCTTAAAAATCCAAAAAGGTGGAATTTACCACCTTTTTTTTGTATAATGAATAGAAGAGGGCACATCATGAAAAGACGCATAGCCATAGCTGGATCACTGACCATTCTTATCTTCTTACTGATGCCAATCGCATTGATTCTGTTGAATCTACGGGGTCAAGGTATTTTTATGATCTCTGCGATTGTTGCACTCGTTTATGTGGGTGTTTATGTGTTTGGTGGACTTGCAAAATTGATTGTCGCATTCATTTATGGGATTGTGACTTTTGTTTTCCTCTACATTCTCAAAGAACCTTATCATTTACCATTCATCATCGTGGGTACGTTGCTGTTTGTCTTAAATCCACTCTCAACTTTTGAAAGTTATTTGGAAAAACAACTTAAAGAAGAAGAAGTTCTTCCGATCCGAATCAGCATTCGTGGATCGTGGTGGCCATTTTTCAGTTATCGAAGAGAGATGAAGAATTTCTATCATTTACCTCAAGCCCGCAAGCTTTACACCAAAAAATGGTATTTGTACACACGACAACTCGTGACACTGTTTCTGGTCACCTTAGGCATCTTCTTATTCATCTTAGGAATCAATTCCATTGCGAATTCACTGGATAATTTCAACTGGTTTAACTTCTTTGTCTTCTACAATGTCATCATCATTTTTGTCCTGGCGCTGTTCTTATTTAAAAAAGGATTTACATCGACATTTCGAACCTTCGTCATTTCCTTGTTTCCTGTCATCATCTTCTTAATCATCATCTCTGATTTCCCCGATGCACTCCGATTTAGCCTTGCTGCATCGATGGTGGTCATCGGTATTGCTGTCGGCAGTATCGAACTCTATAAATTCTACCAAATAGTCGCTTATGACTATTACCATTACTATGATATCGATCAACAAAGAGAAGTCTACGCAAACGCACTCTTTGAACCCCTTGTCTACAACGAATCATTTTATCTTTGCGGACATTACCAGATCAAAGTCAAGCTTGAAACATTCCAAAAACATTTTAATGACATTCTGATTTATGCCAATTACTTTAAGTTCATCATTACTGCGTATGCATACGGTTCAGATATGGTTCATCTCTATGCGGATTTTCACCACAAGGATACCAAAAGACCAGAAAACTTTAAAACGTATCTGGAAATGAGATTTGGAATGGCTGTTCCAGCAACGGTTGAAGAGGACCCCAATAAAGAGATCTATGAAAAGACATTTTTTCATCGACCCGGTTACATCATCGCTCGAGCTCAAAATCTTGCAGGATTGCTGAAAGAACTTGAAATTAAGACCAAAATTATTCTATCCTTGATTGTATATTTTGAACTCGAAGAAGAACTTGAAGGATTTCAGGAAGAGTATTCAGTTCAAAGACTCACCGAACTTTCTGAAGATGATTATTTAACTGTGAGAGTTGATATTCCAACGATTAACATCGATTACATGATTGAATCGAAAATTCGGGAAGTCTTGCTTTCACTCATGGTGCATCACGGTAAATTTGTCAGAATCAGCGTGTTTTATTCATAATTCAATCCAATAAAGCAAAGCGCATTCATTTCAATGAAAGCGCTTTTATCATATCAGTCCATTTGCTTGACAAAGGTTAGGATTAGTGATAAATTAAGGGTGTACCTAGGAAGCAGCCGTGGAACCCAAATTTTATTTGAGCGCCATCAAACACTGCAGGTGTGAATTGCCTTGATTGGCGAATTCCCGAACCAGTGACAAGTAGATGGCATGATGTAGAACATAAC
>JANJXB010000088.1 GCA_024709245.1 Acholeplasmataceae bacterium | reverse complement strand
CTTGTCTTTTCTCGTATTGACTTATCTTCTCAAGATCTTCAAGACGGACTGATGATTTAACTCTTTCAGATGTAAGGATTATATCCTGTTGACGAACCGGTGATGTTTCACCGGTTTCAATGGATCTTTGTATTGCATACTCTTTGACTTTTTCACAAAACTCCACAACATCTGATCCATTGAAACCTTCTGTGAGATCAACCATCTCAATGAGATCAACATCATGATTCATTGGTATTTCTTCAAATTGCTTTTCTATAATAGATTGACGTGCCTTGGAATCTGGTATTGGAACATAGATTGAAGTGTTGAATCTACCTGGTCTTAAAAATGCAGTATCAATGTCCCATGGTCGATTTGTGGCAGCAATTACAAGCAATGTATTCTTGTTTTTCTCGAACCCTTGCATTTGAGATAATAATTCAGGAACTAGTCGTTTCATGACAGTGGAATGCGTATCACGTTTGGTTCCAAGCGCTTCAAACTCGTCAAAGAAAATGATGGATGCTTTATGCTTTCTAGCTTCATCGAATAACTCTCTAATTCTTTGTTCAGAGTCTCCAAACCATTTAGAGGCAATATCTGAACATTTTATTGAGAAGAATTTCGCGTCTATTTCACTAGCAATTGCTTGTGCAATCATTGTTTTTCCGGTTCCTGGAACGCCATAGAGTAGGATACCTCCACCGCTTTTCTTCTTAAATGTGCGATAAATCTCGGGATGTTTTTGAGGATTGATAACGAGCTTTTGAATCTCTTCTTTTACATTTTCTAACCCAGCAACATCATCTAATTTCACACCAGTTTGTGATACTGGAGTAAAATGATGTTCTTCTTCATCAGAATTAGATGAAGTATTCGAGTGCACTGATCGATCCATTTTTGAGATATCATCTTCAGCTGAATTACGTTTGTTAATCGAGCGATTTCTTGTTTGCTCGATTTCATCCGCAAGAATGCAAAGTTCTTCTGCACGTTTCATTCTTTGCTGTTTTAGAATTCCGTCTGCATGTTTGGCAAGTTTAAGAAGTGTCTCAGAGGCTGCTAAAATATTGCGTCTAGCTACATCAAGTTGATTGGATTTGAGAGCATCAATCCCTTTTTCATAGTAAATATTGAATGCGTCGTATAAAAGTCTTGTTTCATCCATGGTTTGATCCCCTTTATATGTTTGTGATTCTATCTCGAACTTGTCCAATACGTTGCTCAATCTGTTTATCGATTTCGCTTTCTTTGTCAACAGCCTGATGATTGATGAGTTGATTTATTTCATCATCTGAGATGCTTTCACCGATGGCATCCATCGAATCAAAACTATTAACCGCTGTTGTCATGAATGCATCAAGTGCTTCATACTGTGTTAGATTGTTCGCCATCGCAGTATCAAAGGCATTTTGTGCTTGGGACATATCAAATGAAGTTGTGATCTGTTTCATCTGTCCAGAAATAATGTTGATACCATCAACAAACTGACCAATGACTTTGTTCATGTCATTAATCTCCATAGCAACTTCAAAATTTACAATCATTGAATCTAAAAATTTCTGTTTGGTTAAAGAAATTTTTAATCCAGATTTAGCCATATCATATGTCGTAGAATTACCTACTAAAGCAGCCTGTTTTGCTCGATCAATGTAATTCTTCTTGAATTGATCGAGTTTTTTTGATTGATTTTTCATCTCATTTAATGTTCTTTTGATGTTCACTCTGGCTTGCATCTCGCGTTGTCTACGAATCTCATCATCTCTTTGTTTTTTTAGTTGAAGCATTTCATTTCGTTTCTTTTTGCTCATGAATAGTTTCATTGGTTTTCTCCTTATTGAATGTTCATTTGATTTCTATTGACATCCGATTTGATTCGATGTCTCTGATATGTTTTTTTAGATGTGTGTATGTGCATTCGAGATTTCAGTTTAAGTCCAAAGTGAAAATAGTCTCTTGGTCTTATATCTCTTGGCTGTATCTTGATGATTGTTGATTTCATTTCTATACTCCTTTGTTTCTTTGTTTATGATCATAGATGACTTTGAACGACTGATCTTCAGTATTTGCAATCACAATAGGATAATCGACATAGATGTCATTGGTTGCGCTCGCTTTGATTGCGATGATAAGACGTTCTTCTGGTGGAAGTGAATCTGTTGATAACAAACTTCCAATTGCCTCATTTGCACCACTACCGATTGCTGCATATTCGTCAATTTCAATGACTGCTCCTTCTCTACCGATGTAGTATAGTTGATCTTCAAATGCAAAGAGATATGAGTTGTTAATTCTTGGAATGCCATCTTCATCTTTTAGTAATAGACCATAACGTTCAACGACTTGAAAAATCCGTTGAGTAAGTTCTCTAATGACGAATCTGTAGTTGATATGCTTTTTCATCAATGTCAGTTCATCAATCAATGTATCTTCTGTTTTAATCAGGTTCATTTCGCGAACTGTTCCAACACTGCCCATCACAGAACGATTGGTTGATGCAATATGCCAGATTTTGTAATTACTTGGATTGGACATGGTCTGGCGTGTCCCTCCTTTAGTCACTTGGCTGTCGGCACCCATGTAGATTTTTCCATTGTGTTTGATTGCTACAACGACACTCATTTTTGTTCTCCTTTTTTGATTTGGATCTATGTCCACTTTCAATATAACATTCATTTATGCACATTGTAGAGTATATATTCATCATTATTTTGTACCTATTTATATGATTTTTTGACAATAACAACAAATATTTGTTCCTATTGTATGACTTTTGTGATAATATGAAATAAAAAATATAGACTTTAGAGGTGAGCCTTATGGGTTTCGAGATCCTCAGTATCGATCAGAAACAACATCTTAACTTGAGTGACTATGCATGGCTGGTCATCGAGGAAGACATGTTTAACTTTAACCAAGAAAATTCTAAAGATTCGAGTTTGTCAGGGTTTATCAATCAAATCATTACAAACTATGCTGATTATGCACAATGTAGCATCTCTAATGAACTATTGAGATATGAGAAAGAACTCAATGATATTTTTCAATCTTTACTAGTTTCTCAATATGATATAAAAATCCAAAATGATTATAAACGATTACTCTTACAAACCAAGAAGAGAGAACTTCTTCAAGCAGCTGAAAAGTATCCCAAAGGTATTGCTAAAAAGTTCCGCATCAATAACCGAAATGCAGAATATCTTGAGGAATCTGAAGATGATCGGTTTTATGGAAAATACCCAGGACCTTACATTAGGGCATTGTGTGAGGAATATGCTCGAAAAACATATTCAGAGCGTGAGCGTATCTATTTATTTGATCGAGTGATTATCATAGAAAACGCCATTTCACATGCTTCCGCTTTACGGTTAACATTGCACAATGGCAGAAAATTTATTGTATCTCCTTATGCTTTCTTAACTGATAAACTAGACTCATTTAACTACCTTGTTGGATATTCGGAAGAAATAGAAACTGAAAATTCACATTATCGAATGAGTTCATTTCGTTTATCGCGTATTCAATCCATCAAAATCGTTCAGTCAAAGAGTGGTAAAATTACAAAAAGAGATGGAGAATTGTTGTCTTTGCAACTCTCACAGACTGGTCCACAGTTTTTATCCAGTGATCAACAGGAGATTGTGATTAAACTTACAGATCGTGGAATTCAAAATTATCATCAACAAATTCATCTCCGCCCAAGATATATAAGTAAAATAGATCAAAACACCCTTGTCTTTTCATGTACCGAAATTCAGATAATATACTATTTTTTCAAGTTTGGACGTGATGCAATCGTCATTTCACCCAATACGACACGTTTAAAATTTAAGCGATTCTACGAAGAAGCATTAACTAATTATGTTGAATAAATAGACTTATTGAAAAATAAAAATGAGGCGATATTATGTATAATTCAAACAAACAGAAACCAAATCCAAATGCTTTAAAACGTGTTGAAAAACCATCAGGAAAACCTTTTAAACCAACTACCCCACAGTTGATACCGATAGGGAGTTTATATGAATCCCTCAAAGATGCAATCAACTCAAGAATTTTATGGCAAGAAAAACAAAAAGAACTCTGGGTAATCATTAAGAGAACTCATCAGAATTATCGAGCAGAGTATAAAGTTATTGATGATCATATCAAACAATCGACTTATCAAATCGATGTTATTATTGGTGAGTTGTGTAAACATAAAACAATACACAATGCGATGAAACTGGCTTATGATTTCTTAGGAAGTGAAATCAATCGACTGGATAAGATTATTGAAAGCCGAAGTGAACTTAGAGAAAGTGTTCGAAAAGGAAATTCTCATTATATCACTGATCGCGGAGAAACTGTAACTGACTATCATTTTGACGATGAATACATACGAAGCAGACATACTCGTAAACAAAAACTTGTCAAATGGCAAAACTATGTCAAGTTATATCTCGACTGATGACTATATTATGTTCTATTTATACTGTATAGAGGAATTTTACTCTAGTTCATGAAAATCAAGAAAATCAATAAACGCTCCATTTACCTCAATAGGGGATTTCGATTCATTACTCAGATATCTCATGGCAATCGTGTAAATAGTTTGATAATCGTTAAATAGATCATCATCACTAATGCAGATCCAGTAAACTTCAACTTAAGAACAAAGATTTGTAAGTGGAATTTATCATGTGGGGAGAAAATACCCATTCTGAAAAGATAAAAGCCAAATACAAATAGTATCTGAC
>JANJXB010000079.1 GCA_024709245.1 Acholeplasmataceae bacterium | reverse complement strand
TCTTATTGATCTCATAGGCACCTATTTTATATTGATTTAAAACAACCTCTACTGTCTTTAATAGTTCATTGGTTTCAACATCGTGTAAATGGCAATCCAAATAAGGAATGATGTCTTTTGAACCTTCACGATAGAGACCTAGTTTAAGCTTTGACTTATCCATTGATGCTGATAAGACAACCTTGTGTCTGTAATTGAGGGGTACTGGACTCGAAACAATCGGTAGATGCTTCGTGTTGAATCCAGCTTGATCATACAGTTTTTGGATTCGTTCGGATTTCATCTTCAACTGTTCATCATATTTGATGTGTAAAAAGTCACACCCGCCACATTGATAAAAGACCGGGCAAATGACTCTTGCACGATGCTTGGATTTGACGTTAATATCCGATTCAAGGATGACTTTATGCTTTCGATTGTAAAAATTGGCGACTTCGCCAGGTAACATGTACTTGACTTTCAGATTGTCTTCACAGATTGAATCGTATTGATCATTGAGTTTTAAACATGTGATACTTTGTGTTTTGTTCATACTTTTATTATAGCATTTAAATCAAAAAGGGCGAGGCCCTTTTGTTGATCAAACAAACTTATGATTGTGCTGCTTTCAATTTTGCTTTTTCAATCTTATAGATTTCTTCAACAGCAAAGTGGAGTTTTGTTACCACATTTTTTCGGTTTAATGGATAAATGTAATACGTATCATTTAAAGTGGATAAATCGATACAATCTCCTTTACCAAAATAGTCATATTCGATATGCAGTGAATAGAGTGATAAAGGTTCTTTGATGAGTTTGAGGGGTTTCCCTTTTTCATCACCTTCTAAGATAAATCCAGATGTCGTATGCATCAGTTTACCTTCACCCAGGGGAATATACCCTTTAGCATTGGGAAGAGATTCAATAGTGACTGTATCCTCAAAATGATAATTTCCAGATTCGATTTCTTTTCTCACATACTTGCGTTCAAATTCATACCAATCTGGAATATGCGAAAATTCTGTGACACCTTGATTGGCTTTCAATTGACCATCAACACCCATCGTATACGACTTGCCACATGCCTTACACCATATCTGATCATGGTCGGAATCCATTTCGTGTTCCTTTAAACAACTGGGACATTGATAAAGGACTTTATGCAAATTTTTAGCACGGTCTTTAAAATCGATTGTGATGTGATTGTCTTTTTGCCACTGATATTCATCATAGACGAATGCTTGATTGATTCGTTGATTGATTTCATCTACAGATAGTGTTTCAAGTTCATCCTTTTTGATGATTTGTGTCATGTCAGCTGCAAGATTCACTTTTCTTTCTTTTAAGTTCCAGACAGGTTGGGAAAGATAATTCCCATGCATATTCAGCATTACCACGGGATGCTTTAATACTTTTACCATTTTTCCAAGAGATTCCGGTAAGATTGCAGTTGTGCCACAAAGTGAATACCGAGCTTCAGGATAAATCGCTACAATGTATTTTAGTGTCTCGAGTGAGTACTTGATTTGTTTAAATAACTTAGTGTCGTTGGTGAATTTGCGTTTGCATATACCTCCTGCATTTCTAAGTAACCACTCACGACCAATAAAACCATCGATGGCTACTACATAGTTCGCACGATGCGGGAAGATTGCTGCAGTTGTCACTTTGAAATCGATGAATGCGTGATGTGTACACAGTAAAATATAAGGAGGTTTTAATCCTTCCATCCCTATTTTAGTAATCTTAAGTTTTCTCTTCCATACTGCAGGAAAACTGAGTAAATAAGCCAAGGGTGTCAAAAAGAATTTTTCTTTCAATGGCTTTTTGTCCATATCGAATCGCTTGATTTGATCCATGAGACCTCCTAATGTTTGGGATGTAGAAAGACGACTTTATTTTTGCCTGATTTTTTAGCTTGATACATCGCGGAATCCGCACGGTCAATCACAGATTCGATGGTGTCATGCTTTGACATGACAGTCGCACCTATCGAAACTGTTAAGTCAAAATCATGTTTCGGATCTCTTGGCTTGGTTCTTCTTACAAGAATTCGGATGAGTTCTGCGATTTCCTGTGTCAATTGTTGATCCGCCATGGGGATAATCACAACGATTTCTTCTCCACCATACCGTAAGACGTAATCGGTTGCTTTAACATTGCTCTGAATGGTATTCGAAATGGATTTTAATACTTCATCGCCATAAGAATGTCCATAAATGTCATTGATATCTTTGAAATTGTCGATGTCGATGAAAAGGAATCCGAAAGGTTGATCTTCTGGTCTTTCTTTGATGATTACTTCCAATTTTTCATCCATAAAGCGACGATTGAAAAGTCCAGTCAAGGGATCAATCATCAAAAGTTTTTGCTGGATATCCAATTGTTGCTGGAGTAAGTTCTTTTGAGTTTCATCGGTGAAGACTTCAATCGCTCCAATAACATCACCATCTTCCATGACGGGTATTGCTCGAACATGGACTCTTAATCGATGTCCTAGTTTGTGGTGTAAAAAGACATAATGATCCGAAATGGTGTTGGTTTCAATCGTATGAACGAGCGGACATCCGTTGATGCATAAATTGGTTCCATGATCATCGATGTGATTTAAAATGTTGTCATAACAGAAAAATCCTTCCGTTTCACCACTGGAAAATCCAGAAATTTGAGAAGCGACTTGGTTAAAGTATAAAATCTGACGATTTTTGTCAACAATGTAAATCGCTTCATGGAAATGATCAAACATCTGTTTCAATTGTGAGAGTTGCTTCATTATGTCATCACCTGCTTACTTTTTTTGAAATCCTGTTCGAACCTGGCTACCCCATGAACCACTTTCGCGTAGGGCTGAATACGTCGAAAATACACGATGGATACTCATGATTTGGCGATATCCAAAGTTTTCAATGATGGCAGTCAGAATGAGGACCAACGTTTCCTTTGTCGAATAAAAAATCGTTTTTCTCTCTGCAATCCAAAGTGAGAACAATGATACCCAAATTCCCAATCCAATGGTCGCTACCAAAAGCATAATCACCAGGGGTCCATTCAAAATTCCCATGATTAAACCGATGATTAACATCAAATAGCCGATGGTTTCAATAAAGGGACCAATCATTTCAAAGATGAAGAAAAATGGAAATGCAAGGAGTCCAGCTTGTTTATATTTGGGATTAAATAAGATTCTTCTGTGATAACTTAAAATGTCAAGTAATCCTCGTTGCCAGCGATTGCGCTGTTTTAATAAAGTTTTCATGTCGGATGGCAATTCAGTATAGCAGTTTGCATGATGGACATAATCCACACGATATGGCATCTTCTTTTTCAAGGCTTGATAGGTCAAACGAACAACGAGTTCCATATCCTCACCCACGGTATCTTTCTTGAGTTCACCGCTGATGGTTAAATAGCCACCTGTATCGAGTAAAGTTTTACGATTAAACAAACCAAATGCACCAGAAATGATCATCAAGCTATTGATCTTAGACCAACCAATTCTACCTGTTGTGAATGCTCTTAAATATTCGAGGGTTTGGAATCTTACAACAGGATTATCCGATAATCCGTGATGTTCAATCTTACCTTTATCAACAACACAACCATTGACAGGTACAATATTGCCACCCAATGCAATATGATCTTTGGTATCATCTAAGGTCACAGACATTAACTTAAGTAACGCATCTTCTTCAAGTAATGAATCTGCATCGATTCCGCATACATAATCGCTTTTAGCAACATTGATACCTAAATTTAAGGCATCAGCTTTACCGCCATTTTGTTTATCGATGACGATTAAGTTTGGAATGTGCTTATTGACGTAAACACCACGAAGTTGTTTTGTTTTTAATTTCAGTTTAAAGAAAGGATGTTTTCGTTCAAGTTCGAAATGTTCGATTAATACATCGATGGTTCGATCTTTCGATCCATCATTGACCACAATGACTTCATATTTTGGATATTTGAGGTTCAGTAAGGATGTGACACTTTCAATGATGCTTTTTTCTTCGTTGTATGCTGGTGCGATGATGGAAATGGAGGGTAGGACATCATGCTCAAACAAGAATGTTTGTTTCTTGATTTGCCACATACTGATTCTTTCTTCTGAACCTTTAACGGAAATCATTAATAAAACAAGATAGATGGCGTTAATCGTCATGAAATAGACAACCAAATAAGTGTTGATGCTCACAACCATAAATTCAAAGACTTTAACGGTACCACTGAAGATCATTTGAAAACGTGTGATGAAAAATAACACTGGCATGAAGAGAATTCCCATCAAGACCCATGTGGAAATCCAAACGATTTTATCTTTTTCAAGTGGACTTTTTTCTCTTGGAATGATGGGTTGTGGTTTTTTAATAATCCCCATTTGGGATAAAATATCTTGGTTTAAATAAATCGAGAACTGATC
>JANJXB010000111.1 GCA_024709245.1 Acholeplasmataceae bacterium | reverse complement strand
TTTTCATCTTCATCAGCAATCAAGAGAAATGTCGCATTCAAATGCAAATGATCTGGCACATATTTCCCTTTTTTAATATGATTACCGACATAGATGACATCGATGGTTAAAATATCATCCATCAAGGGTCTCATGTTCTTGACTCCTGTTTCTTCTATGGCTTCTTCCAGTGCAACCTCTAGAAGATTAGGATTTCCATCATTATGACCACCAACCCAAGACCAAGATTGATATATGTTATGAAATGCAAAAAGAACCTTATCCATTTTTGGATTGCAGATGATGGCTGAACTGGTGATATGAGCAACAAGATTAGTTCTTTCTAAACAATCTTGATTTCGATCGATGAATTCGAGAATTAATTGCTGATCGACGGATTCTTGTTCATTTTTAGGTTGATAATTCTCAAACAAAGCTCTATACATAAAAATTCCTCACATTTATGTCGTTAAATAATCGATGATGAAGGATACCGTGAGATTTTGCTGAGCAAGTGGTGTGATTTCAGAAGGCAAATCGCCTTTTTGTTCACCATAATTTGCAAAACCGCTGTGATTTCCACCTTCGATCACCTGATAAATCGTGTGTTCTGGATTATTCATTTTTGTATTCTCCACGTCATCCATCGAGAGTACGCCATCGTTAGTTCCATAGATGGATAACATGGATAATCCTGTATCAGAAAGGTCTGATGAGGCATACGCAGATAAGAGGATAAGACCTTTGATCAAGTCAGGATATTGTGAAGCAAAAGATGATGCCATGGCTCCACCTAAAGAATGTCCCATTAAATACCAAGTATCAATCTCTTGATATCTATCAATCACATCTTTGGCACGATTCGAGCCAAAAACTGCCAGATTAAAAGGCATTTTCACGTTAACAATGAACACTTCATAGGAAGCAAGTTTAAGCAAGAAAAGTTCATAAGATTTCTCATCAACTTTTCCACCTTGATAAAAGATGATTCCGATTGAGGCATCACTTTGCCCATAGGTAATCTCTTGCCGATTTTCAATGACCGTTATATATTCATAAGAGTTATCTTCATAGGGAACTAAATCATAATCATCTCTAGTATAAATCAAAAATGCACCAAAGAGTACAAAAATTGGAATCAGTGTGAAAATAAGGATTCGAATTCCTTTTCGTCGTAACATGTATCATCACTCAATGACTGTGATGAAGTCATACTCGAGCACATCACGATCCGTTTTCCAGATCAGTTGTAAAAGTACATCCATATCGATATCTGACAGTTGGTTGATGTACAAACAGCCCTTACCATGTTTATGTTTACCCAGTCGTGAGAGCTCTTCATACTGACCCACATCATAGCTCAAATAGAGTGTCAGTGATTGCTTACGATTTGCAAAAGCAAATCTTGGCATATCCCCTTGAAGACCCGATTTGTATGTGTAATGAAGTTTACCAAAACCGACAATGGAACCCCACATTACAGGCTCTTTACCTGTGAGTTTCCGGCCAATCTCGATTAACTTTTGAACATCATTGATTCTATTCGGACCGACTGTTTTTAAAAAATCATCGATTTGAAGATTTGTAATTTCCATAATGGCATAGGCTCCTTTAAGATTTTGCTTTCAGTTTTGCAACTCTTGAATAATTGGGTTGGGTGATGTATCTGATGATATAATCATGCGCGCTTTGAATGTTGCATTGATTCTTTTTCACTCTTGGTAATACATAACCAATATGTAAAGCAACTTCAATCGCAAGATCCACCAAATCGGGAACGTGCAATCCAGCCATGACCACTGCATTATTCATTGCATTTTGAATGGGAAGTGGTTCATTCATCAATTCATTTTTGATGGTCACTAAGACTTTTTTTCCCAATTGAAGATTCATGTGTTCCAAAGGATAAGTTCTAAAATACGAGGAATAAAGCACATAACCTGCATATCTTAAGTGCTCATTTTGACTGAGATACCATGAGTTAAGGATATCTTCATACAAAGGAGAATTTTGAAATAGTGGAAATAACCCTTGATCCATCAGTGTAGTGGATTGTGCATGCATTGCAAGCATCTCAAAATCAGTGATCGATAATTGCTTGGGATCCATGATCATGCTTCCTAAAAACATAGCTTCAACACACATCGTCTGATATAAAGAAAGTCCTAAATGATGGTTCATTCCGATTTTTTTAGCCATGGGTCGAATCGTACCCAGAGGAATGCCTAGAACTTTGAGGTGAGGAAATCTATTTTGCATGGCATGAATCATTTTGGGATCACTTGTGTTTTCTAAATCTTTCATGATTGAATCGAGATTCATATGAGTCAATCCTTCCTTTCTTCATCAAACAAATGGTGCAAAAAACCATCAGGATTATTGAGAAATTGTTTCATTAGGCTGATGCTTTCAACTTGATCAATCGTCGTTTTTTGGATACCTTTTTCATTGATTTCGTATAAGTCTGCGCCAGGATAAGACATCACAACCGGTGAATGAGTTGCAATGATCAATTGACACCCCTGGTGAACTGCTTCCTTCATCAGTATCAGTAATGCCAATTGATTTGAAAAAGACAAAGGTGTCTCCGGTTCATCCAATAACATCAATTGATTTTTTCTGATTCTTGATTTGAAAAATGACAAATAGGCTTCGCCATGCGAGGACATCAATAAATCGCGATCATGTAAGGAAGATAATTCCGATAAAGTGCGGTGATGAGGCATCGATGCGAGATTTTGAGCAAGTTTTGAACGATGCTCATACTCTACTTTGACTCTTTCAATATCTTCTAATGCACTTTTTTTCTCTTTCTCGATTTCATGGATGTATGTTGTGAAGTCTTCAGATGAAAAATAGATGCCCTTGGGTTTGGTTAGATGATATGTCATTTCAATCTTCATTGAAGGCAAATTAGAGATCGGAGTGCCGATTCGATATAGCTTTAAATGGTTTGCGATCACGTCAAGTAAAGTTGACTTCCCGGATCCATTTTCACCAATCAATATGGTCACATCCTGATTAAAATCGATGGTTTGATTCAAAAAAGATAGGTGGAATGGATATTCATCACTTGATGTTTCTTTAATAATCATACGATGGATGAGCATAGAGTTTCCTTTCTAATCATCATTTACCTTGATTTTACCTTAAACATCATGATATGGACCTCCAAGTGAATCGATCATGTTATTGTAAGAACTCATTCTTGAGCGTGGTGATTTAAATAGAGATTGAAAAAACGTTTAGAGACTTCTTGAATGGAGATGGGATGGTAATTGGGTAACATCGATAAAATCGTATCATTGAGGGGTTTTCTCCAATGCATATCGATGGATGAATCACCTAACAATGCACCCATGAATGAACCAACGGTTGCTCCATTACAATCTGTATCGAGACCAAAGAGCACTGCAGTCGTGACTGCAAGATTAAAATCCCCTTTAGAAAACAAGATGGATGCTACACAAATACAAGCATTATTGATGGTATGCGCTGGATCATAATCGAGTAAATACGTCCATATTAGACTGAGCATGGTTTCCAAGTCATGTTCTTCTTTGACGATGGTGATTGTTCTTCTGATGTAAGCATAGAGTCTTGAAGTCTTGGGAATCACCAAGAGTGCCTGTTCGATGCACAATTCGATGTTCTTCTCGACAAATGCTGATGCAATCAGTGCTGCAAAAAACATGGCACCATAAACACCATTTTTAACATGGGAAAAACTGGCATCGATGTATGCTAACTGCGCAGCAAGTATAGGATTCCCTGCAGCAACATAAGCATACCCATCAATTCGAATCTGTGCACCAATCCATTCTCTGTATGGATTGTGATGCATACGTACAAATTCAGCTACATTTTGGGTATAGGAGTGATGATTTTTCGTTAAATGCTCTGTCACCAATGCAAAATTCAAATATGCTTGGGTTTCTGCTGTACAGACCCACTGATATGGTAAGTGATTGTGCCATAATTTTCCAATGTCGTAACTGGAGAAATTTAGGCCCCTTTTTTCCATGAGTTCTAGCGATAACAGTGTGTAGCGAATATCATCATCGGTTTCAACAAACTGGATTTGGTCTTTTAAACATGTCTCATAAGCGACATATAACCCTTCTTTTGAAGCTTCTGAGTATTTGGGCACATAATCCTTAATGGGATACTGATTGGCCATCGAAAACCATTTTTTGATATTCATCCATCCAGGATTTTCTAGTGTTGATTCCCAGAAATATGGACCCACTTCAAGTGGTTTTCCAAGCATACATCCAACTACTCTTCCAAGCATCGCACCATAAAAATGACGATATTCAGGCAAATGAAGTGTTGAAATGATTGTTTTAGCATCTTTTAAGATGAATTCTAAATCATTGTGCTCGATGTAGGTGAAATCCTTGCGTATTGGACAAGCGTCAAAAACATGCATCATCTTTTCCATATCTTGTTGATCTACTGAACTGAGATCATCATAATCAAGAACAGATGAAACATCAAATCCTTCTTCATAGCGTTGTCTTTTTTCTTTCTGATAAATCAATTGAAGAGTTTCCCAACCAGCCATTCCTTCACCTCCAATTATCTATTTTGATATGAATCTGAATGAATCAACCCTTCACTTTTCATCATGAGGTCTTTTTGGATAAAAAACGATACTGTCTCAGTGATTTTTTAAGCAGAAAGATTGTTTTCATTTAGTATTCAATTTTCTAGAATTACCAAGTATGTTTTAGGTCAATCATATGTGCTATTTTAACGAAAGTAACGTGATCGATTCGACATGCGTTGAAAAAACCATATTGCTTGCAAAATCGACCTTGTGTGTATTAAAGAAACATCAAAATCGGCTAAAATATGTTTACCATTACATGGTTGAAAATTGTGTATAATACCAAAGTAACATATTTTTCGGTTTTTACTTTGAAGTAATCTAGTTGAAAATCCATCGTTGATTTTTTGACAAAAAAATAATCAATAAGGCTTTAATGCCCTTTGGTGGACTGGGTTGTGTGACCTATTTTAATACAATTTCGCACCCCAATTAAAATCTAGCACCTTTGCTCATATTTTGCGCACCCTACATCAACTTATTCTCGTTTATCACAAACAAAAACACTTTATAAACATCTTATTTTCGCATATTAGAAAAATAATAATTCCATCCTTGGATATATTCAGTGTCCCATTCAATTCCGTCTATATCTCTAAAATTTATTTCAAATGGTTCATCATAATACACTCCATTGGTATTAAAGTCATTGAATATAATACGATTTTTACTTACTTCTATTATTTTTCCATAAAAGAAATAACTTCCATTTTCAACATCGATTCGAATAATTTTATTCCAGTTTTTAATTTCAGAAAATATTGAATACCAAGAAGACATATCAATAATAACTTCTTTTAAGTTATTTTCTATTCCCATAGCTTTTGCAATGTCATTAATGATTCCATATCTTATATTATTCTTTTTTAAACGAGATATTTTTCTTAGTTCATAGCCGTCTTTAACCCTAAAATCAAATTCTTCTTGTGCGAGCACAAACTTATCATTATAATCTAAAACATAGTAATGGACATAATTATTATCAAATGAAAAATAACAAGTCACTATTTCTTTATTAATCTTTGATAGTTGAAGCAAATTTAATTTTTCTGCTTTTCTCATATCTTCTCTTCTCATTTTTTAAAATCTTTCTTAAAATATAAAGTTTAAATTATCACATGCCCGTAGTTTAACCTCTTAAATTTAAAGACCGGTTCCTTTTTATATATAAACGTCTGGA
>JANJXB010000093.1 GCA_024709245.1 Acholeplasmataceae bacterium | reverse complement strand
TCCACATCGCATCATTTAATATCGAATTCCACATCGGTGTATAGGTAAACTCACGCATGGAAGGTGTTTGTTGCAAAACATCAATCACAGGATAAATTAACATTTGTTTCCGAATGATTGGACCTTTTTTATCTCTGGATAATAGTGTAATACCTGCAGCAAGATTGCCTCCTGCGCTATCACCTGCAACGGTGATATCATGTTCGTCAATACCCAAAAAATCAGCATGCTCTTTCATCCACAGCAATGCGTGATAGCAATCAAACAGAGCTGCTGGAAAGGGATGTCTCGGTGTAAGATGGTATTTAACATATACTGCTTTATGTCCTGATTGTAAAATCATGTTTTGAAGCATAGAAAGATGTACGGGTGTGCCTTCCATTTGAAAGCCTCCACCATGGATGTAGAGGAGTCCAGGGGATTTTGATTGCTGGTTTTTGATTGAATACACAAATACATTGACTTTACGATGTTGATAACCTTTGATTGTGAAACGTTTTAAATGAATCCCTTTTTTCGGCTTTGTAAACAACATGGTCAAACGAATGATCATATTTGCAAAAACACGACGGGTGGTCGTGTATTTAGAAAACCTTAAAGGTTTAAGTATCATCAACTCTGGATCAATGTTTAGTTTTTCCATGAATCCCCCTACTTCTTGAACAATGCGAGATATTGACCGTATCCTTCTTTTTCCAATTCTTCGAGGGGAATAAATCGCATTGCTGCTGAATTGATGCAGTATCTGAGACCCCCTTTGTCTCTGGGACCGTCAGTAAAGACGTGTCCTAAATGACTATCTGCCGTTTTACTTCTCACTTCAGTGCGAATCATGCCAAAGGTTTTGTCGGTTTTCTGAACCAAAGGTTGAATAGGTTTTGTAAAGCTTGGCCATCCACAGCCACTATCAAATTTTTCATTGGATGTGAAAAGTGGTTCTCCGGAAACGATATCAACATAAAGACCGATCTGATGATTGTTCCAATATTCATTTGCAAAGGCACGTTCTGTACCATTTTCCTGTGTTACATGAAATTGCAGTGGGGTTAGTTTCTTTTTCAGTTCTGATTTGTCCATTTTGATCACCTATCTTTAGTCTATCACGATTCGTTCTTTTTCCACTGAAAGGAGCATTTGATGATTTGCATACTCTTGATTTATTTGAGTTTGGATCGAACAGATTTGACCAAAAGTTCAACTTCTTTTTCAAGCAAGTTTTGTAACATTGCCATGGATTCAAGACGATTTTGCTTAGCCAATTGAGTCATTTGACTGAGTAACCAAACCGCTCTTTTTCCAGATAAATACGCACATGACCCCTTAAAATAATGGGTTGTCTCATGAATGCGTTTGGGATCTTTGAGTGCAATCGCTTGTGCAATATGAACTAAATCTTGTTGATACTCTTCAAGAAAAGTATGCATCACTTCAATCGCGATATCGTCGCTACCGTCAAACCGTTCACTAAATTCAGAAATATCGAAAACAACAAGATCTTCTGGGACAATAATGCCGCGTTCTGATGGTATATATTTTCTAAGCACTTGACCGAGTTGTTCCATACGGATGGGTTTAAACAAGACATCATTGATTTGTGTCGATTTCATCAAATCATAATCTTTGAAGTATTGATTGGCCGTAATGGCAATGATTGGGATTTGTTCATAAATCTCACCAAGATGACGAATTCTTCTTGTAGTTTCAAGTCCATCCATGATTGGCATCTGGATATCCATAAAAATGATGTCAAATGTTTCTTTTTTGACAAGTTCAATGGCCTTCTGTCCACTTTCAACCGTTGTTGAACGAATGCCTTGCTTGAGCAAGATACTTTGTAGTGCAACACGATTCAATCGGTTGTCATCAACCAGCAGGGCATGTCCCTTGAGTTCTTTTTCAAATTCGAGTTCAACGGATTCTTTTGGACGTTGCATGAGATGATTGTATATCTTTTGCTGAAGGGCTTGTCGTGAGATTGGCCATTCGAGGAGAACATCAATATCTTTGAATTTAAATTCATGACCCAACATGGGTGTCAGGGTGATGACATTCGGCAGTCCATAAATCGATTTATACGTTCTGACATCATTTGCTTCGATTTGATCATCTTCTATGAGCATCAAATTCATTTTGGACTGATGAGCGTTAGAAAGGTCAAAACACTCGATTCCAATCGATTCGAAAATATTGATGAATGCTGACTTTTCATTGTTCTTGGTGATGATGAGTGCTTTGATATGGTTGAGTTGTCTCATCTCAGATTGTTCGACATTTTTTAAAGGTAAAACGACTGTGAATTGACTGCCTTCTTTCAAAACACTTTCAACTTCGAGTTGACCGTTGAGTAGATTGATCAATTCAGTTGCAATCGAAAGACCTAAACCAGTACCTTGGAATCGTTTAGATTCACTGCTCTCAATTTGAACAAATGCATGTTGAATGGTTGATAATTTATCATGTGGAATTCCGATACCACTATCTTTAATGCTGATTGAAACCCATGTGATCATATCATCGGTTGATCTTTTCGAAATGGAAAGATCAATCGAGCCTTTGTCTGTGTATTTGATTGCGTTATCCAATACTTGACCGATAATCTGTCGAATCTTAATGATATCACCCAAATATTCACGTTGAAGCTCGAAATCAAAGTGATAGCTCATGTTCAGTTTTTTTTCATCTGCTGAAGGTTTATATTGTTTCAAAAGACGAATCATTTCACCTTCAAGATCTAATTTCGTTTCATGAATGGTTATATTTCCAGATTCAATGGTTGCATAGTCGAGTACATCATCGATGATCGATGACAAATGATCAACCGATGTCATGCCGTTACTCACATATTCAAGCTGTTCTTGTGAAAGTCCAGTTGTATTGAGAAGATAAAAAGCATTGTAAATGCCTGAAAGTGGGGTTCTGATTTCATGACTCATGTTGGATAAAAATTCGCTTTTGGCAAGGATGGTTTGGTCAAAATCTTGAATCAATTGCATGTACTTGAGTTTGAATGATAAAGTCTTGGTGAACCATTCAATGGAACTTAAAGCAACTTCAGGTTGCTGTGTCGTTGCTGTATACTCAATCGAGAGGTAATTTTTCATGCCAAGTGGGATAATCATCCAAGTATCAATGAATCGTTTTTTCATCATCTTATAAAGCATCTCTTGATGAGGGTGAAGCGAATAATTTTCGGCATTGAGAATGAGAGGTGCTTTTAAATTCTTAACCGTCTTGATGAGAGTTTGAGTGTCAAAGTGTTCAAATCGTGTTCTTGTCTGGTGGATTTCGAAATCAATAACGGAAATGAAGACATGATCAGCACCGGTATCTACTAAGATTTTTCTCAGGGCAATCTCCAAAAAACCTGAAAGCTGTTCAGGTGTTGATTCCAAAATATCCGTCATTAATCTTTGAATATCGATGGATTGAATTGTCATATTTGCCATGTTGTCTTTCATCATTCACCTTGTTTTCTATCTTTATTATAACTGAAATTCATCAAAGGTCGACAAGAGGATCAAAAAAAGAGGGATTGCCCTCTTTACGTTGCAAATCGATGTGCAACAGAACTCGCTGCAGCTGCAGCAATCGCACCAACAATATCATCAAGAAAGGTATTGCATACTTTTTTACCTTTGCCTTCGGCATCCAATTTACCAATGATGCCTGGTTTGGTTTTATCCACATACCCGAAATTGGTAAATCCGATGGAGCCATAGACATTCACGATGGCAAGTGCCAATATTTCATCAATGCCATAAAGTCCGTAGTCATTGACAAGCATACTCGATAAGGGTTCTGAAAGTAAACCTTTTTCAGCGAGTACGTCTAATTCTAATCCTGTCAATACTGCATGCTGAACTTCACGTTTCATCACTACACGTTTGACATGTTCAAGACAAAGATCAAATGTCAGTTTGGGTAAATACTTGATTTGAAGGTCAAGCGTAATCTGCGCCATATCTTCAAGTTTTACACCACGTTCTTCCAATCTTTTGACAACTATCTCATACTTTTCTAAATCATTGAACCGATTGGGTTCCTTATATTCTACACTCACTTGATGTGACCTCCTGCATGTGCCAGAAATGGGTAATTTCTATTATACACGAAACAGGATGATTATCAATACTTTAGATGTCAAAATACAAGAGATTGAAATAAAACTCAAATGGCTCCTTCATTTGACTTTGAATTGATCTTATCGAGGATGAGACGATATCCATCTGCACCATAAATCAGTGCTTTATTCACTCTTGAAATGGTTGCAGTGGATGCATGTGTTTCTGCTGAAATCAAGTGATAAGATACTTTTTGATCGAGCATCACAGCAACCCGTAAGCGCTGAGCCATGTCTTGCACCTCTTTGACGGTGCATAAATCTTCAAAAAAACGGTAACACTCTTCTCGGGTCTGTAATTTAAGAACGGCATCGAATAAATCATCGATGTCTTTATTTGCATACTTAGACGAATAAGTCATCTTTTTCTCCTTATCATGGGTCTTGAATCAGTTTTCCCGGATGATGATCATCTTTCGATCATCCAAATATATCACATCATCGATTTTGATATCGCTTCTACCGATGATGAGATCGGTCGTTAAAATTTGTGCGCCACTCTGTAGGGCTCTTTGATAACGATCTTCATCAAAAACCAAGCGATCATCTAATCTTGTTCGAACGATGAATCCAGCACTGATCATGTTTTGAATGGTTTCAACTTCAGGCTCATTATGGACAACAAATGAGGCATATGCTCTGTCTAACATGGTGTGATAGAGTCCAATGAACATTGCTTGAGACTGGTTCGATGAGTCTAAACTTGCATAACGATCGGTAAAACTACCTGGATGGAGTACGAAAATAATCTTACCCAACAGACTGGATACCGTTGGCCAGCCTTCTGTTTCAATCGTTTCTTTTAAAGTCTTGTCTTCACTGGTCATTTGAGAAGGTGTGAATAATGTATTCCCAAGTTTGAGTCTAATGAGTGCATCAAGATTTTCGAGATCGGTTGTATCCATCACTTGAAGTGCATGATCTAAAATCATCCAGTCATCTTTGATTTCCATGAGGATGATGATGGGCAAATGATTAGGATTATGGCTGGAGTATAATTTCATTTCTTCCAAAGCTTGACTGAAATCGGGAGCAATACTGGAATTATCCACTAAAGGTACATGGGTAAGCATGAATGAAGTTTTTCGGAGTCGTAAGTCAAACTCCATACTGCGAATACCCAAAGCAAACTGCGATGTTAAATCTTGATAGCCATACTTGAGCGCATTGGCTTCCTCAAAAGAATCACCGAGACCTATGAAGAGCTTTCCGAGAGGTACTCCACGTTTCTTGTATGAGTTATGGGATGCTAACATTTGAATTTCATTGAGTTTGATATCATCTGTCAATTCAAAATTTAGAAATTCCGTATCTTCAATCGGTTGATACTGATCATTTTGATACATCAGTGCAATTTCATTCATATGTTTGTTTTGAAGACGAATGTCATTGATCTTAATCGCATAGAGCCGAATCACAATCAGAACAAAAAGAGCAACCAATGATAATACACTGAGAAGCAATATTTTCAACCATTTTAGAATCACTATCTCACATCCTTTACCTCATTATAGCATGATTCTATCTTTGATAAGATGTCAATCTTGTCTTGAATCTGGCGATGCAATAAAGGATGAATTGAATACTTTTCTGCAATATAATCTAAAATAGCTTGTGACGATGAAGCAATCTTATGATAGCCTTGTAGCATCTTGTTCAAATGATTGAATGTTTTGAAATGTTGTTCAAATCGTCGCTCTATGTTGAATAAATCGTGATGCTCAGCACTCATGGGTTCAAAATGATGGATGACGGATAAAAGATTGCCGATTGCATAAGATTCTATGAATCGATATCCCGATAGCACTTCACCTCGAATGGCTCGAGAAAGTCCTACGTATAGATTGGTAAGTGCTTCTTCAAGTCTATACTGAATATTATTTTCGTGAACGATGGGATGTTTTCCTTTTGCCTCTGTCAAGCGAGGTAGGTCATGACCTGGCTTAATCCAAATGATTCTGCCTTGATCCTGAGTGACATGATCAATTTCAGATGTATCAAATACAGCAAATTCACCGTAAATCCCGTCATCAAACATGAATTTATAGCCATCATTGGTATTTTTGAATCGATAGGATACTGGAAATGCATTGTCGAGCCATGAAAGATCATCGATATACTTCTGTTTATAACCATGTTCAGTAATGACAAAGAAATCTAAATCCGATTGATCATCGAGACGATCCAATTCAACGCCAACAGATCCTAAACCTAAGAGTGCAATCATTCCTTGTTTATTTGAAATGGATCGACCGATTGCATCAAGTCGATCAAGTAATAAGTGTTTCATCTCCAACACCTCCTTCATCATTATGATATCAAAAAGAATGTATCCTGAGATGATACATCATCAAAAACAGACGATTATGGCGTCTGTTTGTTGTGTAATATCGCTTGTTCATAGGCTTCAATCTGTAATTGTGTCAAATCATGCCAAGTTCTATAAAAATCTTGATATGCTTTTTCAGAAACCTTTTGAAGAACTTTTGGATATTTGAGGATGTCCATGATTTTTTCAGCATAAACCGAAGGCGATTGAATCGAAACATAACCATTGACTTGATCGGTAACCCATCGGGAAACAGGTGTTTCAGAAACCATCAGTACAGCTTTTTTCTGACTTGCAGCATCGACGATCACCGTGTAAGATGGATCGAGTAATGATGCATGACAGACCAGATCTGAAAGTCTTAAGTAACTTTGATATTGATCTTTTGATACTTGCTCTTGAATGAAAATGCAATACGGTAACAGACCATTCTTCTTGATTTGATTTTTGAGCGATTCAGAATCATCTGTCTGATCCCACAGGATCCATTTAAACTTATAACCCTTCAGTCTCAGTTTGAACATGCCATCAGCAATCCATTCTAAATGAGAAGGAATGTGCTTGTAGTTCACAGAGAAAAAAACTTTCTCATCTGCTTTGATCCCATGTTTCTGACGTAATTCTGTCAGCACTTGATCTTGAATTTTTTCTGTCAAATCCGTTCCTAAAGGTAGAATGACAGGTTTTTTCATCTGATCATCTTGTTCAAGAACCGTATCCGTCAACCGATAACTGGAAAAAATCAATTGACACTGATGGTATGCATGTTTGATCTCTTCAATGTCTTTTTCAGTATATAAACTATTCGAGGATGGATTCCATGCATTTTGATTGATGAGACCATTAAGAGTTCCAATGATGTGGATGTGATGTTTGGTTCCATATTGGATTCCCATCATGCCGATGGTGTGAGCAGAATGGATATGAATCACATCTAAGTTTGCCTCTTTCAACTTCTTGTTAAATTTAAAGTCAAAAAATCGAAGTGGCCAATCAATGCTCAAAAATGGGATTTTAAAAGATAGATGTCTGATCACTTGGTAGGGATAATCATCGGTTGATTTTTGATCATTGAAAGCGGTGGTAAAGATATAGACATTTGCACTCTCTGACAAATGTCTTGCCATGGAATCCACGACATGAAAAAGACCTACACCAGGTTGATGTGTTTCGATGAAAAATCCTATATTCATTTTGCCTGATGTCATCACGTTTTCCTCCTATTTTAAGAAGCGGCCGTAGGTGTACCGTTTTTGAGAAACTGGGTTGGGTATTTGATGGATTGCATCTTGGAACGCATGAATGATGTCATTCATTTCATTCGCATCTTCTGTGGTCATGTGGAGTCTGAGTGAAATCCCAAGATCCATCATTTCTTTTGCATATTCAAGTAAATTGAGGGGTTTGTGATTGAGAATTCTCAAGTGACAGTTACCATCATTGATGAGTGGAAATTTTAGCCCCAGTCTATCCATTAAGTGATACTGATTGATCTCGCACAAATGACAGTTTTGTTTGGTTTTATACGTTTTTGCAATGGGACAATATTTAGAGATCATCACATCAACACTGCCATAAACAACGAGTTCAAGACCTGGAGTTTGTTGAAATGTTTTTTGATAATTGTCGATCAAAGACTTGATGCGTTCTTTGGATAACTCTGGGGATAATGTAACCTTAGAGATTCCAAGAGAGGATAAGAGTCGAACTGTATACATATTGGTGACATTCATAAATTCATCTGTGATGACTTTTTGATCATGACGACGGGTGACAAGACTACCGATTTCGTGCACGAGCTGTGTTCTACTCGATGTTTCATACGTATGCAATTGAATTCTTTTTTTGACTGGAATCAATCGATCTGATGGAGTAACGTCCTTGATAATGTCTTCATAGTAAATCACTTGAATGTTGGATTTGAGGGCTTCATCGAGCTGTTTTCTCGTTGTCACCTTGATTGTCAATTGTGAAACATTGTCCATTGGTAATACGAAAGTGTCGCGCTTTTGATTGATGATTCGATTGCTGCGAAACATTCTTTGATTGGACAATTCTTCGATGGCTTGTCTTCTCAATTCATTCATTAATTTGATTGGAATAAAGGATTGTCCGTCGGTATTGACTTTAAGATCCTCAAAGAAATAAGGGGTATTCCCAAGTTTTGATATCTGATCTGCGATTTGAAATTGATCAACAGGTTTCGATTGTGCTTGCGCTATAGGAGTATCTGAGTAGATTGAAACATGATGTGTATGATCGCTAATGGAAAGCATCATGAATTCATCTTGGTAAGCCTTGACTTCACCCACCAGTGGAATTGTCTTGTAGTTTTCATCTAAATAAGGAGCAAGACTCGATTCGAGATGTTTATCCAGTGTTTTTAACACTTTAGAACCTTTTTGAATCTGCTCAGTCACATCGAGTTTGATGATGTCTCCAGGCATTCCTTTTTTAATCAGTTCATTGCCTTTGAGGATTCGAGAGACTGTATTGCCGTAATCTGTATCACCAATGATACGATATCCATCATTGATTTCAAGTGTATCTGTCAATAGAATACTCACTTTATGATCAAAGCAATCCAAAACTGTTCCTAAATCGATACCCATGTGATTGGGTCTATAGTCGTTATTGATGTCGTTTGGCTTTTCATCAAATAGATAACCCTTGGTAAACTCTCGATTGAATACTTTCTTCAGTTTATGGATTTCAGCTTCGAATTGTATTTTCTTTTTGGTTTCATAAGCAACACAAGCATTCTTATATGACAAAACCGATTGAATCACATATTCAGGTTTTCTCATTCTGCCTTCTATTTTAATGGAATCGACACCTGCTTCAATCAATTGATCCAAATACTCGAGTGTCATTAAGTCTTTGGTCGAGAGTAAGTAACTCATATCGCTGATGGTTTTTCCATCTTTTAGAAGTGTATAGGGTAATCGACAAGGTTGAGCACACTCGCCACGATTGCCTGAACGCCCTCCTTGCATCGAACTCATGAGGCAGTTTCCAGAAAAACAAACACATAACGCGCCATGGACAAAAACTTCTAATTCGATATCGACCTGTTTCTTAATTTGCTTAATTAAATCGATTGGTGTTTCTCTGGCCATGACAATGCGCTTGACACCGAGTTCTTTGAGGAATTTGACCTGATGAATGTTATGGGTATTGACTTGTGTAGAGGCATGAATATCGGTATTCGGGTAACGTTTAATCATGAAATCCATGACACCCAAATCTTGAACAATCAATGCATCAACATCGTGTTTTACGAGTTGATCTGTATATTCAATCAAGTCTTCAAACTCATCATCAAAAACGAGTGTATTGATGGCAACATACACCAAAACGCCACGCAAGTGGGCGTAGCGTATGACTTCGAATAAGTCATCGTCTTCAAAATTATTGGCATATGCTCTTGCTCCAAAACGTTTGCCTGCCAAATAAATGGCGTTTGCACCCGCATTGATGGCACCGATCATGGATGCCTTACTACCTGCCGGAGCAAGTATTTCCATTCGTTTCACGTGATGTCACCTCAATCGACATCATTATACCAAATAAATCAGGTAGAAAGTCGATTGTTAATCAATATTGTCGTAGCGGATTCCTGTGCATTTTTCAGAATATTCCCATAGTTTTTTGGCATCTTCTTCATTTTCTGTGATTGGATTCGGTGGAATTGATTTTCCAGCTTTGATGTAGTGTCCACTCATGTTTGCATATTCTTTTTGGGTTGCTACATCAACCATGAAACGAGTTGGATAATAGACATCAGTACCTTTATGTCTGCGCCAATTCCAAATGGTATATGCTAACCAAGTCGTGTTTTTCAAACCAAGTTCAGTATTGACTAGACCTGGATCAATGGCATAGATTTTGACATCTTGAATACGACGAGAAAATTCTTTGACAAAAAACACATTGTATAATTTGGACGTTTTGTATGCCTTTAAGATATTGTATCCTTTTTTAGATTCCACATTATTCCAATTCATCTTTGCACGGTAGTGGGATAGAGAACTCACAACAAGAACTCTTGGATCACTTGATTTTTTCAGTGCCGGTAATAGGAGTCGTGTCAAAATGAAAATAGATAAATGATTGACTGCAAATGTCATTTCATGACCATCACTATTTTCGTGATAACCCGAAGTGACAGTCCCAGCAACATTCATGAGAATATCCAGTTTTCCTTCATGCTTCTCTTGAATCCATGATAGGATCTTTTGTCCGGATTGCTTCGCTTTTTGATTGTCTGCTAAATCTCCAATGACAAATTCAAGGCTACCTTCGGTAAGGGATGAAAATTCACTCTTAACCTTAAGTGCTTTTTCTTGATCTCTGGCTAAACCGATGACATTCATGTTTGCTTTCAAACACAATTCAACAAGTGCTTTACCAATACCTGAGGTAGCACCTGTAATGACTACTGTTTTGTTCATAACCATACCTCCACTTTCATCATATCACAGGTTGTGATGTGATCTTTGATGAAGAATCTTAAGATTGATTTGATGATTTATTTTGTAAAACTGCATAACGATAATCGTTGGTGTCAATACATTCCATACCGATCATCTCTGCAATCACTTTGAGTGTGTGTGACGTGTAAAACACGAGGTGTGTCACATCACGGATATAGAACCAATCCAAAAACTGTTGGTTGTCTTTCGGACGAAAGAGCGTCATGATGGAAAGTATTCCCCCAGGTTTGAGATGGCTTTTAAGCATTCGCATGGTCTCAACAGGATTTTTTAAATGCTCGATGACTTCTGTTGATGTGATGACATCATAAAGCTTTCCTTTGTAGACTTCTTTTTTTGCGTAATGTAAGTCAAAGATATCCACTGTAAAAGTGCCTATTTGTTTGAGAAGTGAAGACAATACCGGTACGGGGCCACTACCAAAATCGAGAAGTGAACCCTCTTTTTTGAAAGGTAGGACCGCACTATCGATAAAGTTATTCAAATAGTTCACATATTTGAGATCATCGATGCTGTTGTTGTGATCCGCATATGTCTTAAGTTCTTGTGTCTTGATCGGATAATGTCTAGTATCTTTATAGATCACTTCACAAGAAGAGCATTGATGAAACATGATATGTGATTTGGGATGTTCAAAAGAATGAGTCATCTTTCCACAAATGATGCACGAACTCATCTCTACAGGTTCCATGATTTCAAGTGTGTTGTGTCATTCATCTTGACAATTTCCAATACCCCTTCATGATTTTTTTCGATGATGGTGATGCTTGCATTATCGATTGGAATATGATTTTTGAAATCAATCGCTTGATTTAAAACTTCTAAAATGATCATACGAATATTACCGCCATGGGTAAAAAGCACGACATCACCTTCTGGATGTTGATTCACAATCTCAAAGAAATGGGAAGATGCACGCTTTTTGAACATATTCATCGATTCACCTTGATGGATCCGATTATTCGGATCATCATAGAGTCCACTCGCATATTCATCTTTGTTCTCATCGATGATTTCTTGCCAGGTTTTACCTTCCCATGATCCAAAATGAATTTCACGAAGCTTAGAATCTAAAATAGCGTGATGACCGGTCATATTCTCATAGGCTTGCGCGGTTTGATAAGCTCTTAAAAGATCGCTTGAGTACACTGCACGGATGGGTATTTTTTTGAGAGTTTCAGCCAAGACTTTTGCTTGCTTTAAACCATATTCCGATAGACTAATATCTGTCCATCCTTGGATTCGATTGTCTTTGTTCCATGATGTTTCACCATGTCTGATTAAATAATACGCCATGTGTGCTCCTAAAATAATGAGATGACAAGATAATAGAGAATTGGGATGATGATTGCAGGTAACATGTTGGCAACCTTGATTCGTTTAATCTCCATGAAATTAATACCAATCGCGATGAGCAAAATATTACCAACCATTGAAATGGCTGTAATCATATCTGTTGTGAGAAAGGATTGAGAAGCGGATGCAAGCAGCGTAATTGAACCCTGATAGATGAATACACTGACTGCGGAAAAAATGACACCAATTCCCAAAATGGAAGATAATATCATCGCGGTGACAAAGTCTAGTGTGCTTTTGATGATGAGTGTTGTTATATCGCCATAAAGTCCATCTTGAATGGAGCCTACAATTGCCATCGCACCGACACAGAAAATCAAAGTTGCTGCAATAAAACCCTTTGCGAGTGGAGGTAAATTGTATTTTTTCTCGATGTTTTCTGCAAATCGGTTCAATCGCATGTCAATATCAATCCATTCACCGATTAAGACACCAAAGACAAGCGATAAGATCATCAATAAGTCACTATGGGTTGAAATGCCATCTTCGGTTACGATCAAAAAATCTTTAAGAAACCAACCGAGCGATAATGCAATCAGTCCGATGCCCAGTGCGAACATCATCCCTTTTTGTATTTTTTCAGGTAATCCCTTTTTTAATATGATACCTAAAAGCGAAGCGATAATGATGGCTAAAACATTAATCAGTGTGCCCATATGTTCTCCAATGTCGATGTATTCAAGATAAAGAGGAGCGGGCTCCTCTTGTTACCACGGTAGGGGATCTTTTTGAATCTTTTGTTTGTATAAATCTTGCATTTTTTCTTTGATGCCTTGAGGTAGGATATAATCTCCGTTTTTTAAATGACTCTTGAGTTGTTCTAGGTTCCTAATCCCTGGGATAACAGCCGTGACTTCTGGATACGATAAGATGAATCCAATGGCATATTTGGTTAAATCATCCGCTCTCACCATTGCTTTTAGGTCCTTCACGAGTGATGCTCTTCTTGTGATGGTTTGATCATCCCAACGAGAGCGTATTCCTTCAAATTCAGACTCTTCATCGTATTTACCGGATAACCAACCTGAATCAAGTGGTACTTTTGCGATGATGGAGATGCCTTTTTGAGACGCCTTTTCAAAGAGAGATGCTGGTTCCTGGAAAAAAACATTAAATAAGATCTCAACCACATCAATATCAAGATTCTTAAGCACTGTATCGAATTCTTCGAATGTATCAATTGAGACTCCAAATGATCGAATCAATCCTTCTTCTTTGAGCTTTTTGAGTTCCTGAACGTGTGTTGATTTTCCTTCTAGAATATCCATGGAAGGATTATGAAGCACGATGGAGTCGAGATAATCGGTTTGCAAACGTCCTAAACTTGACTGGATTTGATCGCGCAGTGAAAACACACTGAAATCCGTTTCTCCTTCAGCGGTATGTCCAAATTTAGTGTTAATGACTACTTTTTCGCGGCGATCTTTGATGGCCAAACCCAAAATAGTTTCTGAGAGTCCTGAAGCATATCCAGGTGCAGTATCAAATAAGTTGATGCCCTTCTTGATGGCTTCATCGACAAGTTCGATACCCTCTTCCACAGACATATGGCCCCAAAATTCGGTATTTCCCAATTGCCATGCACCAAAGCCGATACGATGTATTTTTTTACCTGTTTTCGCGTAGTTTATCGTTTTCATTGTTTCCTCCTACGTTCATATTTCCATTTTACCACAGACAAACCCGAATGGTTTCACCATCATGATTATGATACAATGAAGATAGAGGTGGATTGTATGAAAAATATCGAAATTACGAATATATTATTCGAAGCTAAACAAGACAAACGAACTGTCCGTATTCGTTTACCCAAAGATTACGCATCGAGTCAAAAGTCTTATCCGGTTCTGTATATGCACGATGGTCAGAATTTATTCGAAGATGAGCTCGCATACGGTGGTCACTCCTGGGGAATTGATGAAGTGTTAAAAAGTCATCGTTTCGATGATTTAATTGTCGTGGGTATTGACAATTCAAACGATCGTATGTTTGAATATTCCCCATGGAAAAGTAGCCCATTGGTTGCAAAAATCACTTATATTGAAACGGGAGGACAAGGGGACCTTTACGCTGATTATATCGTGAATACGGTCAAGCCTTACATCGAATCGCACTACCGTGTGCGTCGAGGATATCAAAACACCATGATTGCAGGTTCATCCATGGGTGCTTATATTTCTGCTTATATTGCAGCAAAACACCCGAACATTTTTTCAATTGTCGGTGTGTTTTCATTGGCTTCATGGTTCAATGAAGAACCTTTTCTTGCCTATATCGGTCAAGCTTCTATCCCTTCTGATCAGCGTTATTTCATCTCGATTGGTCGAAATGAAACTTCGTATGAACCCGAAAAGAATTTCAATCAAATCTATTTGAATAACAGTCGTAATTTTAAAGCTTTACTCGAGAAAAAAGGGGTTAAGGACATCAAGTACATTGAAACAGATGATGTACACAATGAACTGGCTTGGAACAAGATGTTCCACGAATTTATCGTATGGGTGAACAAAAAGGTCTAGCGACCTTGTTTGACGTGTTCTAAAAATTTAAGAATGTATTGATCCCAGAATGCCCATGAGTGATCCCCTGGTCCTTCAACATAAGTCAAGGGTACATGGTTGGACTCAAGATGTTTTTTAAATTTGAGATTGTCTTGATAAAGAAAATCTTCTGTACCGCATGCCATATACAAGTGTGGCATTTTTTGTTTGTTCATGATGTTTTGATTGACCAAGTGAAAAAGATCATTCTTGGAACCTTCAATGGTTTGATGACCAAACATGGCATCATAGAGATTGGCTCTTGGTGTATCTTTCATCATCTTTCGGATGCTATTGACATCAAGTGCACCCGATAATGATCCGGCATAAGCAAATGATTCCGGATACGTGAATGCAACCTTGAATGCACCATATCCACCCATTGATAGACCGCAAATCATTCTGTCTTCTCTTTTCTTAGAAATGGGCAGCAGTTTTTCCATATACTCAGGAAGTTCCTTGGAGATGTATGTGAACACTGGCATGCCATATGCCATATCCGCGTAGTAGCTATTCATTGCAGATGGCATGATCACAATCATCCGATGATTCCATAAATAGCGTTCGATTGAAGTGTATCTCATCCAATCTGTATGATTTCCCATATACCCATGCAACAGGTAAAGGACTTTTAGTTTTTCTCCTTCTTTGATATCATCTGGCACAAGAACATTGACTGATACACTGAGATCTAAAACTTTGGATGTGAAATGCATTTCCATAAACGCCATATCTATACCTCTTTTCGTATAACTTCATTATACTTATTTTCATAGAAAAATAAAAGAGTCCTAATGCCTGGGGGGGATGTAGACATTAGGACCAATTCATGCGTCTCATCTCACAAAAGGTAGATGAAACACTTGTATTATACATGATTTTTACAATCCACGTCAACTAAAAACGAACATAAAAATCTATTTCAAATGCTTTTCATGTGGATTGATGAAAAATGGCATTCTGATTTTACTTAAGATTCATAAAATGGATCAAAAAGACGCATTTCGGACATAATGGTATACTCAAGATTTCCGATTTTGATATTTTTTGAAGAGTGTCTCAAAAATGAGAGACATCAGAATCAAGACGATTGACCATCCAAAAACGTTGTTATATTCGAGATTGACCTTCGATAAGTATAAGGCATTTCCAATCGAAATTCGAGTTTGAGATAAATACTCAGCCATCACTAAAACTTTTAATCCTAAGCCAAACGATTGTAGGATTGATAATGTAATGTAAGGTGTAATCATGGGTAGGTAAAGATAACGAATGGCAAGTTTAATGTCATGATGCTCCAACTTGTACACATCTTTCAGTTCAGTATCCATATGTCTGATCCCTTCATAGGATGCTTGATAGATGATTGGGAAGACCATCAAAAATGTAATGACAAAAGGTGCAACCCGAAATCCAAATAAAACAAGTAAGATGACAATGATGGAAATCACAGGGATGGTCCTTAATACAGTGACGTGAGGTTTTAATAGCCAAGAAATCTCTGGTATGATTCCCGATAGGATTCCCAGTAAAACACCGATACCAAGGCTGATCATAATCGAAATGAAAAGTCTGAATAAGGTCATCCCAATGATTTCAAGGGTATCCAGGGACGTCACGATTGAAAAGACACTTTTCATCACCGATGAGAATGAAGGCATGATCAAAGGATGATTGATGACATCAATCAACAATAACCATAGGAAAACGAAAAGCAGGAGTGATCCTGCTTGATAAAGTGTTTTGGTTGTCATGAAGAACCTCCATAAAAATCATCAGGTGGCATACTACCGATGAGATTACTATTGAAATCCATGATCATTTCAAAATAAAGAACGATTTCATCTTTTGCAAGATTTGCACTTTGATACATTAGGTTCGAGTTATAAATTGCATTTTCTAAGATACTCACATCCATCGTAGATTCCAATTGAGTTGCGAGTATGACAGCCAATCCAGGTTGTTCAGTGACCCGCTCTACAGATTCTTTTAAATCATCTTCGATTTGAACTCGTGAGTGCTGGTCTAGCTCACGCTTGACAAAAACACCTGCTTGAGGATACGAATCAGTTCCGTGGAGGTTACCATAAACTTCCTGAAGACTGATCCATCTCAAGTGATCGGTCAAAGACTGGATCTTCGAAAAGGAAGGTTCTGCAGTCAAGACGATTTTGGATGGATCAGCCAGGAAGAGAGACGTAGCTGTTGCTACAGAATCTACATAAGTGAATTGAGCGGTGATGTTTTGTTCAAGAAGGACATGTCTTAAAATAATGTCAGAGGTTTGATTCTGTCCAAAAACGATGATTTCTTTGTTCGCTAGATTGGTTAAATCCGATTCGGATACCAAATAGAGATTTCCCCAAACCACGACACCTAAAAGTACATAACTTGGATCAGCATTATACATTTTTGCACCTAGATTGGTTGGTGCGAAGATGACATCGTGTGAACCTGAAGCGAATGCTGCGACCAAAGGATCAGCACCTTGAACTATATCGACATGATAACGGTTTTGATTCTGCATGTATAACTGAGCAAGTTCTGGACTGCCTGCGGGGACAATCATGGTGATGATTTGTTCAGATGTTTGGCAAGCTGATAAAATCAAGATGAGCAAAACAGCACAGATCAGTTTTTTCATGAGAACTCCTTTTATAGGTCGGAATAGGGTGTTCGTTTTTGATAGTGTGTATGTAATAATTCGTGTGAGAGGTGTGAATTGGGTTCACCGAGGAATTTTTCGTACAAGCTGATGACAAACGGATTTTGATGAGACTTACGTAAGGTTGTTTGTTCATCAATTTGATAAAGTACTGAAGCTCTTAGGGCACGAATATCTGTTTTTTCATAAATGTAAGAAGGAACAATCGGTTGTCCACCACCATTGATGCATCCTCCCGTACAACCCATGATTTCGACAAAGTGATATTGTTTCTTTCCTTCTCTCAAGTCATTCATAAAACTTTGAATGGCTTTTCCGCCATGGACCACTGCAACATGAATGGGAGTACCTTGAATCATGTACGTTGCTTCTTTGATGTCCTGAGTGCCTCTGAGTTCCTTAAAATCAATCGGTGTTGAATGTCCTTCAAGGATTTCGGTTACAGATCTCAGTGCAGCTTCCATGACACCGCCTGTTGCTCCAAAGATGGTACCTGCTCCTGTATAAGATGCGAGTTCTCCATAAGGTTTGATGGGCGTTAGTTTTTCAAAATTGATTTTGTGCCGTTTGATGATTCGAGCAAGTTCTCTGGTCGTTAACACGATATCGACATCCTGATACCCATCTCTACCCATGTCTGCTCTTCTCGCTTCTGCTTTTTTAGCGATACATGGCATGATGGATACAGACACGATGTCTTTCGGGTTCAGTTTCAGTTCTTGTGCATAATGTGTCTTGATCAGTGCTCCAGCCATCTGTTGTGGTGATTTGCACGATGAAAGATTGGGAATATATTCAGGATAATAGAGTTCAAGCATATTGACCCAACCCGGAGAACACGATGTAAACATCGGGAAAGGTCCGTTATTCTTAAGTCTATGGATGAATTCGGTACCTTCTTCGAGGATGGTTAAGTCCGCTGTAAAGTTGGTGTCCATGATTTCATCGACACCTAAAGCTTTCAAAGCAGCAAACATCTGTCCTTCGACATTTGTTCCAATCGGCATACCAAATTCTTCACCCAAAGTTGCACGAATGGATGGAGCAACCTGAACAACCACTTTCTTATTTTTGTTGCGAAGAGCGAGTTCAAATTCACGAATGTCATCTTTTTCTCTTAAGGCACCTGTAGGACATGCTTGGATACATTTACCGCAATAAATACATCCTGCATCTTCAAGATTGTGAAAAAGTGCAGGTCCGACATACGTCTCAGAACCCCGTTCATTGTAGTTCAAAATACCCAAACCTGTAAATGCTTCACATGCAGAGACGCATCTTCCACAAAGAATGCATTTGGATGAGTCAATGGTGAGCACATCCGATGAATCGGAAAAGTAACGTGTAGCATCGTGATAGCCGTAAAGGTGAGTCAACTCGTTTTCTACAGAATAAACACGCAGTAAATCCAGGAACTCACAGTTATCTTCTCGTGAACAATTGAAACATTCGAAATGATGTTTGTGTGCGAGTAGTTCCAAGTTCATGGTCACTGCGTTATACACATCCACATCATCGGTGACAATGTTCATGCCTTCATCGACCAATGTCTTGCATGCAGGCTTTAAGTTTTTCTGATTGTTGATTTTGACTGAACAAACACGACAGTTGCCCTCTTCATGGACTCCTTCAAAATAGCAGAGTCTTGGAATGAAGATGTGATTTTTTTCAGCGACTTTCAAAATGGTTTCGTTGGATTTTGCAATCAAGTCTAAACCATTGATTTTGATATGTACATCTTTGATCATGAACGGACCTCCTCATGTAGCGGTTGACTGGAAATGGCATTGACCGGACATGCTTTCTTGCATGCACCACAACGGATGCATAAATCTAAATCGATAAGGTGTTTCTGCTTTGGCCAACCTGAAATGGCATTGGTAGGACAGCTTCTTGCACACTTCGTACACCCAATACAATGATCATCAATCACAAAGTTGGTCAGTTCACGGCATACACCTGCTGGACATGTGTGTTCAACGACATGGGCAATGTATTCGTGTCGGAAATGCTTCAATGTCGATAAGATTGGATTCGGTGCCGTTTGACCTAGACCACAAAGTGAAGTCTCTTGAATCATGTGCGCGAGTCTTTCGAGCTCATCGATATCATCCATCGTTCCAAATCCATCACAGATTCGGTTTAAAATATCCAGCATCTGTTTTGTTCCTTCACGACATGGCGTGCATTTGCCACATGATTCATCCACGGTAAAATCTAGGTAG
Organism: Acholeplasmataceae bacterium; assembly: GCA_024709245.1. Classification (GTDB taxonomy): domain Bacteria; phylum Bacillota_I; class Bacilli_A; order Acholeplasmatales; family Acholeplasmataceae; genus Peloplasma. The sequence continues at coordinate 12,824 of JANJXB010000093.1, read as the reverse complement.
AATCTTGCAACATCCACCATGCAGTTATCTTCATCCATAATGATCATCCCACCGGATCCCATCATGGAACCGAGAGCGGTCAAGTTTTCAAAATCGATGGGGGTATCTAGATCTTTCTCTGTGATACATCCTCCTGAAGGACCACCGGTCTGGATGGCTTTGAATTTGCGCTTATTAGGAATCCCACCACCAATATCAAAGACGATTTCGCGTAGTGTTGTCCCCATGGGAACTTCCACGAGTCCAGTGTTATTGATTTTGCCGCCCAATGCAAATACTTTGGTACCACTTGATTTATCCGTACCAATCGATTTGAACCAGTCAGCACCTTTTAAGTAGATGACAGGAACGTTTGCAAATGTTTCGACGTTATTGACGTTGGTTGGCTTTCCCCATAAACCTCGAACTGCTGGAAAGGGAGGTTTGAGTCTAGGCATACCACGATAACCTTCAATGGACGCAATCAGTGCAGTTTCTTCACCACATACAAAGGCACCAGCACCTAAACGAATATCAATATTGAAATTAAAATCAGTACCAAACAAGTGATTTCCGAGTAAGCCATACTGTTCAGCTTGACCAATCGCCACTCTTAAGCGTTCGACAGCAACAGGATATTCAGCACGAACATAAATATATCCTTGATCAGAACCAATGGCATAGCCACAAATGGCCATCGCTTCCAAGACAGAATGAGGATCACCTTCTAGGACCGCACGATCCATGAAAGCACCTGGGTCACCTTCATCGGCGTTGCAAATGACATATTTTTTGTCAGAAACTGAATTCTTTGCAAATTGCCATTTTTTACCGGTCGAGAATCCACCACCACCTCGACCTCTTAATCCACTTTTAATCATTTCATCAATCACTTCTTGAGGTGTCATTTCAGTGAGGACCTTACCTAAAGCAAGATATCCATCTTTCGCGATGTATTCTTCGATTTCTAAAGGGTTGATGTTACCGCAATTTCGTAAAGCAATGCGTTTTTGTTTTGAGTAGAATTTCAATTGACTCATGTTCTTGATTCTTGATTTATCTTCAGGATTCTTAATCATGAGTGATTCAACGGGTCTTCCTTTTAAGATATGTTCTTCACAAATCTTTTGAACATCGTTGACAGTGACATGCGAATAAAACGTTTCATCGGGATAGACAATCACAACAGGACCTTTTTCACATAAACCGAAACAGCCGGTTAATACAAGCCCGACTTCGTTTCTCAATGACATGAGATTCAGTGTTTCTTCAAATTTGGATTTGATTTCTTTAGATTGTGAGGACAGACAGCCTGTACCCCCACAAATGAGGATTTGGATACGTTCTAGCATGTCGATTACCCCTTCTTCGATGTGAGCTGATATTTTTCAATCGGCTCATGATTGATGATGTGCTTTTCAATGATGTCTCTGACCATGGAGGGTGTCAAGTTACAATAAACAAAGGATTGACCACTTTCATCAATCAGTTCTGCCATGGGCTCATAGGCACATTCGCCCATGCATCCTACTTGAGTAACCACGACGTTATTTAGCTCGTGGAGTTGGATTTGCTCGAGAAAAGACTGCAATATCGGTCTTGCTCCAGAAGCAATGCCACAGGTACCCATACCCACTTGGATACGGATTCCACCTTTAACGTAACGCATTGTCATTTTTTTCAGTGCTTCATCTCTTAACTGCTTTAAATCTTCAAGTGATTTCATTGATTGATACCTCGTATGGTGTTGATTTCTGTATTGATCCATGACATGATGCCTTGCATCACATCAAATGTTGCTAGTGTTTCTAAAAACATGCGTTTTACCTCTGAAAGTCGATAGGTGAACTTACCTTTAGGACCTGTATATGAAAATAGAAATTCACTGACATCCTGATGGATGCTGACCGTGTAGATCATTTCACCAAGATTCCCAAAAGGAGGCATGTCGATGTGTCGATGATTGAGCATGAGTTTTAAAGTCGTTCCTAATCCTTCTGTGGAGGTTAAATGAAACTGACCCTCTGTTTGTTCACATAACATTTTGACCAATGGCAATCCAAGTCCGACTTTTCGCGTCGTTCGCGTTGTAAAATAAGGGGATGTAACTTGTTCGAGCACTTTTTCACTCATCCCAATTCCATCATCTTCCACGATAATGGTCAATTGATCTTTCTCTTCGATAGATAAGGCGATCACATTGCTTTGGGCTGCAATTGAGTTTTGGATGATATCCAATAGATAGGCTGCTAAATCATCCATGGCTGAAATAATCGAAGAAAGCGTCTATCGTCAAGTTTTCAAGTTCAATCGTGTTATGGTCAGTGCATTCATTGATGTCTACAATTTGATGCGCATCCGAGTTGATGAATAGTTTATGATGGTCTAAGCCATGGTGTTTGATGAAATCTTTGGAATGATTTTTTGTGATTTCTATGGCATCAAGTGGAATGTCCTTGATGTATTTCAAACCTGAATTCATTGTTTTGTCGACATGGGCATAAACGAGAAGATGATCAAGGTCTTTTAAGCCGTCGATCAGTTGGAGAATTGAAAGATGAGAAGGTTCTGTGAGATGGTAATCAATGGTATCAATGACTTCATCATGAATATCCGTGATTTCTTGAAAACCATACAATTCTTGATCATAAGCTCGTTTATGAAGACATGTCTCTAGGTAAGTATCGAAGGTGATTGCATCCTTCAATCTGCGAAAATAGCATAAAATGTGTGAATCATCATTCAAAGAGATTTCAACACCGGGAACAAAAAGCATATCATAGGACTCCGCGATTTCACTCAGTACCGGCAATTGCTTCATCGAATTGTGGTCCGTGACTGCAATGATGTTCAGCCCTTTGAGGTTTGCCATGTTGAAGATATTGTTCGGTGTCATGAGTCGATCCGCACAAGGTGACAATACCGAATGAATGTGCAAATCATAGAAAAATTTCATATACATCCTCGTTCTCTTAAATCAAGAATGGCTTCATGAGTTTTGAATGCTGTTTGAATGATGGCAATATTGGATTCGTTTGCCTTATGAATCATCGATGGAGTGACTGTTCTGTTTTCTGTAATCAAAACTGCAGATAGATCAGCCATGATGGCACAACCGATTGTAGTGTCGTGACTGATGATGGTAATGAGCATATTGCCCGATTCCGCACTTTTGATGGCTGCCGATAAAAGATCGGTCGCGTAAATTCCTTGAAACTCGATCTGTTGATGATCGGTCAATAAGACATAATTGTCGTTGAGCATGTCACAGACTTTCATGATTTCTTCCTCGTTTGTAAAACGTCAGTCTCAAATGAGTTCCTAAGTGATCTGAATTTATTTCCATGACATCTGCAGATTTTTTAATGTTGGATAGACCCATACCTGCACCAAATCCATTCATGTGATCAATTTCAGTGGCAGTTGAATATCCCTCCGTCATGGCCAAATGAATGTCAGGAATTCCAGGTCCATCGTCATGAAACTCTAAGATGATGTGTTCTTCAGTTTCCTCGTAGGTCGCATAACCACCGACAGAATGAATCACTACATTGATTTCAGCTTCGTATGAAGCGGCACACACGCGTTTCATGAGGGTGAGGGGTGTACCTTGGTTTTTAAGTGTCCGTTTGATATCAGATGATGCTCTACCGGCAAGATCATAGTTTTTTGCAATGATCTGATACTCTTTGGTTACCATTGTTGATTGTATGTGATGCCTTTGATGCCATCTTGATACATCATGCCACTGGTATTGAACATTGTATGTTCAGTGGACATTAATATGACCTTGGAATCGATGGCAAGATCAACGACTTTGAGGGATGGAATCTTACCACGTACCAAAAGAACGACATCGACATCGAGCATTTCAGCAGTACGTACGGATTGGTTGGTCATCAGACCGGTAATCAGAATCGTTTCTTCTAATATTTTAGGATTGTCGACTGAATTCATGATCATGAGTGCATCGCTCATCAAGTCTGAACAAAATCCGTAATTGATTTCCTTTTCTTTGAGTAATGTAGGTGTATACACCTTGCAGTTGTACTTGCGAATGATCTCAGTGAGTTTCATGGATCTTTTCCTTGATTTCTTTGATAACCTGTTTTGCTTTTGCAACACTGGCATTACCATAGATGTGATCATCTACAGAGAATACAGGTGCTAACCCGCATGCACCAATACAGCGTGTTGCCTGTAAAGTGACTTCTCCGTCTGCAGTTGTTTCTCCTGCTTTAATCTTGAGTTCATCTGAGAGTGTATCCATGACAGTTTGAGAACCTCTGACATAGCATGCTGTTCCTAGACATACACCTAAAATTCTCTTACCTTTAGGTGTTACTGAGAAATTGCCATAGAATGTAACCACACCATTGACTTTTGATACACTTTCATTCAACTCTTTTGCGATAATCTTTTGAATTGAAATGGGGATATGACCAAAGATATGCTGAGCATCATGCAATGTCGGCATCAGTGGTCCAGGTAATTTTTTGTTCTTTTCCATCTGCATGTAAAAAAGGGCAAGCTTTTCACTCGTAATCTGCGAATGTGCGTTCATAGGGAACTCCTTATGGATAAGTATCGTTGTTTGCACTTTCATTATATCACTTTTGGATGATAAAAAAAGGCTTTGTCAACTGATAAGCATCGGATTTTCGATGATAACGTTTTCTATTTTGATGAGATTATTCACAATATTTAAAATATTAACTTTTGAATCATTGACGTGTATGAATTGTGTAGAAAAACAAAAAACATGCCAGCATTTTTCATGCTAGCATGGTGGTTATTGTGTCTTTTGATGTCTAACTGTCGTACACAGTTAGGTGCATCTATCGTTGTTCCCGATTACTTCTTGCCTGCTGGTTTAGCGGGTTGTACTGGAGCCTTGGGAGCTGGTTTTGATGCTGGTTGTACTGGAGCCTTTGGAGCGACCTTCTTGTCTGCCATCTGAGTTCACCTGCCTTTCGGAGTCAATTTGCTATCATCCAAATGGTGTTTCAGGCGATTTATATATGTTCACTTTTATAGAAAGTGACACGATGAAAAATCGTATGTGCAACACCATTCAATGCTGCTTGTTTGTGGGTCTTCGACCTCACCTTCATCATACGCTTTTCAGATGGGGAAATCAATGATTTTTCATGCGATTGTGGGTACAAAATGAACACTGAAAAAAACGTTGTACTCGGCCTTCATCATTCACTCACTTTGTGCCAAAAAGACGGTCTCCAGCATCTCCTAAACCAGGGACAATATAAGCATGATCGTTTAACTTTTCATCTAGATTTCCAAGATATATTTCGACATCTGGATGAAGAGATAAAATATGATTGACACCTTCCATCACACCAATGATTGAAAGTACTGTAATGTCTTTTACACCTCTTTTTTTCAACTGAACGATGGCCGCTTCAATACTTCCACCTGTAGCAAGTAAAGGATCTAAAATGAATGTTTTTGAATATTCTATACCCTCTGGAAATTTAGCATAATACAACTGAGGTTTGAGTGTATCCTTATCTCTGTACATGCCAATATGGGCTACCTTAAGCGATGGAATCAAGTGTTGGATCCCTTGAGTCATCCCAAGTCCAGCACGCAAGATAGGGACAATGACAATCGGTTTTTTCAGAGTATAACCGATTGTTTTTGCGATGGGTGTGATGACTTCTATTTCGGATAGTTCAAGCGTTCGTGTAATTTCATAGACCATCAATGCTGAAATTTCTTCAACGATTTCTCTGAATTGTTTGGTTCCACACTGTTGATCTCGAATCATTGTAATTTTGTGCTTGATCAATGGATGATCAATGACATGCAATGGCATAATACTTTCCTCCTTGAAAAAAGGCGACGATTCGCCTTTTAATAGATGATGGTTCCAGCTTTACCCTTGACTGCAAGTGCTGCATCTTCAAGGCTTGCAATGATGGCTTGACCATTCTTATTCGATTCGACAAAAGAGACTGCTGCAACAATCTTTGGCTCCATACTTCCTTTACCAAATTGTTGATCATCAATGTACTGTTTAGCTTCTTTTACAGATAGTTTTGAAAACTCCAGTTCATTGGGTTTTCTAAAGTTCACAGAAACACGCTTGACTGCTGTCAGGATAATGAAAACATCTGCTTTAATCAGTTCAGCAAGTTTTGCAGATGAAAAATCTTTGTCAATCACTGCTGCGACTCCTTTAAGTGTTTCCCCTCTCACAACCGGGATACCACCTCCACCTGAAGCGACAACAACATAATGACGATCGAGTAAATCTTTAATGATGTTTTTTTCGATGATGTCGATGGGTTTAGGACTTGCAACCACATAACGATATCCTCTACCTGAATCATCAACGAAGGGCATATTGTATGTTTTTGAGAGTTCTTCTGCTTCTGCTTTACTGTAAAAGCGTCCGATGGGTTTGGTTGGGTTTAAAAATGCAGGATCTTTTGGATCCACTACCGTTTGTGTAACAATGGTTGCAACTTCATTGCTTAAATGACGAGCTTGGAGTGCATTATAGATGGCATTTTGCAAATGATAGCCAATATAACCTTGGCTCATGGCTCCACATTCAGGCAGTGGCATTAACGGAATATTGGATTTGATACCATGTGCTGTATCAAAAGCGCTTTGAATCATACCCACTTGGGGCCCATTGCCATGGACAACAACGACATGATGACCTTGTTCAACCAAGTCTGCAACGCTGTTTGCCGCATGCTTAACCAATTCGATTTGATCTGTTGGATTTTCACCGAGAGCATTTCCACCGAGAGCGACAAGTATTTTCATTGTTTTTCCTCCTTCAATAATTTGACATAGTCTTTGAGTGCCTTTTCAAAACATGCCATAGGTGGATGGACTAGACCAGCACCTACCTGGCCAACGCCAGCTTCCTTATGTGCCATACCTGTGTTAATGATGGGTAAAACACCTGTTTCAACAACTTTAATCATGTCGATGCCACAAGCAGTGGGCATGAAATCCAAGGGGGGTAAGGTAAACACCTGATGTTTACCTGCTGTAATTTCATGCATCGATTTCGAATATTCTAATGCTTGAGCAACAACACCTCCGACAAATTGAACAATGGCAGGAGCTCCTCCCATTGCAAATCCACCAATACCAAATGTTTCAGTGATGGCTGAATCTCCAATGTCGGGTGCTGCATCTGTTTCTACAAAACCAGGAAACATGAGTCCTTGAACATAATTGGCTTTGGCTGTATACCATGTTTGGCTGTGCGCGAGTTGGATACCGAAATCAACGCCATTTCGACTCATGGTTGTCAGTACTGTTGAATATTTAATATGACGTGCTGAATCGAGTGCGACCTTGGCAAATGGCATGGAAAGATTTAAGAAATAATGCTCATTGTTCTTGATGAATTCTAAAGCTTCCTTTTTCATGGATGCATCATGCTTAGTTTGTAGGATATAGGATGCAATTTCACGTAAAAAGAGCGCGGATGCCGCTTTGTTTCTGTTATGACATTCATCCCCCATGTGAAGTGCTTGAGCGATAATGCTCTTCACATCAATTCCTCCTGAAAGGATCAATGCATCGTTGATGACTGGCATGTACCGTTGTTCAATCCATTTGAGTTTTGAGATGACTTCTGCACTATTGGCTCCATAGCGTAAGACTTTGCCTAAACCTTCATTGACTGTACAATAACTGTAGTTTTTATGAGTGATGTTATAAATCACATGCACAGGCATGGAAGCGGAGATGATACCCGCCATCGGACCGACTGCATCATGATGGTGTGCACTATCAAACTCAATTGCGCCAGATTCAGCAAGTTTGATGGCCTCTTTTTCGTTTTTAGCAAGCCCTTCATAGATGAGTGCTCCAATGATGGCACCTTTCATTGGACCAGCCATCAATTTGAAATCGATGGTGGGTCCAGCATGTAAAATGGTGTTTTTACTCATGTTCGGGATGACATCATATGCTTTTTTAACAGCAATCAGTCTTCCTTCTGCAGACTTTATCCGTGATACCGCTTCAAGATTGGCTTTTTCAATCAGTGCTTGATAAGGTTTCAGTTGATTGAGTAAATTGAGAAGTACCGGATTCCCGGAAGCAGGAGGTGCCCAATCGAGATGAATGAATGGAACTTCTTGTCTTTCATAGTCAGGGGTAAAGGATGGGGATCCAATATTCACGACTTTAATGTCTTCACTGAATAACTTTTGAATACTCATGGTTCTCCTCCTTCACAAGATGTGCTGCAATGATGGCTGCATGTGCATTGGTTTTTCCTAGGATCACACCAGCTTCTTTAAGTCTTTGTTCAGCAGATGCTAAACCTTGGTAATCTTGATGAGTACCGCAGACATAGGCTACAAAAAGAATGGTTTTGTTGTTTCGTTTTGCAATCAGGTTTGCTTCTTTGATGGCTTCTAAAGTGATGCCCACCGGATCTTCATGACTACCGATACCGAGTTCAAAATCGAGTAAAATCACAGCCGTATCTTTTTGTTTGGCTTCAAAGATGATTCTGTCATTACGGATGGAGGGTTCGATCATGGGATGAGGTTTACCCTGTGTGAAGATATCATCACCGAGATCTACTAGGATATGTCCTTCACTCTTCATCGGATCCTTCATTTTTTCTTCAGCTTTTTTAGCAACATTGCTTGTCAAATGAGAAACATAAGGTCTTAACACACTCAAAGCTTCAGCAGTTAAGGTACCCCCGCAAAACAATCCCTTGATTGAGGTTTGTGTGGGTTGAAGTTTTGATCGATCTTGTCTGATGGTTGTCTTGGTTTGCTCATCGAGTGCGGTTAAATTAGGAGTTGAAATTGAGATGAGATTCAGTGCTTTGATGGCTGCTTCTGTCAGAGTCGACACAAAATGAACATCCTTGATAGTTTCGTTTCGTTTGGCATCTAGGAAACAGACAACAACGGGTTTAGTGATGGTTTTCAATCGATTCATGATGGCTTCTTCAACACTCTTATATGGAGGTTTTGAAATCAATACGATCACTTGAGTGTTAGGATCATGATCCAATGCATCAATGCCTTTCAGCATCATGATACCACCGACTTGCTCGGATAAATCGCGACCTCCAACACCGATGGCTTGTGTAATACCTCCATGGAATCGATCGATGATGACGGTCACTTCCTGAAGTCCAGTTCCACTGGCAGCAACCAATCCAATGGGTCCTTTTTTGACTTGATTGGCAAAGCACAATCCTTTTCCATTGATGATGGCTGTACCACAGTCAGGTCCCATCACGAGCAAATCTTTCTCGCGACCGAGTTTCTTCAATGCCACTTCATCTTCAATGCTCACATTATCCGAAAATAGCATCACATGCATGTTATTTTCGAGTGCTTTGTATGCTTCATGAGCAGCATAGATTCCAGGAACACTGATTACAGCTAAGTTCGCATCAAAACTTTCTTTTGCCTGATGGATGGATTTATACGAGATTTTTTGATCTTGAGTGTTCTTTTTTCTAGATGAGAGACGTTTGATGACATCATCTGCCCATGTTTTATTTTCTACTTTAAGTGTACAAGCAATGATTAAATCATTGGGTTCAGCATGATCCATCTCTTGATGGTACAATCCAACGGATTTAATCATGTCTTTATTCATATCAGTTCCCATAAACATGAGCAGTTCTTCTAAATCTAAATCTTTCTTAATCGAAACTGTCGTGCTCATCAAGGTTACTGAATCAAAATAACTATTTTTTAATATTTTATAATCATTCATGGTTTATTCTCCTACAAAAATCACGTTGCATATCGATGATGACAAGTGCCGTTTTTTCGAGATCAAAATCGAAGGTGAACGGTTTTGCTTCAACTTGGTACTTTCTCATGATTTTCTCCTTTTTTATTGTATATGTATGCATATCCTGCAAAAATTACAGTGACAAGCAGATAACCTAATGTCATTTCAAAATTGGAATTGATACCGACAACGCCTGAGTGGATGATTCCAAAGAATGTCAGAACAGCTGCAGTAAGGCTTGTGATGGTTGCATGCACAAACTTATGATCGATGATGAAGACAGCAATGCTACCTAAAATCATCCCGACAATGATGCTACCTGCACCAAGATTCATCATTCCAAAGTAATTGAGACCCGCAGTGGTCAAATTCTCGAATCCAACTGTACCTGCATTGGTTGCAGCTGCACCCAAAGCGATATCAACAGCGTTCTTTGTCCAGTCTGCAAGCCATGGAATGATGGCCAGTACGACTGCTGGAGCATATTTATGCGACACAGATGTGAAAGCTTGTGTGGTGATGACAACACCGATGTATAGAAGAATGGGCAAGATTGCAACGACAGGAATGATGTTGAGCAAGACCGAGATCATTCCAAAAATGGTTAAGATGAATAACGTGATACCACCAACAAACGAGTAACCGATTCGAGCACCTGCTTCTTTCCAACCGGGATGACCAATGAAGACTGCGGTTGGAAATGGACTACCAAAGATGGCACCGATGATGGTAGTTGCACCATCTGCAAGCATCGCTTCACGGGTGTTATAGTTATCACCAGCTACAGCTGCTGACTCACAATTGTCAATGGTTTCAAAGAAATTGTAGATGCCCAGTGGAATCGCTGAAAACAGGAAGGGTAGGGCATCCGAGAATCCATCAAAGAAACGTTGAAAACTTGGAACTGGAGCGCCAAAGGTGATGTTTGATAAACTATCGATCAAGGCTGATCCTGTCATGAGTCCACTGACCCAACCGATGATGACACCGATGATGATTGCAACCAGTCCTGTGGGTATATTGAAGGGCATCTTGACTTTACCGACCCAACCGAGTAACACTATCGCCAGTGCGACCAGACCAATGTATGGAATAGCGAAAACGCTGAATGCTGGATTCAGTGCAATGTAGGTGATGGATACCCCTGCAAGGGATCCTAACATTGCTGCTCTAGGGAGTATCTTTCTTACCTTGATACCGATGAAACTACCGAGAAGTTCAACAACCCCTTCAAGAAGAGCCCAAACCAGACCTGCAGCCCAGGCAAGATAAGCATTACCGGTTGCCCAAAAGACAGGACCGATGATGAGAAAGACTATCAAGAACATGTGAGGTACTGATGTACCTGCAGGTAATGCAGTCACATCATTTCTGTTCTCTTTTCTGGCGAGTTTAATCGCCATATAACTGTAGTAGATCGAAGAAAGTAGAATCGATAAGCCGACAGCGGGTAAAATTCTTCCATAGACGATATTGCCTGGAAGACCGACCACAACTGATAATAGGCTTGCCATCACGAGAATATTGGTCAGATTATTGGTGAAAAGTCCAAAAAATCCATTCCAGTCACTTTTGACAAAGTATTTGATAGTACGCACCTCCTTGTGTAACTCAATTATACACAAACAGGTATCGCAATGTAATTATAGAGACTTGACAATAAAAACGCTTTATGTTTGTAATAAAATCCAAATATGCTACAATATGCTCGAGGTGAGCCCATGAAGACGACATTAAAAGACTTATTTGAGCGAGAGATTTTTGAATCTTACGAAATTCTTTCAGCAAAAGAAAAATTGGATCGAAGTTTTGAGAGTGTGTCCATCTTAGAAACGCCAGATTTTGAAAACTATATCATTGAGAGATCTTTGATTCTGACTACTTTTTATCCAGTGAAGACAGATGTGGAAACATTCAAGCATTTGCTGTATGCATTGAACCGAAAAGATACTGCTGGAATTCTCATCAAGATGCACCGATACATCGATATCATTCCTGAGGCTATTCTAAAACTTGCAGATCAATTGAATATTCCGATTGTTGCATTGACATACGATGCGAATTTATCATTACTCTTCAACAATATCCTATCCGAGTTGCAAAGTCAGGATTATACAAATTACGCGTTCGATGCCAATTACTCAGAATTCCTAAAACAAGTCTACGAAACGCCTTCAACAAAAACATTGATGAACATCGTCGATAAAATCCCCGATCTAGAAGTCTTGATTCAAAACCTTGACAATAAGACCACTTATGCATCTGCGGATTCTCTTTCAACTTATTTTGCTCAATCGAAACAAACAAGAAATCTATTTCAGCGAATTGGAGATACCCTGTATTATTCAGAAGATGTTATTTATGATGAAAAACCCATCTACCGATTCGTTTTGATGGCAAAAAATGACAAGCGACATATATTGCATAATTACATTGAGATCTTTAAACTGATGATTATTGTCATTCATCAAAAAAAGATTGAAAACACGCTCAAACAAAATCAATTTCTCTTGAACTTCGTGTCCAATCTTTCATCCAATTATACCAATACACAACTGATTGAAGCATCCAAACGCTATCAATGGAATGTCATCTTTCCAGTTACGCTCATTCTATTTACATTTAAAGATCAACATAGAACCATCATCAATCCTAATTTAGTCGAATATGTGCGAACGGTTATTATCAATAAATTCCATTTAAATTCAGACGAATTGAGATACACCTTACTCAATGACCAATTGCTTTTTATCTTGAATACCATTGAAAACTTAAATCTTTCAGATACCATGCAAAACGTCTATGAAACATTATCGATAAAATACAAGGATCTAACCTTTAAGGTAGCTTTCTCTAATAAAATTCATGAAGCATCTCAAATCTCAAAAATCTACTTTCAACTCTCTGAAGCTCTCATTCACATCGAAAGTAAAAATTTATCCATCAATATCTTTTCAGAAGATAAAATCAAAGTGCTTAATCTATTGAAAAACATCGATTATAGCCGCTTAAGAGACTATGTCTATGGAAAACTAAAACCATTGATGGATTATGAAGAAAAAAACAGCACGCCACTG
>JANJXB010000014.1 GCA_024709245.1 Acholeplasmataceae bacterium | reverse complement strand
TCGATCCATCACAAACTGTCTGTTTTTTGAATCAACGATATAGATTTGTCTCTGATCCGGTAAATCAATTGCCATTTTTTTGACTTTACTTCTCATGAATGTTTTCATTTGATTTCCTCCTTAAAATAAAAGCATCCCGATGGATGCCTATCGTAACCCATCATTCAAGCTTTAGCACCTTGCCTATGGGTAGGTTGCTGAAGGGTCATCGAGCTTGTCTCTTGCCTTCTCTTTATGGTTTACTCTTATGATATCAAATGAATGCTCAAATTGACATTGTTTTAAGGTATTTTCTTAACTTATGCTTGGTTTCTAATTCTTGAATAGGTAAATCAAGGATTTCAACAGCATCATATCTGAGTCTGATGACCATCAGTTGATCAATAGGGATACCGTATGATTGCATCAAACCCAAGCGGTATAGATTGAGTTGCAATGTCACATAAGTTTGATGAATTTGACTTGTCCTTTTGAAGTCAATTAAGAGAGTTTTCCCATTCATCGTTGCAAGCAAATCAAATCGACCCGCACAAACCACTTGACCATCGATCTCAATGATGACCATCCGTTCGGTCAGTTCTTTTTTGAATCCATACTGTTTTTTGATTTTCAGGTAGTGATGAAATTCTGTTGTGTATCCCATTTCTCCATGAAGTTCATAATTTTCGATTTCTTCATGCAAAGAAACACCTTTTGCAGCTGCTCGGTTGAGGGTTGCTTGGTCAATTCCATTGTATATGTCAGGATTTTCCATTTTACAGATTTGTGAAATGCTTGGAACTTGTTTCCCATTGACAAAATACTGATGAAGGATGGGTTCAAATTCAACTTCATAACCTTGGATGATTTCTTTCTTGACTTCCTGATCTTTCATGATATACCTCTTCTTTTTATCATTTTATCATGGAACTCATTAAACTATGGTGAGTGATTCAATGCCTACCTGATCATCACTCATTGATTTGTTCCTTTGAAATAAAAAACCCCAATTTAGGGGTTGATCATTCGAGATGGCGATGCACGAGAGATTCGAACTCCCGACCGACGGCTTAGAAGGCCGTTGCTCTATCCAGCTGAGCTAGTGCACCGTGTCAGCAATGACTATTATACTTGAATCACTGCTGAATGTAAAGTGTTAACTGGCATCAAATTGACTATAATACAGTTTGGAATAGAATCCATTTCGAGCAAGTAAATCTGTATGATTGCCTTGTTCAAGAATATTACCATCATTCATCACGAAGATGATGTCAGCATCCTTAATCGTCGACAGACGATGTGCAATCACAAAACTGGTTCGATCCTTCATCAGTGCTTCCATCGCTTTTTGAATCAAGACTTCGGTTCTCGTATCAACAGATGAAGTTGCCTCATCTAAAATAAGCATTGGACGATTGGCAAGCATCGCTCTTGAAATGGTCAAGAGCTGTCTTTGACCTTGGCTGATGTTTTGACCATTTTCACCAAGACCAAATTGATACCCTTCGGGTAAGCTTTCAATGAAATGGTGTGTTTGAGCAAGTTTAGCGGCCTGGATGACTTCTTCTTGACTCTTGTCTTGGGAACCGTAAGTGATGTTTTCATAGACTGATCCATCAAACAACCAAGTATCTTGAAGAACCATACCAAAGAGTGAACGAACATCTTTTCTCGACATGTCTCTGATATCAACACCATCGATTTCAATGGATCCACTCTTGATTTCGTAGAATCTCATCAAGAGATTAACAATGGTCGTTTTACCCGCACCGGTCGGTCCGACAATTGCGACTTTTTGTCCCGGTTTAATTTCTGCTGAGAAGCCTTTGATGACATCAGTTTCCGGGACATAGCCAAAGTGGACATCTTTAAAGACAACATGACCTTCAACTTTTTCAAGTGACTTGAGTGATGTTCGATCCGGAGTTTCATCCTGTTGAGCTAGCATATTGAAGATACGTTCGGATGCTGCTGCTGTCGATTGAAGTACGTTAGCAATCGATCCGATTTGTTGTATGGGTTGGTTAATCTGTCGTGTGTATTGGATGAAGGTTAAAATGATTCCAACTTGAATCGCAATCAAAGGATTGGTTGAAAGCACTAGGAATGCACCAATCACTGCGATACCGATGTAGGCCAAGTTGCCAAAGAAAAACTGAACTGGCATCATAATGCCTGAGATAAACTGACTTTTGACTGCACTACCATACAGGTCGTTATTGATCTGACTGAATTTTTCATAGGATGCTTTTTGATGATTGAAGACCTTGACAACCGTGTGTCCACTGTATGTTTCTTCAATATGACCATTGAGCATACCGTTACTTTTGGCTTGGCTTCTAAAGTATCCTTGTGAAAGTTTAACGAATTTGCTTGCTGAATAGAGTGCTAGAGCAGTGGTGATGAAGACAACACCTGTCAAAATAGGTGATAAGATGATCATCATGCCAAAGATACCGATGATGAGTGCAATCGATCTGAATATTTCAGATATGCTTTGAGTAAGTGTGCCATTGATGGTTTCAACGTCATTGGTAATTCTACCTAAGATATCTCCAAATTGCTCTCTATCAAAGAATTGAAGAGGTAAGGTGTTCAATTTCGCAGAGAGCTCTCTTCTCATGGAATATGTCAGATTTTGCGTCATTCCAATCAGCATAAACGATTGGAAATAGTTGAAAAATGCTGAAAGAATATAGGTTGCAAGAATCAGTAAAGTGACTTCTCCAATCGATAGACCATATCCCAATACAGGAATGCTGATCATTGGGAATCCGCCAGCAAATAACCCTGCTTGATAAGCTTCTGCAACTTCAGAAGTGATCAGTCCGAGTAACCATGGAGACAATACTGAAAGGAGTGCTGCGATGATTGCCATCAAGCCTGAAATCATAATTTTAAGGTTGTATGGTTTCAAATAGGTCACTAGTTTTTTCATCGTGCCTTTGAAATCTTTAGGTTTTTCGAAGTTCATACCGCCATGTCTGCCACCCATCATTGGGCGTGGCGCATTGGCATCTTTTTTCTGTTGCTGTTGTTGATGTTGGTTCATGATAATTCCTCCTTCGATAATTGTGAGGAGGCAATTTCTAGATAGACAGAACATGATTTCATGAGTTCATCGTGCGTCCCTTTACCTACGATTGTACCTTGGTCTAATACAACAATTTGATCTGCATGTCTGATCGTGTTGATACGCTGAGCAACTATCAATTTTGTTGCATGAATTTCCTTGTTCAGCATCTTTCTTAACTTCTGATCGGTTTTATAATCGAGCGCTGAAAAAGAGTCATCAAAGATGTAAATCAATGGACGCTTTGCAATGGCACGGGCAATGGAAAGTCTTTGGCGTTGACCCCCTGAGACGTTGGTTCCACCTTGCGCTATCTGATAATCAAACTTTTGCTCATTGGAGTTGATGAATTCGCTCGCTTGAGCGATTTCAGCAGCTTTTTCCATGAGATCCTGATCTTCATTTTCTTGGCCGAATAAGATGTTATCTTTAATGGTTCCACCAAAGAGAACACCTTTTTGTGGAACATATCCAATCAGTTGATGAAGTGTATCTTGTTTTAAATCCATGATGTCAATACCATCCACCAAAATACGTCCACAGGTTCTTTCGTAGAATCTTGGAATTAAATTGATGAGTGTTGATTTACCGGATCCCGTGGATCCGATGAAGGCTGTGGTTTCTCCAGCTTTCGCTGTGAAGTTCAGATGGGATAATACGGGAGCACTTGCACCAGGATATTGGAAACAGACATCTTCAAAAGTGATTTCTCCCTTAAATGATTCGGGTAATTTAGCTTCAACTTTTGGATCGTTGATTTGAACTTCCATTTCTAAGACTTCCATGATACGTCTTGCTGAGATTGCTGCTCTTGGTAACATGATGAAAATCATCGTCATGAACATGAATGCCATGATGGCGCGCATTGAATATTGAAGAAGTGCCATCATTGAACCTGGATTGAATCCATCCACGACTCCGATAAAATAGGTTGATCCTAAATAGACAATCGCAAGCGAAGTTGCACCCATGATGAGTCCCATGATTGGCCACATTAAACTGTTGATTCGATTGACAAAGATATTGAGTCTCATCGATTCTTTCGATGCTTCATCGATACGTCCTGCTTGGTAAGCTTGAGTATTGTAAGCACGCACGACACGAAGACCTGATAGGTTTTCACGAATGACCAAATTCAATCGGTCGACCAGTTTTTGCATCAATTGGAATCTTGGCAAGGTAATCGAGAAAATGATGATGATCATCACGAGTAAACTCACGATAGAAACGATGAGTAACATCGACAAGGTCGGATTTTCTCTGACAGAGAAGATAATCGCTCCAACTGCTAAAAAAGGTGCCAAAATAATCATTCTTAAAAGTACATTGACCGTACCTTGAAGTTGCTGAATGTCATTGGTTGACCGTGTAATTAAGGATGACGTGGTAAAATGATCCATCTCTTTCAAAGAAAAAGATTGAATCTTGTTGAATACTGCTTGTCTTAAGTCTTTGGCGAATCCCGCAGAAATGCGTGATTCCATGTAACCTGATAGAATCGTCACACCAATGGATACCAGTGTAGCTCCAAGCATTAAGAGTGCATACAACCAAATCTTTTGGGCATCTGGATTCACACCGACTTCACCGAGACCGATACCTTCATCAACCAGCAAGCCTAAGTATCTCGGTAAAAGTAAATCCAGATAAGCACGCAAGGCAACCATCATGAATACGAAGATGACGCCAAAGCGATAGGGTTTCAAATATTTAAGTGCTTTAATCAAAATATCCCGCCTTTATTGAAAAAGAAAGATTATTCGCTAATCTTTCCGATTTCACTGATTTTATCTAAGATACGCATTAATTCTTTTGTGTCTTCTACACCCAAATGATCCGCAATGGCTTTAATCGGTTTGTAATATTCATCCCGAATGGATTCAACATAAGCTTTGCCTTCATGTGTTAATTTGATGTAGGTGACTCGTAAATCTTTGCTGGAACTTTCACGTTCAATGTATTTCTTTTCGAGTAGATCATTGACTTTATGTGTAATCGCTGGTAGTGTCACTCTCAGTGTTTTTGCGACATCTGAAAGTTTGACTTTCTGATTCTGGTCGCAAAACGCCACACAGAAAAGCACCATGATGTCTGCATCACTCAAATCCGTAGATGCTCTTTTATAAACACCACTTCTTCTGAATGATTGAAGTGCTCGATCGAGTTTTTGCAGTGTTTGATATTCTTTCATTTCAAATCCTCCTGACGTATCATCATCTTGTCCATGACTATTGTAACAAAAACGAAATACTTCATGTGCGTAGGTGATGATGATACTTCAATTTTAACATATTATCACATGATTATAGGCTTGATGCAACCGCTTGAGCTCTTGTAACTTCGTTTCATCCGATGTTTTCATGATTTTCTCAATCAGTTTCAGTTTATGCTTGTAAAAATCCTGAGCCTCTGGTTTTGTCTTTAAAATGGGTCCGACAAGGATATCATCATCGGACAAGTTCATCTTTCCCCTTGTTGCTTTGATGATGACATAATAGAAATGATCATGAATGACCCATTCATCAGTAATCTTCCACTGATTCTCCATTAAGTAACTTCTTAAGACATGCACTTTGTCATTAGGCTGTAAAATCAAATCATATTGACCTATAGGTGCATGTTCTAAGATGTCTGAAATGAGATAGGCTCCCATCCCTGCGATCATCACTAAGTCAAACTGAGATTCAATAGCCAAAAAACCATCCGAAATGACACATTGTGCCGGATAGTCTTTTAAGTTTTTTTGTGCAGATTTGAGTGGCTGTTCACGAAGATCGCTTGCAATGGCATGGCGGATATACCCTTTTTCAAAGGCAGTTCTTAAGACAAGTCCATGATCCGTACCAATATCAAGTACTGTATCATATCCTTTGCATAAATCCGCTAATCCAAGAATGCGTTTACTTCTTGCCATAATAGAATTCTTTAAGTTTATTTTGTCTTGAAGGACTTCTCAACTTGCGAAGTGCCTTGGCTTCAATTTGACGAATACGTTCTCTGGTGACGCCAAATTCACGACCTACTTCTTCAAGTGTATGATTCTTGCCATCAAAGAGTCCATAACGTAATCTTAAGACCTTTTCTTCTCTGTCAGTCAGTGTCTCTAAGACTTCATCTAAAGTTTGTTTAACCATTTCCTGTAACATGAACTCATGAGGGGTGAGGGCATTCGGATCTGAAATGAAATCTCCTAAAGATGAATCTTCTTCTTCACCCACATGAGCTTCAAGTGAAATGGGTTCTTTTGCGATGCGTTGAATGTTTTGAACTTTTTCAGGTGTAATGCCCATCTTGTTTGCAATCTCATCAAGCGAAGGTTCGCGACCGAGATCTTGGATGAGTTGACGTTGAATACGAATCATCTTGTTGATGGTTTCCACCATGTGGACAGGAATACGAATCGTTCTTGCCTGATCGGCAACAGCACGCGTGATCGCTTGACGAATCCACCATGTTGCATAGGTAGAGAACTTAAATCCTTTTTCATAGTCAAACTTGTCAACAGCACGCATCAATCCCATATTGCCTTCTTGAATGAGGTCTAAAAACAACAGACCTCTACCGACATATCGCTTCGCAATCGATACGACGAGTCTATAGTTTGCTTCAACAAGTTTGTTTTTTGCATGATGTGCTTTTTCGACAGCACGCTTCAATTCTTCAATGTCTTTTTCGGAATATTCAGAAGCTTCATTCTTCGCCTCATCAAGCTGTTCTTGTGCATAACGACCATTGCTTACAGCAACAGCATATTTCTTTTCATCTTCTTGATTGAGTAGAGGAATCTGTCCGATTTCTTTTAAATACATCCGTACAGGATCATCGATTTTAATATTACTTGCAATCGATTCAATGTTGATCAATTCTTCTTCTTCAACTTCAAGACCGGATAAGGATAAATCATCGGGTTCAAGCTCTTCAAGTTCAAATTCGAGATCGTCTTCCTCTTCGGCTTCAACTTCTGGTGCATCATTGGTGCTTTCTGTTTCTTCGTCGTCAGCCAATTCCTCAGGTGAGAATATATCGATATTTTCGTTTAATAATGCACGCTCGAGTTCAAAATACATTTCACTTCCCTGTGGCGCAAATTCTGTGACGTCTTCTTGAGCAAGATACTTGTCCTTACCCGCTTTTTTAATCAATTGCTGAACGATTTTTTCAAAATCCATAAAATCCTCCTAATGTTTTTCTTTCAATATTCCCTGAAGTCGATCGCGTTCCTCAATCAGCGTTTGGCTGACCACTTGGATTTGATTGATATGGGACTGAATCTCTTCCAAACGTCTTTTGACGTTGGCGAGCTTGACAATTTCGACATAGTCTTGAATATCAGTTTCATCGATTGAAAGTTGATTGACCCAATACATGTCTTTGAGTAAGATCTGCTCAACATATGCACGATGCTCAGCAGTCAAACCATCTAAGAAATCATTCATATCGAATACCTGATGATCATAGTAATACCGTTCGATATCGATTCGAATACTTGCGGTAATATGATCTGCAAAATCAGTTGGTTTCAATACTTTCATAACTTTACTGCAGACTGCTTTTGATTTCATCATTTCAAAGATGAGTGACCGTTCTGCCCGTTCATATTTGTTGAGCATCTTCGGTTTTTCAATCTTGGGGATGACGGGTTCTTTTCGAGTTGTTTCTTTTCTAAAATCAAACTCAGAGAGCGGTATACCCAAATCTAAAGAAAGTTTTTGGGTGTAAAATGCTTTGATTGAGGCATCTGAATTGCGGATCATGTCCATGACTTTGCCTCTGAATGACTTCATGTCATTGGCATTGGCTAGATTAAGTCCTGTCTTATAGTAATCGTAACGGAATTGATATGCATCTTTGGTATACTCTCCGAAAAGCATTTCAAACTGTTCAGGACCATAGGATTTGATGAAGTCATCTGGATCCATTTTTTCAGGAATCATGAGAATCTCAACTTTAAGACCTTCTTTTTCCAACATCGGTATGGCATGATCAGCTGCTTTAAGACCCGCACTATCCCCATCATAGGCTACAATCATAGATTGTGTGACTGATTTGATGAGTTTTGTTTGTTCTTTGGTCAGTGCTGTCCCCATGGTCGCAACCCCATGTTTGATACCTGCTGCATAAGAACTGATGACATCAAAGAATCCTTCATATAAAACAACCTGTTTCGATTTTCGAATCTCTGGAAGTGCTTCATAAAAATGATAAAGCAATTGACCTTTCTTGAAAATCACGGTTTCCGGTGAATTGATGTATTTCACCGTTTCTTTTGGGTTCATGGTTCTACCGGATAACCCTGCGACATCACCTTTTGGATTGGTGATGGGAAAGATGATCCGATCTGAGAATAGATCGTAATAATCACCGTCATCTGATTGTTTGACAACACCTAATGAAATCATGTCAGAAACTGCATAACCCTTATCCTTTAAGACATTGTAGAGTGTCTGACCATGGGTTGGAGCATAACCGATTCGAAAATGTGTCATCAGTTCATCGGTCATTTGTCGGCCATAAAGATATTTGATGGCCTCTAGCCCTTTTTCACTGTTTTTCAAATTGAACTGATAAAATGAGGTCACTTCGTTCATCAATTGATGAAAGTGTTTGTTCGGATCTTTAATGATTTTTTCTGTTTTGATTTCTATCCCTGCACGAATGGCTAATTCCTGTGCAGCTTCTTCAAACGATAGATTTTTAATCTTTCTGTAGAAATTGATGGGTGTACCCCCTTCACCGCAAGACATACATTTTGCGATGTTTTTTTCTGGGGAAACCGAAAATGAAGGTGTCTTTTCCTGATGGAAAGGACACAAACCCATGTAGTTCTTGCCACGTTTGGACAAACTGACAAATTCGCTGACTAAATCGACGATTGGTGTTTTCTCATTGATTTGTTCGATGAGTTTGTCATCCATGGAAAGTCCTCCTTTGGTTTAAAATTGTAGGGATGCTTCAATATGTTGTTTGAGATCTGCAATCTTCACTCTGATTTGTCCCATGGTATCACGATTTCTCACGGTGACGGTACCATCATTCATGGTATCGTGATCCACTGTGATGCAAAGATAGGTGCCAATCGAATCTTGTCTACGATAGCGTTTCCCAATGTTTTGCGTTTCATCATAAATGACATCATAGGATTTTGAAAGTTCGGTATAGATTTCAAATGCCTTCTCACTGTGTTCTTTTTTCATGAGAGGCAGAATCGCTGCCTTATATGGGGCAAGTGCAGGATGAATGTGCAGCACTTGTCTCGTATCACCAGAATCGAGTGTTTCTTCCTGGTAACCGTTGGTTAGGAATGCTAGAACAAGTCTTTCTACACCGACAGAGGGTTCAATGACATAGGGAAGATATTTTTCATTGGTATCTGGATCGAGGTATTGTAAATTTTCACCCGATTGATTTTGATGAGCTTTTAAATCATAGTCCGTTCGTGAAGCAATCCCCCAAAGTTCATCAAAGCCCCAAGGAAATTGATATTTAATGTCTGTCGTTGCATTTGAATAGTGAGACAATGCTTCAGGTTTGTGATCATCAAATTGCAATGACTCTTTCTTTAAGCCTAAGGAAATAAGCCAGTCCATACATGCTTTCTTCCAATAAGCAAACCATTCCAATTCGGTGCCAGGTTTGACAAAGAATTCGAGTTCCATTTGCTCAAATTCACGGGTTCTAAAGATGAAGTTACCTGGGGTAATTTCATTTCTAAATGACTTACCCACTTGGCAAACGCCAAAAGGTACTTTTTTTCTTGTTGTTCGTTGAATATTCTTGAATTGAACGAAGATTCCTTGAGCAGTTTCAGGTCTTAAATAAATCTGATTTGCTTGTTCCAAGACAACCCCTTGATATGTTTGAAACATCATGTTGAATGCACGAATCGGCAAGAAATCTGATTTCCCACAGTTTGGGCACTTCACTTTATGTTCCACCAAATACTGATACATTTTTTCAGTACTCCATCCATCAGGAGCTACATTGTGATCATGATCTTCAATCAGTTTGTCTGCACGAAATCTGTTGTTACAACTTTTACACTCCGTCAGGGGGTCAGAAAAACCACCGACATGTCCACTTGCTTTCCAAACTTCGGAGTTCATCAAAATTGAACTATCTAAAAGTACATTATAGGGTGTTTCTCTTTGAAATTTTTGAATCCATGCCGCTTTAATATTTTTCTTCAGAAGGCTACCGAGAGGACCGTAATCCCAAGTGTTGGCAAGCCCACCGTAAAGTTCACTACCTTGGAAAATATAACCTGTTGTTTTAGAAAATTGTACAATCTGATCGAGTGTAACCATGTGAACACATCCTTTAATGTCTATTGTAGATTTTTTAGTGTGGTTTGTAAATGATACTGATAGTATTTCAAAATGAATGACTTAAGGGTTGACTGAGTATCCGGATGGATTGGCATCAATTCGGAATAAGGCATTACAGACAGTCTGAGTAAGGTGATGGCAGATTGGACATCAATGTCATTGACATAGGGTTCACCTTCATAGACAATTCCACCTTTGATGATGCTGATGCCTGTAATCACTCTACCATCTGGAGATAAGTCTAATGGATAACCCAAAGGTTTCAATACCTTGATGGCAAATGATAATGATGCTTCATGAATGCGTGATGCATGGAGTGCATCCATCATTTCTTTGAAGACTTTCTCATGAGGTACGTTGTCAATCATGAGTTGATCGACAATCTCCAATATGACTGCTGCACTCTTTGTTTTTAAGAAATCCTGTTTTAAACTTTGAAAATCATCTTTGATTTTCCCTTCAGAAAGGGTTAAAAACGATTTATCTTGATCTTTGAATTCAATCTGTGTGAGATATTGTGAGAGGATTCGGTTTGGATGATTGACTTTTTGTGAACCTTGCGCGAGCAAAGTTTTTTTACCGACAGGTGTGTACACAAACAAAAGTCTCGCACTTTCTAAATAAGGCTGAACCTTATAAATCAAGCCTTCCATGGCTTACTCACCATATCCGAGTGCTTTTAAATCACTTGGACGATTTCTCCAGTCTTTTTTAACCTTGACCCATAAAGTGAGATGTACTTTGGTGTGCAATAGCTTATTGATTTCAAGACGGGCTTCCGTTCCAATCTTTTTAATCTTTTCGCCACCTTTACCAATCAAAATCTGTTTTTGTGTCGCCCGTTCAACAAGAATGAGTGCGGAAACATCAATGGTATTCATTTCTGTATTTTCTTCAAGGGACTCGATCACGACAGCAACCGCATGAGGCACTTCCTGCTCAGTGTGATAGAGAATCTTTTCTCGAATCAGTTCACTCATCATCATATCTTCGGATTGGTCACTTTTCATTTCTTTTGGAAAAAATAAAGGTCCTTCGGGAAGATGTGGCAAGACTAGTGATTCTAATTTGTCTAAATGTGTGTGTTCTGTTGCAGAAATAGGTATGACACCTTCGAATGGATACTGATTCAGATACGATAAAATGACTTCATCAATCCCAGCTTTTCCTTTTAAGGTATCAATTTTATTAATCACCAGAAATACCGGAACATTCAATCCTTTAAAGTAATGGATGATGTGATCTTCTGCAGTACCTCTTTTGGAATCTGTCACAAACAAGACGACATCGACATCTGATAGAGCAGAGACTGCAATCTTATCGATTGTAATGTTTAAAAGATCTTTACCCTTGTGCATCCCTGGCGTATCCACAAAAATCATCTGATAGTTTTCTTTCGTGAGCACTCCCATGATTCGGTTTCGTGTGGTTTGAGGTTTTGGACTCATGATGGAGACCTTTTCTCCGATGAGTGCATTGAGCAATGTCGATTTTCCCACATTGGGTCTGCCTACGATGGCAATAAACCCGGATTGATGATTACTCATGGGGTTTTTCATCGAGCACAAATGCATATGGCAAGAGACCATCCGGTGTTGTTTCCATGGTTTCTCCCTTTAAGTTGGCCAAAATGATTTTTGCCCCTTTGGGCATCAATTCATGCATGACCTGGCGACAAGCACCACAAGGTGAAACGGGACCGTGATCGTTAGCAATCACTGTGATAGAGACAATGTCTTCTTTGTGGTAGCCTTGGCTGTAAAGTGAATAAAGTGCACTTCGTTCTGCACAGTTCGTCAGACCAAAGGATGCGTTCTCAATATTGGCACCATGAATATAGGTCCCATCTTTAAGTAAAATAGCAGCACCAACTTTAAAATTGGAATATGGTGTATAGGCACGGTTTCGGGCCAGTAAAGCCTGTTCAATATTTTTCATGAGTACTCCTTTCAAGCTTCGCTCTTTTCAAGATAACTTCTGCAGCTTTCATCATTTCTTTCTCATCTTCCGGTGTATGATGATCATAGCCTTTGAGATGTAAATACCCGTGAACTGCAAGAAATCCGATTTCACGTTCAAATGTATGACCATACTCTTCTGCTTGTCTTCTGGCTTGTTCAATCGAGATGAAAATATCTCCGATTGAAGTATCGTTTGGATCATCATTTTCGAAACTTAAGACATCTGTCGGCTTATCGATATTTCGGTAGGTTCGATTGAGCGCATGAATTTCTTCTTGACTGACCAAAATGATTTGCATGTTTTTCTTTTCTTTTACCCATCTGAACACGGTTTTCAAGAGTTTTTTGATGTCTTTAATGTCTTCTCCAGTTTGATTGTGCACATTAAACTTCATGAGTCTCGTACCTTTCCAATATACGTTGAACCAGTGGATTTCTCACAACATCCAGTTTATCAAAGACAATGATCTTAATGTCTTCCATGTCTTTTAAGATCGTCAATGCTTGATTGAGTCCTGAGGGGATTCCTTTCGGTAAATCGGATTGTGAGGGGTCACCTGTAATGACCATCTTTGATGCAAATCCAAGACGCGTTAAAAACATCTTCATTTGTGTTTTTGTTGTATTTTGAGCTTCATCCAAGATGACAAATGCATTTTCAAGAGTTCTTCCTCTCATGTATGCCAGAGGAGCGATTTCAATGACGCCTTTTTCGAGAAGTGATGTTGTAGTCTCCGTTCCAAGCATTTCATAAAGTGCATCATAGAGTGGAACTAAATATGGATCAACCTTCTCTTTCAAATCTCCAGGAAGAAATCCTAGGTTTTCACCTGCCTCAACAACAGGTCTTGTAAGGATGAGTTTTTTCACTTTGTTATTTTTAAGATCTGCAACTGCCTGTGCAACCGCCAAAAATGTTTTTCCTGTACCTGCGGGACCCACACCAAAGACGAGATCATAATTGGTGATGCATTCCACATAATACTTCTGGTTAAACGTTTTGGGATATATTGATTTTCCCTGATCATTGATGAGTATCTTTTTACGGTTTCGATAGAGGTCGAATACACCTTCTAATTCGTTTTTTTCAGCAAGCTTGATGATGTACATGACATCACGTTCTGTTAACTGAACTTGATGTTCTGCGAGTTCTATTAAAACAGCAAAAATAGTTTCCAACAACGGTATTTGACTCTGGCTTGCATCCGTGACGATTTCTGAACCCATCAAGGAAACATTGATGCCCAAATACTGTTTGAAAACTAGGAGATTACGATCTTGTATGCCTACCAGTCTGGCAATGGCTTCGGCATGATGAATTTGTCGATTTAATTTCATTAAATCTTCTCCTTATCGTGTTTTTATTATACCATACCAGAAAAAATAAAAAAGCACTGGAGTACTTTTTTAAATGAAAACTGAACAAAAACGCACCCTGAGGTGCGGATTTAGCCGTATTACTTTTTCTTGGCGCGTGCTGCACGCTGACGTTCTTTACGCTCTACTGAAGGTTTCAGATAGAACTCACGTTTGCGAGCTTCTTGAAGGGTTCCGGACTTGGATACATCCCGTTTAAAGCGACGTAAAGCATCTTCAATTGATTCTTTTGGTCGAACTTCTGTTTTAGGCATTGTCTGCCCTCCTTCCACGCTATGTTTCGTTAGCCTTTTTCATTATATATTGTTTTTCTTCGTTTGTCAAAATAATTCAAGCATTTTGATTAGGATAACAAGGCAAGTGCATAAAGACTTGCTGCTTCAGTTGGTAAAATATTGAACCCAAGTGAAATCGGGATTGCTTTTCTACTTTTTAATGACTTACGCTCGGATTCAGAGATCCCCCCCTCAGGTCCAATGATGATGGCAATATGTGCTTCTTGACTGATATTTTGAATGACTTGGGGAATGGTATTTTGATGTTCGAGTTCATCTGCAAGCAAAATCAAATCAAACTTGCTGAAATCGATTTGATCCATTTGTAAAGCCATGTGAATCGAAGGAACACTGGATTGATGACCGAGTTCTGCAGCCTCTTTGGCAATGCTTAAAAGTCGTGTAAGTTTATGTTCTGTATTTTCAAGTTTGGAAATTGAGCGTTGCATCGGAACAAAAATGATATTGGATGCCCCAAAGAGTGTGGCATACTTGGTAACAAACTCCTGTTTGGGATGTTTGGGTAGTCCCTGAATCAAAGTGATATGTCTCTTTTTGGGAGATTCGATATGTACTTTCTCTCGATAGGTAGCGACTTCTTCTATAGATTCCAAAGATGCTAAAATACATCTTCCCTCGGCACAGACAATCACTTCATCTCCCGCTTTCATTCTCATGACGCGTTTGATATGGTGTACATCGGAACCCGAAATAATTCCATTGATTTGATTCACAAAATAGCGTTGTGGCATAGGCACCTCTATGGATGAAAAAAGCGTTTCCTCGGAAACACTTCTGGTTCATGGATGTTCTTAAAAATCGTGTTAGTGGAGATTGTTGGAAAGAACAACCAAGACAACAAGCAGAATTGCGAGTACTGCTGAAGCACGGGATAGAAACAATTCCAATCCTCTGGTTTTTCTATTTTTGAACAACTCGGACTTTTCTCCGGAAAATGCATCCTTGATGTCATCTTGTGAACGTTGCAGTAAGACAGCAACTGAAAGTAAAACTGCAACAATGATGACGATATAATCTACCCAAATCATGATAATACCTCCTAAAAAACTCAATTTATGATAACAAATATTGAATGATTTGTCAACGATAAGCGAGAGTTATGGACATTTAAAGACATTTTTCATCGGAAACAATCCGACCGTCTGCAAGATGAATGATTCGATGGGCAAAATGACGTGCGTCATGAATATCATGGGTTGCAAATAAACATGAAATTTCCTGTTTTTTTAAGATGAGTGATAAGTCGTTTCGAATCTGAATACGTAAAGAAGCATCCAGATTGCTGAAAGGTTCATCCAGTAACAATACTTTGGGCTTTCGAGCAAGCGCTCTGGCTAAAGCAACTCTTTGCTGCTGTCCTCCAGATAGTTCATGTGGGTATTTGTTTATTTTATCTAGGAGACCGACAAGTTCAAGCATCTCTTGGATTAAGATTTCCTGATCTTCTTTTCGCAAATGTGAAATACCGTATCTTACGTTTTGCTTCACGGTCAGGTGCGGAAAAAGTGCATAATCCTGAAACACCATCCCCACTTGTCTTTCATTAGGTTTTTTATCGACTTGTTGGTCAGCAACAACTTGATCAAGTACGTAAATAGTCCCTTCATTTGGCGCTTCAAGACCTGAAATCAATCGTAGCATTGTGCTTTTTCCAGATCCACTTTTTCCAATCAAAGCGACGATTTCACCGGGTTTCATATGAAAAGAACAATGCTCTAGCACTGGGTTTTTCCGATCATAATGAAATGAAACATCAGTCATTCGAATAGACATCTTTAAACATCCCCTTTCTGTATTGTGTTAATCCTACAATCAAAAGTGCTGAAATCATGATGAGTAATAACGAGGCTATTCCAGCATGCTGAATCCTCTCATCACGTGCATAGACATAGATCAGTGTTGAAAGTGCATGATAATTGGTCGGTCGTAAAATTAAGGTCAATGGTAATTCTTTAATGACATCAATGAAAACCAAAATAAATGCAGAAATCATCCCTGGATAGATCAATGGTAAATCAACACGTATTAAAGCATCAAGTTTTGATGAACCCAGCATGTATGCAGATTCAGTGAACTTATTTCCGATTCGGTCATACTGACCATCAATACTGTTGAATCCTATCGACAGAAATCTCAAAATATACGCAAATACCAAAGTGACAGCACTCATTGTTAAAACAAGTGTTCTTTGTTCGATTCCAATGAACCGGTAAATCGGAACGAATAATCGATCCAAGTCTACGAATAATATGTGGACTGCGACTGCGATGACTGCACCTGGAATCGCATAGCCTAAATTCGATAGACGTATCCATAACTTTTTCACAATCTTTTTCTGACGACTTCTGGCAAAGTTTGCCAAAAACAATGCGAAAACTAAAATGAAAATGGCTGAAATCACTGCATTGTTGATGGAGTTCATGGTTGCATTCAATAATCGAATATCGAGATGTTCTTTGAGTGTTTGTGATGTGTAAATTAGAAGTTGAGTGACAGGTACGATGAAACCAAAACCCAAAATTACCCACAAGAAACTTATGACAACTCCTGCTTTCCATCCTCGAATCACATATCTTTTTCGAAACTTGGGTTTGACGGGTAGACTGAATTGTTTGTTACCTCTGAGTAACTTCTCAAATGCGATGATGATGAACACAAAGAACAATAAATACAAGGATAACCGAATCGCACTCATCAAATCACCCAATGAAAACCAAGCATTGAAAATCGCGAAACTGAAGACTCTGACATTAAAGTACTGAACAACACCGTAATCATTCAATGTTTCTAAGACAACAAGTAAGGTACCTGCAACCCACTGAGGTCTGGATAAAGGTACTGTAACTTTCCAAAACGTCTTCCATGGACTCGAACCAAGAAGCATCGCATT